>NZ_JBFRDN010000009.1:0-156883 GCF_052113785.1 Phyllobacterium sp. TAF24 | reverse complement strand
GGGTACGTGGACCTCTTCACATTATACCATCTCTAACAGACAAGCTTGTCGAACCACGAACCACGGACTACTCACCTACCTACTTGGAATCATGAAAAATAATCCCCAGCGTATTGCGTTTGCCGCTGCGGACCCGGCTGACCCCATGGCGCATGTTTACGCGGTAATAGCCGCGCGAGCCTTTGACCGGTCGCTGGCTGACGGGAAAGACCACACCATCGCCCTGTTTCAGCGGCACCACTTCCGCGCGCGATTGCATACGCGGTCGCTGCTCGGTCAGCACAAACTCGCCGCCGGTAAAATCCCTGCCGGGTTCTTTGAGCAAAAATGCCACCTGCAGGGGAAACACATGCACCCCGTAAATATCCTGATGCAGGCAATTGTAATCTCCCGCACCATATTCAAGCAGCAGAGGTGTTGGCCTGTCCTGCCCCGCCGCATGACAACGCTCGATGAATGCCTGATGCTCATCAGGATAGCGGATATCGATGCCCATATGCTCGTTCCAGCGATTGGCGATGCCAGCCAGCGGCGGATAGAGCGCTTCACGCAAGCCATGCACAATCTCAGGCAGCGGATAGGAGAAATACTTGTATTCGCCCTGCCCGAAACCATGCCGGGCCATAATGATGCGCTTGCGGAAAATCGTATCATCAGGATAGCTGTCTGCCAGCGTCTCGCATTCCTCCTGCGTCAACACACTCCGAAGGATCGTGCAGCCGGAGGCATCCATTTCCGCTTCTGCTGCATTCCAGTCGACATCGCGCAGTCCAGCCATCGCCGTTTCCTCGATCATTTTACGTTGCATCAACAGGAAAACCTGATCGAGCCAGAACAACCACCCGATTCCTGCGCCCAAACCATGAAAAGGCCGGGTTTTTCATCCAATTGGCCACACACACGACGATTTTAAGTGACTCAGCTTGCCGGACTTCATAAATAGAGTCGCAACGAGGCCGGTTCGGCCGCGACAATGAGCTATTGGAAACGCATATGGGCTTTAGCAGAAATGGCAAATCAGGAAGGCGTGGGTCCGCTCCGCTGCTGATTTCTATTTTCTGGCTGATTGCGACGCTTGGCGCGGTCTATATCGCTGCTCCCGAAACGGATTTGCGCAACAACCGTGCCAGTACGCCGGTTCGCGATGATGCACGTCTGGCCCATGAGAGTGATAACCGGTCAGGGCCCGTGCAAAATTCCATGCGCATTGCCGCACTGGAAGCTCTGCACCTGAAAATCAAAAGCGGTATGCGGGCAGGCACGGATTCCCACGATGGCCTATTGCCTGGCGGGAACGAACTCGTCCTGATCAGCAGACAGTCCGCTTCTCCATTGGAAACAGGTTCGGGCCTTGTGCTTGAACAAATAAGCGTTTTCAGCGCGCGGGCACCTCCTCTCGCCCTTGCTTGAGACCATTCGTTGCTCAGCAACGGTCCCAACACAACACCATCGGCAAGCCGCCCGGAACAGATGTGATCATCTCTCGGCAGCAGGGCCGCAATTCATAACGGAACACTGACATGCGCACTTCGAAATGGGTTCTGGGAACCTATATTTTCATCATTATTGCGGGCATCATCCTCGCGTTGCCCAATATTTTCACCAAGGCACAGCTTGATGTCCTGCCGAATTGGCTGCCCAAGAAGCAGATTTCGCTTGGTCTCGATCTTCGCGGCGGCTCCTACCTCGTTCTCGAAGTTGACGCCGCAGCGCTGAAAAAAGACCGCATCCGCGCCATGCTGGATGATGCGCGCAACAAGCTGCGCACGGAGCGCATTCAGGCACAGTCAATCCGTATTGCCGGTGATTCCGTCATCGTCACCATTGCTGATCAGGCACAGCGCGACCGCGCCGTGACTGTTCTGAAAGAACTGACCGCGCAGGTTACACAGATTGGCTTCGCCGCTCCGGTCAGCGACATCGACATTACAACTGCCGACAATACAATCCGCCTGACACTGACGGAAGCCGGCATGAAGGACAGGCTCGATAACGCCCTGACCCAGAGCCTTGAAATCGTTCGCCGCCGCGTCGATCAGGTCGGCGTTGCCGAACCATCCATCCAGCGCGTCGGTTCAGACCGTATTGTCGTCCAGCTTCCGGGCCTTCAGGACCCGTCACAGCTGCGCGCTCTGCTCGGCAGTACGGCCAAGATGACATTCCACATGGTTGCTAATGGCAATTACGGCGATACACCGCCCCCCGGCATTTCCATCCTGCCCGATGCAAAGAACCCGGGACAGACCTATCCTGTTGAAGATCGCGTTGCGCTGAGTGGTGAACGTCTGACCGACGCCCGCGCTGCCTTCGATACGCAGACCAACCAGCCGATCATTTCGTTCCGCTTTGACAATGTCGGCGCCCGTCAGTTTGCCGATATCACCAGCCAGAACGTCGGACGCCCCTTCGCCATCGTTCTCGACGGCAAGGTGCTGACCGCTCCGGTCATTCAGGTTCCAATCACCGGCGGCTCCGGTCAGATCACCGGTAACTTCACTGTTCAGGACACTGTTACCACTGCGGCCCTGTTGCGTGCCGGTGCCCTGCCCGCACCATTGACGGTGATCGAAGAGCGTACTGTTGGCCCTGATCTTGGCGGCGACGTCATCAAGATGGGTATTTTGACGGGTCTTATCGGTTTTGCCCTCGTCGTTGGCTTTATCTTCGTTCTTTACGGAACATGGGGCTTCATCGCCAATCTGGCTCTGGCGCTTAACGTCATCCTGACATTCGGTGTTCTTACCCTTATCGGCGCGACGCTCACCCTGCCCGGCATCGCCGCTATCATTCTCGGTATCGGTTTTGCCGTTGATGCGAACATTCTGATCAATGAGCGTATCCGGGAAGAAGCCCGCAAAGGCATCGGTGCCATGGCTGCCGTGGATCGTGGTTTCAAACACGCCTACGCAACCATCGTTGATGCGAACGTTACCCACATGATTTCCACCCTGCTGCTGTTCCTGTTCGGCTCAGGCCCGATCCGTGGTTTTGCCGTGACCATGCTTATCGGCACGCTCATTTCAATGTTCACTGCCGTTACGGTCGTGCGTATCGTCATGACGGCCATCGTCCGCCGCCGCAAGATGAAGACGATCAGCATCGAACATGTGATCAAGCTCGTTCCGGAGACCACGAATATCTCCTTCATGAATGCGCGTTTCTTTGGTATCGGCGTTTCGATCTTCCTGTCGATTGCCTCTATTATCCTGTTTATTCATCCGGGTCTCAATTACGGCATCGACTTCAAGGGCGGCATTCAGGTAGCGATCGCAACCTCGAAGCCAACAGATCTGGCTACCATGCGCAGTTCGCTTGAAGAGCTGGGCCTCGGTGAGGTCGTGCTTCAGCAGGCTGGCAGCGACAGTCAGGTGCTGATTCGCGTTCAGCGTCAGGATGGCGGCGAGGAAGCCCAGACAATTGCTGTGACCAAGGTCAAGGCAGCGGTCGAAAAGCTCGATCCGGGTGTGAAGATCGAAAGCTCGGAGGTCGTTGGACCAAAAGTCAGTCAGGAACTGGCACGGTCAGGCGTTCTGGCTGTTATTCTCGCCAGTATCGCCATGCTGCTCTACATCTGGTGGCGGTTTGAGTGGCACTTTGCCCTTGGTGCGATTGCCACGCTGATCCTCGATACGACGAAGACAGTAGGCTTCTTCGCGCTGATGGGACTGGACTTCAACCTCACCGCCATTGCCGCGCTTTTGACGATGATCGGTTACTCCGTGAACGATAAGGTCGTGGTTTATGACCGTATGCGTGAGAATTTGCGCATCCACAAGAAGATGCCACTGCGCCAGATCATCGACATGAGTATCAACCAGACGCTGGCGCGCTGTATCTACACCTCCGCCACCATCTTCCTTGCCATGCTCCCCATGGCAATCTGGGGTGGCAAGGCAGTGGAAAACTTCGCATTGCCGATGCTGTTCGGTGTGATCATTGCCACCAGTTCCTCGATCTTCATTGCAGCACCTATCCTGCTGCTGCTGGGAACCTGGTGGGAAAAGAACCACACACATCGCATTGGTTCCAGCGAAACACCTGCTGTTAAGAGCTGACCAGACATTCGTCTAAGCTCTCCAAGCTAAATATCTGCGGCGTATGGAAAAAATTGCATTTCCTGCGCCGCAGAATGACAAAAGTTGTTTGCAAGACATCATGTGTACGCAATAGTGAGGCAGTCATAGAGCAATTATTGTTTTTGCGTAGCCGTTCTGCCGAATCCGGGGGATTTGACCCGAATGTACAGGCGGAACGCCTGAGTAAAAATAAAACCTGCTCTGGCTGTTCACAGTTTGATTTGATTATTTTCAACATATCCAAGGGGGAGACACCGACATATGCCTCATGAAACGCCGCTGATTGCGACAATCGTAGTGGGCCTTGTTCTGGCCTTCATATTCGGTGCGATTGCCAACCGTCTGCGCGTTCCTCCCCTTGTCGGTTATCTGCTTGCCGGTGTGCTTGCCGGCGCTCACACGCCCGGTTTTGTTGCCGATCAGGAACTGGCCGCAGAACTTGCCGAAATCGGCGTCATTCTGCTGATGTTCGGTGTCGGGCTGCATTTCTCTCTGAAGGATTTGCTGTCCGTCCGCGCCATCGCCATTCCTGGCGCCATCGTCCAGATCATCGTCGCCACATTGCTGGGTGCAGGTCTCGCCTGGATACTTGGCTGGAGCATGCAGGCTGGTTTCGTCTTTGGCCTCGCCCTCTCCGTTGCCAGTACCGTTGTGCTGCTTCGCGCCATGCAGGAACGCCGCCTGATCGAGACGGAGCGCGGCCGCATCGCTGTTGGCTGGTTGATCGTTGAAGACCTTGCCATGGTTCTGGCACTGGTGTTGCTCCCGGCCATTGCCGGTGTCGTCAATGGCAAAAACCCTTCGGCTGAAATTGTCCACGCAGCCAGCGATCCGATCGCCAATTATTTCAACCTTGGCATTGGCGGCATCATTGCCCTGACCCTCGGCAAGGTCGCCGCCTTCGTGGCCCTCATGCTTATCGTTGGCCGCCGCGTCATTCCGTGGACGCTCCACGCCATTGCACACACCGGATCGCGCGAGTTGTTCAGGCTCGCGGTGCTGGCCATTGCGCTCGGCGTGGCCTTCGGTGCCTCAAAGCTCTTCGGCGTATCGCTGGCACTTGGCGCCTTCTTCGCCGGTATGATCATGAGTGAATCCGAGCTGAGCCACCGTGCAGCGGAAGAATCCCTGCCACTGCGTGACGCTTTCGCTGTTCTGTTCTTCGTTTCCGTCGGCATGCTGTTCGACCCGATGACGATCATCAACGATCCCCTGCCCCTTCTGGCCACGCTCGCGATCATCGTCGTCGGCAAATCATTGGCGGCGTTCTTCATTGTTCTGGCGTTTGGCTATCCAACCGGAACGGCCCTGATCATTTCAGCAAGCCTCGCGCAGATCGGCGAATTCTCGTTCATTCTGGCGGAGCTGGGGGTCGGCCTTGGCATGTTGCCCGAGGAAGGACGCGATCTCATTCTTGGCGGCGCAATCTTGTCGATCCTGCTCAATCCCCTCGTCTTTGCCGGGGTGGGTTATCTCAAACCATGGCTGGAAAAACGCTATGCACCGGCGCAGGAGGCCGATCCGGAAGTCACTGTGATCGAAGAGCCTGATGTCGAGGAACTGCACCAGACAACCCTGACAGACCACGCCGTTCTGATCGGTTATGGCCGTGTCGGCAGCCTCGTGGGCGATGCGCTCAAAGAAGCAGGCAAGTCGTTTCTCGTGATCGAAGACGCAGACAAGACGGTCGCGAAACTACGCGATGATGAGGTGGAAACCATCGTTGGCAATGCTGCCAATGGCGATGTTCTGGCCGCTGCCAATCTGGCACAGGCCCGGCAACTCATCATTGCCATTCCCAATGCGTTTGAAGCGGGACAGATCGTCGTCAAGGCGCGCGCTGCCAATCCATCAATCAGCATTCTGGCGCGGGCGCATTCCGATGCGGAGGTGCAACATTTGCAGGATCTCGGTGCTGATGCAGTGATCATGGGTGAACGCGAGATCGCCCGTGGTATAGTCGCGCATATTCTCGATCTGGACAAACCTGTGCCGGAGGAACCGTTACCGGCATAACGATAGGAAAATGGGGGTAGCGGCGTAAAGATATGCGCCAGTGGGTCAATAAGCTCGAAAAGAGCGCTCAGTGAGAATGGCAAGGCAGGAATAAGCATGAAGTTGAAGGATTATGTATGGCCGGTAATCGGACTGGCCGCAGTCGGTGTTTCCGCATGGCTCCTTTACCGGGAGTTGCGCAGCATATCGCTGGATGACGTAATCCACAGCCTCTATGCCATTCCAGCCCATCGCTGGATTCTGGCCGCGCTCAGTTCGCTCGTCGCCTATGCCGCACTCGCAGGTTATGATCGCATCGCCCTTCTGCATCTGCGCCGCAAGATTTCGTGGCTTTTCATCACGCTTTGCTCGTTTACCACCTACGCCCTCTCGCACAATATCGGCGCATCGATGATATCGGGCGCTGTGGTGCGCTATCGTGCCTATTCCTCGCAAGGCATGAGCACAGCGGAAATCGCGCTGCTCATCGCCTTCTGTTCGTTCACTTTCATGCTCGGCACAATAACGCTGAGTGCAGTCGTGCTTCTGATCGAGCCGGAGATTCTGCAACGTTTCAACGATGAAACGCCGCTTTACGTCAGTTACCTTCTGGGGTTTGGTGCCCTGGCGTTTGTGTTGCTTTATGTCTTCGGCAGCTGGTTGCAATTGCGCCCCTTGCGCATCCGCAAATTCACTCTGGAATATCCAAGGCTGACCGTCGTCGCCCAGCAGTTGATCGTCGGGCCGGTGGAACTGCTCGGTGCCGCCGCCATCATTTATTTCACCCTGCCGGAGGCAGGTAATCCCGGCTTCCTGATCATTCTGGGCATTTTCCTCATCTCATTCTCTGCGGCGCTGATTTCCCATGCACCGGGTGGACTTGGTGTGCTGGAACTTGTGTTTTTGACTGGTCTACCCGATATGAATCAGGCCGATGTACTGGCTGCACTCATCATCTTCCGCCTGTTCTATCTGCTTATTCCCTTTGCCCTGTCACTGCTTGTGGTCCTCTTCTTCGAACGTTCGCAATTGCTGTTGCGCTGGTACAAGAAAGACACCGAAAGCTGAAGCAAATATCCGGCGCGATTTCACGGTTTCGGATTTTTGCATTGGATTTATTTTCCATTCCTCGCACTCTTTAGTGCCCTATTCCTTCAATGAATGGGGTTCGGCACCTATTTTCAGGCGATGACTTCAACATTTCCTCCCGAAACTGGAAGGATGAGCGCCTGATGACAACATTGATCATTCCGGGATATCTCGGTTCCGAAAAAGGCCATTGGCAGCGCGAATGGCTGGCCGATGACGACACTGCCCGTCTTGTTGAGCAGGACGACTGGGAGAACCCGGTCCTGTCGCAATGGCTGCATGTGCTTGAAGCCCGAATTTCCGAAACGCCGGGCGCCATCCTCGTTGCGCATAGTCTTGGCTGCGTTCTTGTTGCGCATCTGGCCAGCCGTCCCTCCGCCGCCCATGTGGCTGGCGCCGTGCTGGTAGCGCCTGCGGATGCGGAGCGCATGGCCGTGCAGGACGAAAAATTCCGCAGCTTTGCGCCACTGCCGCGTCATGCTTTCAGTTTTCCATCGATTGTCGCCGCCAGCCGTGACGATCCCTATATGTCGTTCAACAAGGCACAGGCACTGGCGGAAATCTGGGGCTCCGGCTTTGTCGACATGCGCAATGCCGGGCATATCAATGTGGCCAGCGGTTTTGGTGCTTGGCCGGAAGGTTATATTCTGGCGGATTCCATGCGGCGGCAGAATGAAACTTTTCGCACCAAACGCGCCGCTTAACCCGCCTGTTTGCGTTCCAGAAAATATTTCAGGATCAGCGTGACCACAGCAATCAATGCCAGGGTCGATGCGGCAGCAAAGGCCCCGGTGACATTGTAATCATTGAACAGCAGTTCGATTTGCAATGGCAGCGTGTTGGTCTGGCCGCGAATGGCACCCGATACGACTGACACAGCGCCAAATTCGCCCATGACGCGCGCATTACACAAAACTGCGCCGTAAAGCAGCGCCCAGCGAATATTTGGCAGTGTCACGTAGAAGAAGGTCTGCAATCCGGTTGCGCCAAGGGTAATCGCCGCTTCCTCGTCTTCGCTGCCCTGCGCCTGCATCAACGGAATGAGTTCGCG
The DNA here is from genome assembly GCF_052113785.1 of Phyllobacterium sp. TAF24. Classification (NCBI taxonomy): domain Bacteria; kingdom Pseudomonadati; phylum Pseudomonadota; class Alphaproteobacteria; order Hyphomicrobiales; family Phyllobacteriaceae; genus Phyllobacterium; species Phyllobacterium sp. TAF24. Next base: position 148,672 of record NZ_JBFRDN010000009.1, on the reverse strand, counting down.
CGCCACAAACGGGCTGGTGACGAACAGGCTGACAAGGAAGATCGCGGGGACCGTAAACATGATCTTGATGTCATAACTCTCAAGCAGTGGCCCAAGCAGGCCCTGACTGCCATAGAGAAAGAGATAGGTCACACCGGCAACAATCGGCGAGACCGAGAACGGTATCTCGATAAAGGTGATCAACAGCCCGCGACCCGGAAAGCGGAAGCGCGTGACGAGCCATGCCACGCAGATACCGAAAATCATGTTGATGGGCACAACCACAATGGCTGTCAGCACCGTAAGCCAGATGGCGTGCAGTGTGGCAGGCTGGGTAATCTGCGAGAAATATACCGCCACGCCTTCGCGGAACGCATAGGAGAAGATCACCGCAATCGGCACGCCAATGAACAGCGCCGACAGCGCCATGGCAGACAGGATCAGCACCCAATGCGATGCCCGCGCCGGGGGCTGGCCATGCCGCCGGGACGACTGCCGCTTCGCAGTGGTGGCGAGATCAGCTGCGGTCTGCATAGCGAAGCTGCCGGGCTTGAATGGAATTGGTGACAAAGAGCATAAGGAACGCCATGACAAGCATGACCGTGGCGATTGCCGCTGCCGCCGGATAGTCATATTCATCAAGCCGGATGAACACGAGCAAGGACATGACCTCGGTTTCAAAAGGCAGATTGCCTGAAATAAACACGATGGCGCCGAATTCGCCAAGGCTGCGGGCAAAGGACAGGCTGCATCCGGCGATAAAGGCCGGGAATATCGCAGGCCAGATAACCCGGCTGAATATCTGCCAGTTCGTCGCCCCCAGTGAGCGCGCCGCTTCCTCCACATCCACAGCCACATCTTCCAGCACCGGTTGTACCGTGCGGATGACAAAGGGAATGCTGGTAAACATCATCGCAATGGCGATGCCAAACGGCGCATAGGCAACCTTGATGCCCATAGGCTCCAGAAACCGGCCAAACCAGCCATTGGCAGAAAATACGGTGACAAGGGCGAGACCAGCAACAGCCGTCGGCAAGGCAAAGGGTAGATCAACCACCGCGTCGAGCAACCTGCGGCCGGGAAATTCGTAGCGCACCAGCACCCATGCGAGCAGCATGCCAAACAATGCGTTGAACAGCGTCGCAAGCGCCGCCGCTCCGACAGTGATCCGGTAAGTTGCCACCGCCCGTTCAGACGAAATGATTGTCCAGAAATCCGACCAGCCGAGATTGACCGATTTGTACAGCATCGCCAGCAAGGGCAAAGCCACAATGATGGTGAAATACAAAAGGGTGACGCCGAGGGTCAGGCTGAACCCCGGCAATATTCCGCGCTGACTGGATTTCGAAAACAACGACATAGCAGGGTTCTAGAGCCTGTTCCCGTGAAAGCAAGCAAGGGTTGAAAAGAATGCGGCGCAGCTTTGAAGCCACGCCGCCTACTGATCCATCAGTCGCGGATCAACGCTTGGTGAAAACCTTGTCCAGAATCCCGCCTTCGGCAAAATGCTCCTTGGACAGTTTGTCCCAACCGCCGAATACATCTTCCACTTTAAGCAACCGTGTTTCAGGGAACTGCGCGGCATATTTCGCTTTAACCGTTGCATCATTCACGCGGTTATAATTCTGGGCAAGAATGTCCTGCCCTTCAGGCGTGTACAGGAATTTCAGATAGCTTTCGGCAATCGCCCGCGATCCACGCTTGTCGACCACCTTGTCAACAACGGTAACGGGAAATTCGGCGAGAAGGCTGACCGGCGGTACAACCGCCTCATACTTGTCTTCGCCCAATTGCTTGCGTGTGCCCAGCACCTCAGCTTCAAAGGTGATCAGCACGTCGCCGATGCCACGCTCAGCAAAGGTGGTTGTCGCGGCACGCCCGCCCGTGTCAAACACCGGCACATTGGCGAAGAGCTTTTTGACAAACTCCTGCGCCTTGGCCTGATCCTTGTTGTTGACTTCAAGCGCATAGGCATAGGCGGCCAGATAGGTATAGCGCGCATTGCCTGACGTTTTCGGATTGGGGAAAATCACCTTCACATCGTCGCGAGTGAGATCGTCCCAGTTCTTGATGTGTTTTGGATTTCCGGCGCGCACCAGAAAAGCCGGCAGGGAATAATAAGGCGAGGAATTGTTGGGCAAACGTGACTGCCAGTCGGCGGGAATGAAATTGCCCTTGTCGTGCAGAACCTGAACGTCGGTGACCTGATTGAAGGTCACAACGTCGGCTTCCAGCCCTTCAAGAATGGACCGCGCCTGCTTTGACGAGCCTGCATGCGACTGGTTGACGGTGATGTCCTTGCCCGCCTCCTTCTTGTAGGCGGCGGTGAATGCCTTGTTGACCTGCTCGTAAAGCTCGCGCGAAATATCGTAGGAAACATTGAGAATTTCCGTTGGCTCCGCAGCTTTCACGGGCCCAAGACCCAGTGCCAAAGCAACTGTGGCATAGACGAACAGTCTTTTCATTGCATTCTCCCAAGCAAACGGCACGGAACGCGCCATCATTATTGACCCAGCCCAATCCGACCCGACGATTTCATAGGAGAACGGATATTTTTTCTTAGGATGCCGTCAAATTTCCGGGAGAGGAAGAATTGAAGTTCCAACAATGATGAGCTTGTTAAAATGTTATTCCAAGAAATACGTAAATTGAAATATTCACCCTGAGTATCAGGGCTGCTTGCGCAATTGATTTCTACCCCCGCTGCTGTGCGAGGGCGCGTCCCAGTGGAAAAAGCGGCTTACCAGAAGCCGCGATGCTGCCAGCACCAGAGGAAATCTTCTTCGGTCCAATTGCGATGACGCTTGGCCGAAGCCTCCTGGCTGTCCCGCTTCTTTGGATCACTTGCATCGGAATCGAGTGTTTCGGCGACAAATACCTCGCGCCATAGACGCTCGGCCCGATTAAAAATGCCGGATACTTCACTGTACATTGCGACCTCCTGAAACAATTTGGTTGCAGAGTGCAGCTGCCCTCAAGGGTCAACCGATACTCAATGATGACCGGTTGAAAAAATTTGTCAACAATCACTACCTGTTTAATCGTGTATTGATTTTAACGCTTTCGAAACTTCTTGAGCGCTGAATTCTTAATGAAGTATTATTTTTCAGAGCCTTACCGGCCACTTTTAAGACATTTGGCTGCCATGAAAAAACTCCAATTTTTAACATTTTTACACTAGAAAATGTCACGCGAGGGACTATGACTGCGTCTTATAAGATGATCAGGCAACAATAATGATTTCGCAGAAAGCCAAATATGCGCTCAGGGCGCTTGTCGTTCTCGCGAGAGCTGACGCCGAAAAGGCTCTGTTCATTTCCGATATTGCGGAAGAACAGAACATTCCGAAAAAATTCCTCGAACAAATCCTGCTCGACCTGAAGCATCAGGGCATTGTCATGAGCCGCCGCGGCAAGATGGGCGGCTATCTGCTGCTCAAGCAAGCGGAGGATATCACCTTTGGCGAAGTGCTGCGCCTGATCGATGGCCCGATTGCTCCCCTGCCGTGCCTCAGCAAGATTGCCTATCGCCGCTGTGAAGACTGCGAGAGCGAAGACAATTGCGAAATCCGCCATGTTTTCAGTGAAGTTGCCAATGTCACCCGCGGTGTGCTCGATAAAACAACCATTGCCGATTGCCTCGCCTATGGCGGTAATCGCGGTCTGGCAATGCTCGATAGCTAGGTTTCTCTTTGGTGAGCTATCGTTTGGTTTGTGGTTCGTGTCCCCATCCCCGTCATCCTCGGGCTTGACCCGAGGACCCAGGTTTGCTTGATCTTTTTAGCCATGGGTCCTCGGGTCGAGCCCGAGGATGACGGAGATGGGTGATGAAAGAGAGTTAAGTTCTGCAACCTTTGTGATCTGCAATCTTTGTGATTAGCGTTACATCACCCCTCTCCCTCATGGTGAGCTTGTCGAACCACGAACCACACACCAACCACCACATCAAAGGACAGCTATGACCGCCAATGATCCGGATACTCTGGCATTTTACGCTGATGAAGCGGTGCGTTATGCCAATCAGATACAGGCGCGGTCATTTGAACATCTGGATACATATCTTGCGCTGCTCTCGCCCGGCGCCACCATTCTGGAACTTGGCTGTGGCGGCGGCGATGATACCGCCCATATGCTGGAGCGCGGATTTAACGTTGCCCCAACAGACGGCTCACCTGAAATCGCTGCCGAAGCACAGAAGCGGCTGGGTATTCCGGTCAGCGTTTTGCAATTTCAGGATATCACTGCCGAAAATGCCTATGATGGCGTCTGGGCCAGCGCCTGCCTGCTCCATGTACCGCGCACGGCTTTGCCTGATATTATCAGCCATATTCACCGGGCGCTAAGACCCGATGGCCAGTTCTTTGCAAGCTTCAAGTCAGGCACAGCGGAAGGGCGCGACAGGTTCGGTCGCTATTTCAACTATCCCTCACCCGACTGGTTGCGAGATGCCTATCAGGCGGATCGCTGGCAGACCATCGACATTCAAACAGTGATGGGCAGCGGCTATGACAAGGAGCCGACCGAATGGCTTCACGTCAGCGCCACCAAGCGCGGCTGATCAAGTAAACACCGCCCTGCCGATCACAGGGGTTGACGGCACTGCCACATCGCGCGGCTCCAGCATGCCCGCATGAAATGCCATGTGGCCAGCGTCCACAGCCTTGGCAAAGGCGGCGGCCATCGCGACGGGGTCTCCAGCCTTCGCGACCGCCGTGTTGAGCAAAATCGCATCAAAGCCAAGCTCCATCACGGTTGCCGCATGGGAGGGCCTGCCGAGCCCCGCATCCACAATCATCGGAACCTCAGGAAAATGCCCGCGCAAGGCCCGCAAAGCGTGGAGATTGAGTGGTCCCAGCGCCGATCCAATAGGCGCGCACCACGGCATCAGCACTTCGCATCCGGCTTCGAGCAGACGCTCGGCCACAACGAGATCATCGGTTGTATAAGGAAAGACCTTGAAGCCGTCGGCGGTGAGGATGCGCGCTGCGTCCACCAGCGCGAATACATCAGGCTGCAGCGTATCGTGATTGCCGATCACCTCCAGCTTGATCCAGTTGGTGGCAAAAATATCCCGGGCCATCTGCGCCGTCAGCACAGCTTCCTTGACCGTGTGACACCCCGCCGTATTGGGCAGAACATGCACGCCGAGCGACTGGATCAGCGACCAGAACTTGTCCCCGGATTTGCCGCCTGCCATTTCGCGCCGCAGGGAAACCGTGACAATCGCGATTTCCGACGCTTTCACCGCATCCATCAATATGGCAGGCGAAGGGTACTGTGCAGTGCCGAGCAGCAGCCGGGAGGAAAGCTCGGTGCCATAAAGTGTCAGCATGCTTCAGCCTCCCTGCCGGGGCGTCAGGATTTCCACCTTGTCGCCTTCATTCAAGGTGAAGGTCGAACGCGCCGCCGCCCGCACCAACTCGCCATTGAGCGCGGTTGCCAGCCATTCGCCCTCATAGTCGAGTTCGCCCAGCAGATCGCCAAGCGTTCGGGAGGTAACCTCCAGCGGTTCTCCATTGATGATAAGTCTCATGATCAAGCTGCCTTCTCATACTTAAAAACCATCGCCGCCGCCTGTATTGCCATGGTAGGCGCGAGCAGAAATCCGTGCCGATAGAGCCCGTTAATGCTGATCACTTTGCCCTCACGCTGCACGCGCGGAAAATTATCCGCATAGGCGGGCCTGACCCCAACACCGGTCTCAAGGATTGCCGCCTCGCCAAACGCCGGGTGCAGGCTATAGGCGGCATTGAGCAGTTCCATCATCGAGCGGGCGGTGATGGGGCCTGTGGCGTCGCTTTCGATCATCGTCGCCCCGACCATGAAGATATGGTGCGCACGCGGCACGATATAAACGGGGAAACGCGGGTGGATTAGTCTCACAGGCCGAGCCAGCGAGACATCACGCGTTTGCAGCACAAGCATTTCACCGCGCACCCCGCGCAAATCGGGATTGGCTGCGCCATAACCGGTGCAATCAACGATGACATCAAAGGTGCCATCCCCTTCGCCGCTCACGAACCGGACGCCGGAGGCGGCCAGCTTTTCCGCCAGCATGGTCAAGGCACGGCGTGGATCAAGATGCGCCTCTTCCTTGAAAAACAACCCCCGGCGAAATCGCCCTTCAAGATCAGGCTCCAGATTGGCCAGTTCCTGCGCATCCACATGGGAAAACCCGGATGTGCGCGAACCGAACCGGTCGAGTTCCCGGATATCCCGTGCGGGTGCTAAAACCAATGTGCCGTTGCGCACAACACTTCCGGGCAAAGCTGCCTCCCACCAGCAAGCAGCCTTCAATCCAAGTTCAAGCACCTGTTCATCGGCACTTTCCCGCTCGCAATAGGGTGCAAGCATGCCGCCCGCATACCACGATGCGGTGGCGGATGTGTCGCTGCGCGGGTCGAGGACTGTTATGTCCCCGCCCCGCGCCAACAGTTCATGGGCAGCGGTGAGCCCGGCGACCCCCGCCCCTTTGATGAGAATACGCATCAGAACTCGTCACCTGACACCGGTAAAGGAACGGCCACGGATTTCAGCGGCATATAGAGATCGCCGCCCTGCTTGAATTTCTCGGCCATGGCAGACATGCCCTCCTTCTGCGCCTCGGCCCGGATATCATGGGAAATCCGCATCGAGCAGAATTTCGGCCCGCACATGGAACAGAAATGCGCGACCTTATGCGCCTCCTTCGGCAGGGTCTCATCGTGGAAGAGCCGCGCCGTTTCCGGGTCGAGCGACAGGTTGAACTGATCCTCCCAGCGGAATTCGAAGCGTGCGCGCGACAGTGCATCATCACGCACCTGCGCCGCCGGATGCCCCTTGGCGAGATCCGCCGCATGGGCCGCGATCTTGTAGGTGATCACTCCAATTTTTACATCATCGCGGTTCGGCAGGCCAAGATGCTCCTTCGGCGTCACATAGCAAAGCATGGCCGTGCCAAACCAGCCGATCATCGCCGCGCCTATGCCCGATGTGATGTGGTCATAGCCCGGCGCAATATCAGTGGTGAGCGGTCCGAGCGTATAGAACGGCGCTTCCCCGCAGACCGCCAACTGCTTGTCCATATTGGCCTTGATCTTGTGCATCGGCACATGGCCGGGGCCTTCAATCATCACCTGACAACCCTTGGCCCAGGCAATCTGCGTCAGTTCACCCAGCGTTTCCAGTTCGGCAAACTGTGCCGCATCATTGGCATCGGCAATCGAGCCCGGACGCAGGCCATCACCCAGCGAAAAGCTGACATCATAAGCGCGGCAGATATCGCAAATCTCGGCAAAATGCTCGTAGAGAAAACTCTCGCGATGATGGTGCAGACACCACTTAGCCATGATCGAACCACCACGCGAAACAATGCCGGTCACACGGTCGATAGTCAGCGGGATATAATGCAACCTAACACCCGCATGGATGGTAAAATAGTCGACACCCTGCTCTGCCTGCTCAATCAGAGTGTCACGATAGACTTCCCATGTCAGGTCTTCGGCAATGCCGCCGACCTTTTCCAGCGCCTGATAGAGCGGCACAGTGCCAATCGGCACCGGCGCGTTGCGGATGATCCATTCGCGAATATTGTGAATGTTGCGCCCCGTGGAGAGGTCCATCACCGTATCGGCGCCCCAGCGGATCGCCCACACCATCTTTTCCACCTCCTCCGCCATGGAGGATGTCACCGCCGAATTGCCGATATTGGCATTGATCTTGACCAGAAAATTACGGCCGATGATCATCGGTTCAAGCTCGGGATGATTGATATTGGCCGGGATGATCGCCCTGCCCCGGGCGATCTCCTCGCGGACAAATTCCGGCGTCACATGATCAGGCACCGAAGCCCCGAAGGAATTGCCATCCCGTTCCAGCTTGGCGCGCGCAGCATCGCGGCCGAGATTTTCGCGGATAGCCACATATTCCATCTCGGGTGTGATGATACCGGCGCGGGCATAGGCAAGCTGGGTAACGGCCTTATCGCCCTTCGCCCGTAACGGTTGGTTGCGAACCGGAAATTCCGGCGTCAGCCGTTCGCCAGTGACAAAACCATTGTCCTCAAGCTTGATGTGGCGGCCCTCATAGGCAAATAAGTCTTCATGCCCGGCAAGCCAGCGTTCACGAATGCGCGGCAGGCCCTTGGCAATATCGATGGTTGCATTGGCATCCGTATAGGGCCCGGATGAATCGTAAACCGTCACCGGCGGTTCGCCCGCCGTCGGGTGTACGGAAATCTGGCGCAAAGGAACGCGCAGATCGGGATAAGTCTGGCCCGGTTTGTATATTTTGATCGATGCCGGCAGCGGTCCTGCCGAAACGGTGGGGGTAATTGCGGTCATCATCAGGCTCCTAAGCGGTTAAGCGTAAAAACCCAGTTCTGTGCCGGAAGGATGAAAAGAGATTGCGAATCCGAATACGGATTATGTGCCGAGGCTGACTCGCATGACTTTCGCACCGTCCCTACGCCAGTATGAACTGGATCAGGTTCAACGGGTCACTGCGCTGCAAAAGCCAGCAGAATCTCAGCCCCTTGTCGGGACCCCCCTGGTGAATGTCTTGAATTGAAACCCCGATCCGCCATTTGTCAAGCGAATCAGGAAAACTTGAAGGTGTGGCGCCCTGGCAGAGCCAGGGCGCCAGAAGATATCAGGAAGCGCGCAGAGGCTTCAAAGCGTTGCTCCACTTGAGCAATTCGCCGATCATCGTATTGGCGCTTGTGACAACCAGTTCGTTGGCCTGAAATTCGCCTTCGTCGTTGATGAACTGCTGAAATGCGGGAATGGCAACACCCTCTGGGATCGGAACCGTGCGCAAACCGGCAAGCAGCCCCTTGACCGATTCGACCGAGCGCAACCCGCCCGACATGCCGCCATAGCTGACGAAACCAACCGGCTTGTAGTTCCACTCCTGCCAGAGATAGATGATTGCATTGGTCAGGGATGGCGGGGCAAAAAAGTCATATTCAGGCGTGACGAACACAACCGCTTCACCCGCGTCGATCAGCGTGCTCCACTTTTTCGTGTGGGCGTGTTCGTATTTTTTGGCGCGCGGATGGTTCGGTTCATCGAAGATTGGCAGGTTCAGATCAGCCAGATCAATCAGCACTGGCTCAAACTGACCATCCTGCTTGACGAAATCATGGAACCATTTTGCAACCGGTGAACCGGCGCGGCCCGGACGGGTACTGACTTGGACGATATTGAGCTTGGGTGCCATTGAGACGTCTCCATAGGGCTTGAACGATAGGCCCCATGAATAGGCGCGCCATGCGGGAGCGCACAAGAAGGCACTTTTTCGAAACCGGGTCATATCGCTGTGAACGAACGACTTGGAGCGTCGTGCCGCAAAGTGGGCAGAACGCACACAAAACGAAACCCGCTACGGCGTGACCGTGCGGGTTCTGTCGCGTTTTACAAGGACCGAAAAGCTCCGGTCATTGATGATTATCGGTTATTGCTGAAATCGTTTGAAGCGGCGCCGGGACGGGCAACCCGTTCCTTCTTCTTCGGACCAGGAAGCAGACCTTCACGCTGTGCCTGCTTGCGCGCTGCCTTACGGGCGCGGCTGACGGCTTCAGCTTTTTCACGGACACGGCGCTCGGACGGCTTTTCAAAAGCCTGGCGCGCCTTCATTTCGCGAAAGAGACCTTCGCGCTGCATCTTCTTCTTCAGAACCCGAAGGGCCTGTTCAACATTGTTATCACGGACGAGAACTTGCAATCGTTTTCCTTACCCATGCTTGTCTCGTCTTGCGAACCTATAAGCCACAATCAGACAAGCGTTTGATGAATTACCACAGTGGCAATCACGAGAAGCGCGGACTTTATTCATTCCCGCGCCAAAAATCCAGTGCATCGGAGCAGATTTACTGGCGTGCACTTCATTTCATCCCAGCAAAATACAATATTTCCGCCGGGATGAACTTATTATTCTGCGTCACCCACCCTATCGGGCAGATTTCTGTAAAGAATCAGATCGCAGCAGTGATGATGATTTCGACCTTGTAGTCGGGTGTCGCCAGCTTGGCTTCGCCGGTGGCGCGTGCAGGTGTGTTGGCCGGATCGACCCATGCATCCCAAACCGCATTCATCTCGGCAAAGTCCTTCATGTCAGCCATCCAGATGATAGCCTGCAGGAGCTTGGACTTGTCGGAACCGGCTTCCTTCAGCAAACGGTCAACCGAAGCCAGAACATCCTTGGTCTGCTCGGTGACGCTCTTGCCGGGTGTGCCTACCTGACCTGCGAGATAAACCGTGTTGCCATGGATAACGGCCTGGCTCATGCGTGGACCGGCTTCAATACGACGAATGCTCATGGAGAGTCTCCTCTAGCAGTTTGGGGATAGACGGACGTGTATAAGAAAAAAGGGCCATACGGCCCTTTTTTCAAAGAATTGGTGGGCACAGTAGGGATCGAACCTACGACCCGCTGATTAAGAGTCAGCTGCTCTACCAACTGAGCTATGTGCCCGTCAGCCGTTGTGACGACCGAAGGTGGGGGCTCTATAACGGGCCAAAACCGGACTGTCCAGCCCTTCATGAAAACTTTATGTCAGCTTTGAACAATAAGTCGCTTAAACGAAAAGCTGCCCTTCTGCTGTCTTGACCGCAGAACCGCCGATACGCCCGCCAACAAGCCTCTGGTCGGCAATATCCAGTTCCAGACGCAACCGCGACGGACGGCCCATTTCCTGCCCCTGTTCCAGCCACAGACGCAGTAAACCATCAAGCGGTTCGTCAAAGTAATGGATGGCACCGGCGAAAGCAGCAGTAGCAGACCCGGTCGCCGGGTCCTCATAGGTACCATCGCCGCTCACGAACATCCGCGCGTGAAAATGACTGTCATGCAGCGTGGTCTCGCGGCAATAGACATAGGCTGGAAGCTGGCGCTGGCCGATTGTGGGAGCCGCCTTCGTCATGGCTGCCTGATCGATTCGAATGCGGCCCGCCGCGGCCAGCCCATGCACCGGCACGAGAAGATAGGGCACGCCCGCATCCCAGATGGTTGGAACGTGATTCTCGAAACCGATTTCCTTTGGTTCGAGGCCCAAGGCCCTCGCAAGGGCTATCTTGTCATACTCATAGGGCAGCGGTTCCGGCAATTTGGGAAGATCAAATTCAGCAAAGGCACCATGGCTGGTCAGTTTGACACCGCAGCGAACCGGACCCACCTGCTCTTCCAGAATGATCAGCGCTTCCTGATCATCCGAGACATCGGGGAAACGAACCTGTGCCAGGGCAATGGCGGAGCCCACAGTCGGATGACCGGCAAAAGGCATTTCATATTCAGGCGTGAAAATCCGGATTCGTGCCGTATGGGCAGGGTTCTGGGCGGGCAGAACAAAAACCGTCTCGGAGAAATTGAACTCCTGGGCAATCTTCTGCATGGCCACATCATCAAGGCCAGCGGAATCGTGGACGACAGCCAGCGGATTACCCGTCAGAACCTTGTCGGTGAAAACATCATAAACCTGATAACGCCTGCCGCTCATTTGGTGCTCCTCGTCGAACCTCTGGCAAAAGTAGAGACTGGAGGGAGCGGATCAAGTTAAACCTTGTGACGGTGACATTCCAGTGAGGCCAGAGCATATACTCATAAGCGCGTGGCCAAATCGGAATAGCTGAGAGGTCGAGCGATGCCACTGCCCCCCAAAGCGCGCATGTCCGTCGTCCTAAGCTGACGGGGCGCGCTACGCTGAGTTTTAAAGACGCCGGTGCAGAACAGTCTCGGCAGCGGCGACTACCACATAGCCTGACGGACTATGCCGAGGGCAAATCGAAGCCGCTTGGTAGTGATATCCAGATAACAGTTTGCGCCTCTGGGGAATGACGAGAAAGATGGCCCTTGCCATGCGTGTCCTCTACTAACACGAAGCTACCCGCCTGAACGTGGCGCACCTCTCCGTCGCTCGTCTCGTATTCAACCGAACCATCCAGCCTGACCGTAAGCACCGGTTCTGGGACGCTATGCCAAGCAACCTCGCGCATGCCTGCCGGAATGTGCGTGAGGCGGACGCGGGACGCCTGATAACTGGCAGTAACATCGAACGGCACGGCATCGGGGTGCACCGACCTCTTGGTCGTTGGCAACTCGACTTCGTCGAAATGCGACTCGCCATCCGGGGTGGCATAGATGCGCAGACACTTCATCACAGCTGACTCCTTGTAATTCCCAATGCTCAAACGAAGCACGCGTGCCAAGACGGAAGCGGATGACGCGACGGTCTGGGCGAATGCACGGCATATTTAGCAACTTTTCAACGATATTGGCACCATCCGAACTTGGCGATGTCCGGTTGGAGTCTGCAATTCACCGGATAGCCCTAATCCCCAAAGTGCCAATCGGCAAAAGTGCTGAACGTGCGCGGCGTTGCCTCGCCCATCTCTCCCGCTGCGGAGATGGCACAGATATCATCAAGCTCAGGCTCGGCCTGCGAGGCGATGGTTTTGCGGATGGAGGCAAGCAGTTCATCCGCCGTTTGGGTAAAATAATAGCGCCGGAACACTGCGATACTGCGATCAACCCTTACCAGATAGGCCATATCATCACGCCGCGCCGCTTCGGCAAGATTGAGCCCGGTTTCCTCGGCGACTTCACGCTGGGCATTGCCATCGAAATCCACCCGGTCATCAACCAGATCATCGGCATCAAACGACCCGGCAGGAAAGTACACCCGGCCCGCAACCGATGTTGTCGGCGCCATCCGTCCGGCGATCAGCCTGTTGTCGCTCGATACGATCACGCCGACGCCAAAAATGTGCCAGGGTTTTTCACCCGTCACATTGCGCTTCCAGTGCATCATCGTGGCGAATGTCGTGCGTTTGTAGAGGGCGTGGAAAACACTGCCCTCGATTTCGGCATGTTCTCCCATGAAGAATGACCCGTCGAACAGCGTCGGCTTGCCAGCGATTTCTTGAGCCCAGTTTGCCGTTATCGCATCGCGATGCTGCACGGCATAGGCGAGAGGCCCTTCCTCCACACGCACAATAGCTTGGCTGATCGGGATGACGGTTTCTTCTGGTATATTGAGCATCAGTCAGACAACATTAAACGTTACGGCAACAGGGCAATGGTCACTCGCCTTGGGGCGATCCCAGCCAATACGCGGGAACATCTCGACCTTCTGGTCGGGCGGGAAAATCGTGCGGTACGGCTGGCCGCGCCTGATTATATCGGGAACCGCATCGCTGTTGGTTCGCGCGAGCGCCGGAGAGGCCAGTATGTAATCCAATTGGCACAGATGACGCTCCTCTGGCCCGCGCGTGTGGTACAGCGTCCAGCGGTCCATGACCGGACGGCGCTCCACCAGATTTTCGCAGAATCCGCCTTCCAGCAACACGTCAACACTGCTTACCGCCTCGCGCACCGGATCGAATGTATATCCGGCCATGGAATCGCCGCCGATAATCACCCGCTCGTGGTAGTCATTGAAATCACCGCAGATGACCCAATGCTTGTCCGCCGAGCCGCCGCTATCCGCAAACCGGTCCTCGATGATGCGCCGCACCGCCTTTGCCTCAGCCATTCGCACGGGCATGGAGGCTGTACGTCCGTCAAGCCCATTGCGCGGCGGTCCCATGGATTTGAAATGGCTGACGAATAGTGTTAGCGGCCGCCCGCCAATGCGCACATCGATCTCCAGACAGTCCCGCTTGAAAATACGGTCATGCGGCTCAAGCCCAAGCGCCGCGATCTCCGCGTTGTAGAGACCAAAATCATTATAGGTCATATGGGCGTGGCTGGTCATTTCGATGAATTCGATAGGCTCGCCATGCCGGGTCTGGTCGCGCATGAGTACCGCAACATCGATGCCGCGACTGTCATTGCCTTCAAGCATATATTTGTGCCGGTAGCCCTCGCCCACCATCTTGAACAGATAACCGAACTCAAAAGCGTTCAGTGCGCCGATATTGTCGACTTCCTGCAGGCACAGAATATCCGCATGGGTTTCGGCGATGGCCAGTGCCGTCAGCTGCCGCGTATCATCCGCATGGGCAATGGCCCGCCCCTGCTCCAGTTGCCGGTATTGTTCCTCATTATTGATCTGGAAGAGCTGAAGCGTCCGGTCCTTGTTCAGATTGTTCTTGAAGCCTGAGAAATCGAACCTGTTCATCAGATTTTCGACATTGAACGTGGCGATGCGTACAGACATTCAAATACCCTGAATTATGAAACCAATGGGAGAAGCAGGACGTTACGCCAAGCCTAGCCTGATTGGTGCATCACAACCAGTGCCGAAACCGTTACCTGAACGTTTTCCGCTTGGGCAGGTAGCGATGAGCCGCATGAAGGCCTATATAAAAAGGCGAAACAATACGGATATGATAATGATGAAAAGCCTGCTCTCCGCCCTCGCTGCCCTTGGTCTTGTCCTGACGGTTGGTATCGGTGTTGCGTCGGCACAGGTGCAGCCATATCGCCCGGCGCCGCGCGGCAATGATGTCGTTCCAAGAACGCCGCTGGTGCTTGGCAATGACAACTCGGCCCTTGCCAGTCCCGGTTGCACAGGAACGGCACGCTGCAATGATTTCCGCAGGAGCCGGCCGATTATCTCGCCGCCCACGCGCACACAGGCCCAGAATTGTCAGGACCGCTATCAATCCTACCGCGCCTTTGACAATACCTATCAGCCGCGCAGCGGCCCACGCCGCACCTGTACGCTGCAATGAAAAAGGCCGGTAGATCGCTCTACCGGCCATTTTATGCAGCTTCGAAAAGCTTAGTTCTTGGCTTTATCAACCAGCTTGTTGCTGCCGATCCAAGGCATCATGCCACGCAGCTTTTCACCGACTTCTTCAATCTGGTGCTTGTCATTGTTGCGGCGGATAGCCTTGAAGCGCGATGCGCCAGCCTTGTATTCCTGCATCCAGTCGGATGTGAACTTACCGGTCTGGATGTCGGTCAATACGCGCTTCATCTCTGCCTTTGTCTCGGCAGTGATGATGCGTGGACCGGAAACGTATTCGCCCCATTCGGCAGTATTGGAGATCGAGTAGTTCATGTTGGCGATGCCGCCTTCATAGATCAGGTCGACGATGAGCTTTACTTCGTGCAGGCACTCGAAATAGGCCATTTCAGGCGCATAGCCGCCTTCAACCAGCGTTTCGAAACCGGCGCGGATCAGTTCAACCAGACCGCCGCACAGAACAACCTGCTCGCCGAACAGATCGGTTTCGCACTCTTCACGGAAATTGGTTTCGATAACACCCGAACGGCCGCCGCCAACGCCGCAAGCGTAGGAGAGAGCGAGATCATGGGCATTGCCCGATGCATCCTGATGGATGGCGATGAGGCAGGGAACGCCGCCGCCCTTCTGGTATTCGCCGCGAACCGTATGGCCGGGGCCCTTTGGCGCGATCATGACAACGTCAACGGTCTTCTTTGGCTCGATCAGGCCGAAATGCACATTAAGGCCATGGGCGAAAGCAATCGCAGCGCCGTCGCGGATATTGTCGGCAATGTGATCCTTGTAGATGTCGGCCTGCAATTCGTCAGGGGTCGCCATCATCATCAGGTCGGCCCATTTTGCAGCCTCAGCAACACTGACGACCTGGAAGCCATCGGCTTCGGCCTTCTTGGCGGTTGCTGAACCTGGACGCAGGGCAATGCGCACGTCCTTGGCACCGGAGTCCTTCAGGTTCAGCGCATGGGCGCGGCCCTGCGAACCGTATCCGATAATGGCAACCTTCTTTGATTTGATCAGGTTGATGTCTGCATCGCGGTCATAATATACGCGCATTGATTTCTTCCCTTCAGCGTTGCGTACAGCGGCCTTAACCGGCCCCGTTGGTATGAGCTCCATAAAGAGCAAAAAACTGCTGTGTCGCGCGCCGGGCCTCGCCGTCGATTGCCACATCAGTCAACTCGAACCGGTCACCAAGCAGCAACCGGATTTGCACATCCCGGACAACCAGTCCGAAAAAAGTGCGAAATGCTTCTTCCGTATCCTCGAAGGCCAGCAGGCCAGCCTCACGCCCGACTTCGAGCAGTGGCATCAGACGACGCGCCATGGCAAACGGACCATTTTCCAGAACGATCGCGCCAAGATCGCGCTTGTCGCTGCCCGCATGGCTGACGGCTATGCGGTTGAGCGCCACGGAAATCTTGCCCGAAAGCACCCGCAACCAGTCCGAAGCAAAGCGTTCAAGCCCACTCGTCAGCGATATCAGATCAAGCCCGTCGCGTTTGGCGGGAATACCACGCACCTTCGACGCCTGCCACTGGACAGTCGCCGTCAAGAGCCCGTCCCTGTCGCCAAACCATTTGTAGAGCGTTTCCTTGGAACAACTGGCACGGCGCGCCACGCTCGTCATCGTCAGCGTGTCACCCGCTTCCACCAGCAAGCCAAGCGCCGCATCAAGAACGTCGCGCTGACGTTCTGTCAAAGGGCTGTCACTGGCTTCTGTTACGGATTGCACGAGGCGTCTTTCCAATCAATTTTCACGGCTTCTTTTGCCGTACCGTACGTTACGGTTCGGTTCTAGTTCGATGAAAATCATTTGGCAAGTGGTGATGAAAAAGAATTCTAGTTCCAGATCTTTTCGCGCAAGCCGATTGGCCTGAAGGGGTCGATAAGAGTACCCGATACCATCGATGCCAGAAGTTGTGGCGCTGGCGGAATACGCGCCACGGTTGGCACAACCCAATCGCGCGCGAAAGGCAGCGCGGTTGAATCCGATTGGTAAAACGGCGTGAAAGCCCGCGACAAAGCTTGAAAACCACGCACATGCATCCGGCGGGACGCCGCATAGGCAGACAGAGCCGCATCAAGCTCGGTGGACGTCATCAGGGCATGGGCGAGCGCCCGTGCATCCAATAGCGCCATATTGGCACCCTGCCCCAACTGCGGGCTGGTGGAATGGGCGGCATCGCCGATAACAGCCAGATGACGGCCAACCGGCATAGACAATGTATGGTGGCCATAGCGCGCCAGCGTCATATCGTCGAAACCATTGATCTGATCGAGATAGACAGAACATTCGGGCCAGAGTGACAGAACCCGGTCTTTCCAGCTTTCAATTCCGGCAGCACGCAGACTGTCCGCTTCATCGGGTTTTGTACTCCAGAAGAAGGCGGCCATATCGTCACCAGCCGCATCTGTCCTGCCGATTGGCAGAATGCCGATCATGACACCTGCCTTCCGGTAACGCTGCAACAGCGAGCGCGCATCAAAGCCTTCGCCGTGCCATTTGAGCGATACCCAATAGGCGCCATAGGTCAGAGGTTTTGGCTCCGACGGATTGAAGGCATATTGCTTGAGTTTCGAGCGCGACCCGCTGGCATCAACAACAAGATCGAACGTGCCAATACTGCGGCCGGTATTGGTCATCAGCCACGCACGGCCATGGCCGGTGTGCATCGTTAGCGCATCCACATTGGTCTGGATATCAATCCCTTCCCGCAAGACGGCCTGATAGAGCACATCGAACAGCGCAGCGCGGTGTACGGCAATGCCGTAGCGCCCGCCTTTCAGGGCGGAGTAGCGGACGTCAAGCACCGGACGTCCCGACAGGGCATCAGCGCCATAGAGCCGGTCAATCCGGTTGCCCAGCAATGAAATACGGTCAAAAAGCCCAAGATCATCCAGCACGGTCAGGCCGGTCGGCTGCAGAATGAGACCAGACCCCAAGGGCGACGGTGTCGAAAAGCGTTCGAGAAGTTTTACATCATGCCCGGCACGATGAAGATAAAGCGCTGCGGCAAGTCCTGCGGGGCCTGCACCGACAATGGCAATCTGCTGCTTTTTCAATCTGACCCGCCCCTTTGCTGGTACGGGCATACAGACGCGATGCGGGTCTTTCAACCCGGCATCGCGTCTCACATCGTTCTAAATATTGACCTGCGTTCCGATTTCGACAACGCGGCCGGTCGGGATCTGGAAATACTCGGTGGCGTCGCTGGCGGTACGCGCCAGCGCAATGAACAGCCGATCCTGCCAATGCGGCATTTCCGAGCGCGCCGATGCCTTGAGCGAGCGGCGTGACAGGAAGAACGACGTTGTCATGATATCGAACTTCCAGCCCTGCTTGCGGCAGATCGCCAGTGTACGAGGGATATTCGGGCGCTCCATGTAGCCGAAGGTCAGCGTGACGCGCATGAAAAGATCGTTGATGGGTTCGATCTTGACCCGCTCGCTCTTCTTCACCAGCGGCGATGGCGCGGTGATGACGGTCAGGATCACATTGTTCTGGTGCAGCACCTTATAGTGTTTCAGGCTGTGCATCAGGGCAGTCGGCGTGCTCTTCGGATCGCCGGTCAGGAAAACAGCGGTTCCCGGCACCAGCGGCGGCGGGTTTTGCGCCATTTTCTTCGAGATGAGATCAAGCGGCACTTCGCCCTTGCGTGTTTTCTCAAACAGCTGACGGCTGCCGCGCACCCATGTGAACATCACCAGAATGATCAGGAATGCCACGACGAGAGATGCCCAGCCGCCATCGACAACCTTGATCAGGTTGGCGCTGACAAATGTCAGGTCAATAATCATGAAGCAGACAGTCAGGCTGACCGCCACCCAAAGGCGCCACTTCCAGATGCGCGTCATGACGATGAAAAGCAGGATGGTGGTGACCAGCATATTGCCCGTCACAGCAATGCCGTATGCGGAAGCAAGATTGGTTGAACGCTCAAAGCCGAGAACAAGCAGGATAACCACAAGGCCAAGCAGCATGTTGACGCGTGGCAGATAGACCTGACCCGATTGCTTCTCCGACGTGTGCTCAATATTCAGACGTGGCAGAAGATTAAGCTGCACGGCCTGACGCGACAGGGAATAAGCGCCCGAGATAACCGCCTGACTGGCGATAACGGTCGCTGCGGTGGCCAGAAGCACCATTGGCAGCAGTGCCCAATGGGGGAACATTTCAAAGAACGGGTTCTTGGCAGAATCAGCATGAGCCAGAATGAAGGCGCCCTGCCCGAAATAGTTCAGGAGAAGACAGGGAAACACGATCCAAACCCATGCGGTCGCGATTGGCTTGCGGCCAAAATGGCCGAGATCCGCGTAGAGGGCTTCTGCACCCGTCACCGCCAAAAACACTGTACCGATAGTCGGAAATGCCGTTCCCGGATTATCGATAATATACTCGACCGCATAATAGGGATTTACAGCAGCAAATACGCTCAGATCATCGGTCAGATGCCAGAGGCCAAAAAAACCGATGGCAAGGAACCAAAGAAGGGTGATCGGCCCGAAGATGGTGGCAACGCGCGCAGTGCCGAATCGCTGGACGGAAAACAGCGTGAGCAGAATCACAATGGTAATCGGGACGATGAACGGCGTCAGCGCAGGCGTAACGATCTCAAGACCTTCGACCGCCGAGAGCACCGAAATGGCCGGCGTAATCACGGCGTCACCATAAAACAGCGATGCACCGACGATGCCGAGACCCAAAATAAGCTGTGGCCGGGATTTGAAACTGGACCGCGCCAGCGCCATCAAAGAAAGAATACCGCCCTCGCCGTCATTGTCGGCGCGTAGCACGAAAAAAACATATTTGATGGTGACGATCAGGGTCAGCGCCCAGAAGATCATGGAGACAACACCGAGAATATCGGTCCTGCTCAGAAATCCATCCATTGACGCTGCGTGCAAAGCTTCGCGAAAGGCATAGATCGGGCTCGTCCCGATGTCGCCATAGACAACGCCGAGGGCACCAAGCACAAGGACCGGAAATGCTTCTTTGTGATGCGGTTCCGGTTCATAGGCGACGGTGCCGTTCGAATCGTTCTCGTCGCCAATTTGCTGGTCACTCATACAGGTTTTCCCTCGCTCTGACAGCGTGGGCGGACGAGTTAGTCGTGTTGCACCGCAATATCAATCGCCATTTTAACATAGCTGTCATCCCACGTTATGCAAAAACGCATGGCAACGCAAATCTCGCACGCGAATCAAGGCTCTACGCCTGAAGCGCATTCATGAATCTTTCCACGGCACGCGACATGCCGTGCGTCAAAGCCTCGGCTGTCAGGCCATGACCGATCGAAACTTCCACCAGATTCGGCACTTTTTTAACAAGCGCAGGCAAATTGGCGACCGTCAGATCATGCCCGGCATTAACAGCAATGCCCACCTTGCCAGCCGCTTCTGCAACTCTTGCAAGCCTGTCCAGTTCCAATGCTTCGCGGCGCGGATCGTCATGCGCACCGCCATAGGGGCCCGTATAGAGTTCAACACGATCCGCACCGAGAGCCTTGGCCAGCGCTGGCGCTTCCACATCAGGATCAATGAACAGCGATACGCGGCTCGACTGGTGCTTTAGTTTCTGAATGATGGGGCGCAGGAAGTCGCCGTGTTTCTTCAGGTCCCAGCCATGATCAGAGGTCGACTGATCAGGATCATCAGGAACCAGCGTGACCTGTTCAGGCTCGTTCCTGGCAATGAGATCAAGGAATTCCGCCGTCGGATAGCCCTCGATGTTGAATTCGGCTTGCGGGAACTCGTCATCGATAAGCGCCCGAATCTCCGGCAGGTCAGAGAAGCGGATATGCCGTTCATCCGGACGCGGATGCACGGTCAGCCCGCCCGCTCCACCCGCCAGCGCCACACGTCCAAGCCCGATAACACTGGGCCAAGGCAGGTCGCGCCGATTGCGCAACATGGCAATTGCATTGAGGTTCACGGAAAGGGAAGCTGTCATGCCGGATTCCATTGCAGAAGGTGTTGCCTTGATCTTTAGCGCAGAAAGAGAACATAAAACATTGGAATCTGAACCATAGCCCAAGATGGTCGTCGCCCCGCAATTTCTTGCCCGTAAAGAGTATCAGTTTTATGAGCCCATCTGACTTTTCTTCGCCGATTTTTGCGCGGTGGCGCGAAAACGCAGCCACTGACTGGTCCGCCTATGTCGACCACGCTTTCGTACGCGGCCTTGGCGATGGTTCGCTGCCTGAGCAGGCATTTCTGCATTATCTGGTTCAGGATTACATTTTCCTGTTCCACTTCTCGCGGGCTTGGGGAATGGCGGTGCTGAAGGCGGAAAGCCATGAGGAGCTGGAACTGGCATCGGCAACCGTCAATGCATTGGTCAATCATGAAATGCCTGTGCATATCGAGATATGCGCAAAGGCGGGAATTTCCCGCGCGGCCCTGCTTGAGACCGAAGAAGAGGCCGAAAATCTCTCTTATACCCGCTATGTTATCGATGCCGGGCTATCCGGTGATTTCCTTGATCTGATAGCGGCTCTCGCGCCTTGTGTGATGGGTTATGGCGAAATCGGTACACGCCTCGCCGCCACCTCACCGAAAGGCAACCCCTACCAGCAATGGATAGATACCTATGCGGGCAAGGACTATCAGGATGTCTGCCATGCGGTCGGGCAACTGATCGAAAGCAGCGTTCGCACCCGGCTTGGCCTGTCGCCTGATAATTCAGGGCGATGGAAGTCACTCAACCAGCGTTTCCGCACGGCAACCCGGCTGGAAGCAGGGTTCTGGTCCATGGGAATGCGCGGTAGATTGATCGCTCAATGAACCGGTGAAAGACCATGTTCGGCCCATTCCTCACGCGGGATTGGCTTTCCCAGAGCAAATTCAAAAGATTGGACTTGCTGCGTTTCCGGCGAAATCCCGCAATTGAATGTGAGATTGTACCAATTTCCTTCGCTGCGCAGGGCTGCACCTGTCGCAGTGATGACGCCTGATTTCATCTTCGTATTGGCAAGGGCATATGCGACAACCCGGTCCGGTCGATAAGTCTTGTCCCACTTTGCCACCTGCGCCATGGCTTCAAGGTTACAAATCTGTTCAAGCCGCGTGCCAAGTTCCAGTGTAGGAAGCGCCTCACGTGTCTGCCTGCTGCGTGGATCGGCCAAAACGCCCGCTGACAACATCGTCGTGGCCTTCTGCATGACGGGCTGCAGTGCCGCTGCAGGGGCGGGAGCGGTTTCCTGCCGGGGCTCACTCCGTGGTGCTGATGGCTGGAGCGGCGTTTCAGCAATGGCGGGTTTTGGTTCAGCAGGCGGAGCCGGTACGAGCTGAAGATCAACAACCTCTTCCACCGGCGCATCGAAACGGAACGGTCTGGCCAGAGCAATCAGCGCGAGCACCAGCAGAAGATGCAACAACACGGAGACAATGACGCCGCCGGTGCTTGCCTCCCGCAAAGGCGCATGTGCAAAATTCTCTCCCGCCACAAAGCTCAATGACGTCTGTCTCCCGGCCATTCACCCGGAAACAAAGACACGCTCTTTCGGCGAACGCAACTCCGGCCAGCTATGGCTGATGGCGCAACAGAGAGGACGTACCTGTTGCAAAACCCATTTTCTCATAAAACGGGATAAGGCGATCCGGGCAATAAAGCTCAAAGCTTGCCATGGATTTCAGTTTTTCATGGCCTTTGATGCGATCCATGATCGTTTGGCCCAACCCCGTCCCACGGAATTTTTCATCAACAATCACGTCGAAGATCATCGCCTTGTAAACATAATCAGTCAGAACACGGGCAAAGCCGATCAGCTTGCCCTCGACACAGCAGCCAATGATGATGTCGCAATGCTCAAGCATCCGCACGACGTCATCATATTGCCTGTTCTTGGTCCACCACTCATTCTGGTAAAGGGCAAAAAGCTCCTGCCGGTGGCTGCCTTCGATCCGATCGATCCACTGCATATACTTTTCGCCTCCGGACAAACTCTCTATCTCACTATGGTCAGCCGTTCCGCCGCGCGGGTAATAGCCGTGTAAAGCCAGCGATCACGCGTATCCCGGAAGGCAAAACTTTCATCGAACAGAACCACGTCGTTCCATTGCGAGCCCTGCGCCTTGTGGGTCGTCAGCGCGTAGCCATAGTCGAAATCGTCATAGCGCTTCTTGGTTTGCCACGGAATATCGCTGTCAGGGTCTTCAAACTGTGCTTTCAACAGTTTGATCTTGGCAACGCCCCGGCCCGGCTCTTCATCCTCAGGCGCAACCAGCAGATTGATGCCGGGCTTCACCGTTTCGCGTGATGAGGTCATCACCTTCCACAATGAACCGTTGAGCAGACCCTTGGCCGGATCGTTGCGCAGGCACACCAGCTTGTCACCCGCCTGCGGGAACGATGCGGAAAAGCCTTTGAGTTCGCGCAAACGCTGATTATAGCGGCGACGCGTGCGGTTCGTGCCCACCAGAACCTGATCGGCGCCGAGTACCAGATCCTGCGTCACATCATTCTTGGAAATGACCTTGGCCGCACCGAAATCCCCATAGCCGAATTCGCGCCCCTCGCGCACATCAAGCGCAAGGCGCAGGATCGGGTTGTCGCGCGCCTGCCGATGAATTTGGCTGAGCAGAAAATCCGGCTCATGTTCGGTAAAGAAACCGCCACCTGATATTGGCGGCAACTGGCCGGGATCACCCAGCACCAGTATCGGCGTGCCGAAACTCATCAGGTCACGGCCAAGCTGTTCATCGACCATGGAGCATTCGTCGACAACAATAAGCTTTGCCTTGGAGACAGGACTTTGCCGGTTGAGCGAGAAGGTTGGCGCAATGCTGGTCTTACCCGTCGTTTCATCCTCAACTGCCTCTTCGCCGCGCGGGCGATAGATCAGCGAATGCAGCGTCCGTGCATTGGATGCGCCTTTCGAACGCAGAACCTGCGCCGCCTTGCCCGTGAAGGCAGCAAACTGGACGTCGCCATCAATGTGCTCGGCGAAATAGCGGGCAAGCGTCGTCTTGCCGGTACCGGCATAGCCGAAAAGCCGGAAAATCGGGCTGCGCCCGTCTTTCAGCCATTTGGAAACAGCGCCAAGCGCCTCATCCTGTTGTGGTGATAATTGCATCGCCCTGACTGACAGGATTCGCCCTCAAAGGGCAAGGAAAATGGGACAAACGCGTCTTATACTATAGATTATCCGGGTTTCCGGCCCGGATTTTTCCCTCACCGGAAGCTCCCGTTTTCGTGTCCCGCATACGGAACTCTTTGCCCTTCACTTGCAGGTACCAGCAAACTTTCTGCTCCTCGCCTTCATAAAGCAGGCAGAGCGTGTCTTTCTCCAGCGTCCATTCACCGGCATAGGACATGCCATTGGTCAAAACCTTGTCCGGCTTGCAGCATTCGATCAACTTGCCGCGCGATTTGCCGTCTGGTCCCAGAAACTCGGTAAAATTGAACGGCGGCTGCGCTTTGACTTCACCAGTAATGGTTGCTCCTGTGATGACCTTGCGCAGGTCCTCTTCCGAGGCAACCGGCCAGGAAGCATCCTGCGCACGCACCGGCGCGGCATAACTGCCAACCGCAAATAGCATCAACACAATCGCTGCACGGCGAACTGTCGAAGTTCCATGCATCTCAAGACCTTTCCGGATCGTTTTCCAGCCGGATCGGCTGGCCATGCGGGGTAGCATGAGCAGCACGCTGCCATGCAGCAGCCAAATGATCAATATCAGTGGAATTTGTCACGTTTTTTGCAGCGATCAGCGATTCCAGCGCAGCAACCCAGCATTGATAATAATCACTGCCATCATCGAGCGCCCCCGGACGCTTCAATTCTGCCGATAGCGCCTGCGCCCATTCATCCCAGCCGAACAAGCCTTGTTTATGCAATGCAAGCACCATGGCAAAGGCTTCTGCCTGCCACGGTTCGGCAAAAACAGGCGCATCGATCCCGTCGCCCAACCCTTGCGAATACGCAATCAGATCACGCAAGCTCAAGATAGCTCTCCCAGGCGTCAATGCTGACAGTCAACGTCGGATCGGCACCCTCACCCCAGATCTCGTCCGCCTTGAACACGACCGTATAGACATATTGCGGGTTCTCGCCCTCGCCATGGGCATTGCTGTCAGGCAAAACAAAACCACCCCGCATTGCCTCCACAATGCCCATTTTCCCGCGGGCATAGCGCGGCAGCCGGGTATGTGTTTCTGGATTGAAATTGCGCGTCTTCACATGGTCCCCCACCTGAAAGCGGGGTGCCACCTCAACCGGTCGGTCACACGGACCACCTTTTGCCAGAACAGACGCTACATTTTCAGCTTTCAGCGTGCGCTTGGGCTCAGTGCCCTTGCCGAGCGAATGCCCGTCCTTCAATTCAGCATCGCTCACAAATCCGTGGCGCTTGAGCAATATTTCCAGCGCTTTTGTCCAGATTTCATAATAGCTGGATGAGTAGTAATCAGCCGGATGCAGGCTTTCCCGCGCGTGACGGCTTTCATCGATATTCCAATGGCCCATCGCTCCGGCGGCCAGTGTCAGACCAAGAGCCCGCTTTTCCCATGCGGCATGAAAATACGGCTCATCCTTTTCCGGATTGACCGGACCAAAGCCCATCTGCCCGCCAAGATCCTGCGGTCCGTTCATGCGACCTCCGGAACGCGCGCCAAACCGGTGCCAATCATCGAATCGCGCGTCACCAGTTCGGCCAGTTGTTCTTCGTTCCAGCCATCCGTGCCTTCGGGGCGGCGGGGTATCACCAGATAACGCAGTTCGGCAGTCGAATCCCACACACGGATATTCGTCGTTGCGGGCAGAACCAGATCAAACTCCGCCAGCACACCGCGCGGATCGATAACCGCGCGTGACCGGTAAGGCGGCGATTTATACCAGACAGGCGGCAGGCCCAGCAACGACCACGGATAGCAGGAGCAAAGAGTACACACGACGAGGTTGTGCGTTTCGTCGGTGTTGAACACTGCCTGCATGTGCTCGCCCTGACGCCCCGTATAACTAAGCGACCCAATAGCTGCAGTTGCATCGCGCTTCAACCAGGCATTGAACTCAGGATCAACCCACGCCTTGGCCACGACTTTCGCACCATTACGCGGCCCGACCTTGGTCTCGTAGGTCTCGACAATGGCATCGATAGCTTTGGGATCAACGAGCCCTTTTTCGGTGAGGATCGTCTCCAATGCCCGCACCCGCGCGGCCATAGGATCAAGTTCATTATCGTGGTGGTGATCATCGTGATGGTGTGGCATGAGTTAACTCTAATGCCGCCACGCTCACTCATCAAGCAGATCGGCAGGCTTAATTTGCGCCGGTATCCGGGATAGCTTCATGAAAATACTTGTACTTGGCGGCAATGGTTTCATCGGACAGGCTGTGTGCCACAAACTGGCAATGAACGGCCATTCTGTTACCGGCATCGGGCGAAGCATCGAGGAGGCGCGCCAACGCCTGCCGGAAATCGAATGGCAATCTGTCGATATCGGAAAACTGCTGCAATTGGATGCTTGGCTTGCCCTGATCAGCGGGATGGATGTTATCGTCAATTGTGCGGGCGCCCTGCAAGACGGTGCCCGGGACGATGTGACAGCCGTCCAGCAAAGTGCCATGCTCGCGCTCTATCAGGCGGCTCAGCGGGTTTCCATCAAACTCATCGTGCAGATTTCCGCAGAAACCGAAAAAAGTGGCGCAGACCTGCCATTCATTGCCACCAAGCGTTTTGCCGACACCGCTCTCAAACAATCAACTCTGCCATATGTGATCCTGCGGCCTGCTCTCGTCATTGGCCGTAATGCAAATGGCGGTTCAGCCCTTATCCGGGCTTTGGCATCGTTTCCCTTCCTCACACCACTGATATTTCATAACCACCCGGTGGAATTTGTTGCTTTGGATGATGTAACCGAAACCGTCCTCGCCTGTATCGAGGGAAAGATCACGCCGGGTTCAGATTTCGCACTCGTTGCTCCCAAGACCCATAGCTTGGCTGAGGTGGTGGCCGCACATCGGGCATGGCTGGGGCTCAAGCCCGCTTCTGTTCTGCGCCTGCCAAAAATAGCGGCAAATCTGATGGCTCGTGCCGCTGACCTCACTGGCCACCTCGGCTGGCGCTCTCCCCTGCGCTCGACTGCTATGGCGATCATGATGGACGGCATTGTCTCGGGCGACATCGAAAAAGCTGGCGCTTCGGCTACACGACCAGAACTCCTCACGTTGACGGAAACATTGTCCAGACATACCGCCGGTGTGCAGGATCTCTGGTTTGCGCGGCTATACCTGCTGAAACCATTGATGATTCTCACCCTCTCCCTCTTCTGGATAGCGTCCGGTGCACTGAGCTTATTGAGTTTTGATATGGCGGCTGGCAATCTTGTGCCCGGTTTCGGTCCTTTGGGTGCCGAATTGCTCACGGCAATCACCAGTCTTGCCGACATCCTTCTCGGCTTATTCGTCCTGTTCAGGCGGCATGCTATGAAGGCCATGCTTGGAATGTTGCTTCTCAGTGCTGCCTACATTCTGGCAGGAACACTTCTCGCCCCTATTCTCTGGCTTGATCCTCTCGGACCTTATGTAAAAGTGATCCCTTCAATGGTTCTCACTCTGGCCTGCCTTGCCATATTCAACGAGCGCTAGAAAATGCTGTATCAGGATATTCTCCGCCTCATCCATGTCATCGGCGCAACCGTTCTATTCGGCACCGGCTCAGGCATCGCATTCTTCATGGTCATGGCGCACAAGACGCGCAATCCGGCAATTATCAGCCATGTTGCGAGCATCGTCGTTCTTGCCGATACGGTTTTCACGGCCTCGGCAGTCATTCTGCAACCGATCAGCGGTTATCTCCTGGCAAAATCCATCGGATGGACGTTGGACACACCGTGGATTGCCCTGTCACTGGGCCTCTATGTCCTTATCGGTCTTTTCTGGCTGCCGGTCGTCTGGATACAGATTCAGTTGCGCAACATCGCCACACAAGCAGCGGCAAGCGGGGCTGAACTACCCGCCCACTACTTCAGGCTTTATAACATCTGGTTTATTTGCGGGTTTCCCGCATTTGCCGCAGTCATTGCCATTTTCTGGCTGATGCTAACCAAACCCGATCTCAGCTGGTAAAACGCTATTTCAGCATCGGCCAGAGACTGGCAACCAGCAAGGCGGCCATTGAAATATTGAACCATTTCAGTCGCGCGGGATCGGACAACCAGCCGCGCATGAACTGGCCAAATATGGCCCAGCTTGATACCGACGGGATGTTCACCACAGCGAAGGCGATGCCGACAATCAGAACCGTGAGGTAGTAGGATTGTGGCGCGGTATAGGTGGCCATGGCAGTCACCGCCATCACCCACGCCTTGGGATTGATCCACTGGAACGCCGCTGCCTCCATAAATGTCATGGGCCGCGTATTGCCATCCACAGCGCCCAGCGAGCGTGATGTGGCGATCTTGTAAGCAAGATAGACGAGATAAGCGCCACCGGCGAATTTCAGGATCGTGTAGACAAGCGGAATAGTCTGGATCAGCGCGCCAAGGCCAAGCCCGACGCCGATCAGCAGCGTGAAAAAGCCGCTGCCAATGCCAAACATGTGCGGAATGGTGCGCTTGAAGCCGAAATTCACACCCGAGGCGAGCAACATCAGATTGTTCGGTCCCGGTGTGATCGACGTAACAAAGGCAAAGACCAGCAATGTGAAAAAGATTTCGAGCGACATGACAAACCAGATCTGATGCGTTGGGGAGATGTAAGCGTCAGGCAGGTATGGCTCAATCGCAATCTTGTCAGGGATACAATTGCGTATCCCTGAGTTTGATCGTTGAAGCTTACATGCCCTGCGGGCCGCGATTCATGGCGGCGACACCTGTCCGGCAAATCTCCACGAGGCCGAGCGGCTTCATGATGGCGATGAACTGGTCGAGCTTCGAACCCTTGCCTGTTATTTCGAAGATGAAATGTTCCGTGGTGGCATCGGCCACCTTGGCATGGAATGCATCAGCAAGGCGCAGTGCCTCGTTGCGGTTCTCGCCAAGACCGGCCACCTTGACCAGCGCCAGTTCGCGCTGGATCGGCTTGTCATTGCCAAGCTCATCCGCACGCACGGAAAGATCAACCACCCGGTGCACCGGAACGATACGTTCCAGCTGGTGGCGGATCTGGTCGAGCACATGCGGTGTGCCGCGTGTCACGATGGTGATGCGGGACAGATGCTGTTCATGCTCGGTTTCAGAGACGGTGAGGCTTTCAATGTTGTAGCCACGCCCGGAGAACAGGCCGATGACACGGGCAAGGACGCCGGGTTCATTGTCAACGAGAACCGATAGCACTGTGGTGATCGGTAGTTCTGTCTCCTTGGCAATGAAATATGCCGAGCCGGAGGCTAGATTTTGAGCGTTCATTTGGTTCTTCTCTCCGGTTTCTTAAACGAGCTGCCGACCTTTGGCATCAATAGCATTGGCAACGGCTTCATCGGTAGCTTCGTCTGGCAGCAGCATCTCATTATGCGCCTTGCCGGATGGAATCATCGGGAAACAGTTTGCCAGATTGGCCACGCGGCAATCGAACAGGACAGGCTTTTTGACATCAATCATTTCCTGAATGGCATCATCCAGCTGATCCGGTTTTTCGCAGCGAATGCCATGGCCGCCATAGGCTTCCGCCAGTTTAACGAAATCCGGCAGGGCTTCCGTATAGGAATGCGACAGGCGGTTGCCATGCAGCAACTGCTGCCACTGGCGGACCATGCCCATATACTGGTTGTTCAGGATGAAAATCTTGATCGGCGCGTCATACTGCACCGCCGCGCTCATCTCCTGCATGGTCATCTGCACCGAAGCATCGCCGGCAATATCGATAACCAGCGAATTCGGATGGGCAATCTGCACACCCAAAGCTGCCGGCAGACCGTAACCCATGGTGCCGAGACCACCCGACGTCATCCAGCGGTTCGGCTTTTCAAAGCCATAAAACTGCGCCGCCCACATCTGGTGTTGGCCAACTTCCGTGGTGATGAAGGTGTCGCGATCCTTGGTCAGTTCATAGAGCCGCTCCAACGCATATTGCGGCATGATCACGTCTTTGTTGCGGGTATAGGACAGTGATTTGCGCCCGCGCCATTTATCAATCTGCGACCACCATTCACCCATCGCCTTCTTGTCAGGACGCTCGGATGTGGCACGCCACAGGCGGATCATATCTTCAAGAACCCGGCCAACATCGCCGATCACAGGGATATCAACGCGAACCGCTTTGTTGATCGAGGACGGATCGATATCGATGTGAATTTTCTTGGAATTGGGCGAGAAGGCATTGAGACGACCGGTGATGCGGTCATCAAAACGCGCACCGATGCAGACCATGACATCACAATCATGCATCGTCATGTTGGCTTCATAGGTGCCGTGCATGCCGAGCATTCCCAGCCAGTTCTTGCCGGATGCAGGGTAGGCGCCGAGGCCCATCAGGGTCGAGGTAATCGGGAAATTGGTCAGTTCAACCAGTTCGCGCAGCAACTGGCTGGCCTGTGGGCCGGAATTGATAACACCACCACCGGAATAGATGACCGGACGTTTGGCTGTCGACATCAAGGCAACAGCCTGCTTGATCGCCTCGATGTCGCCCTCGACTTTCGGACGATAGCTGGTGCGCGGCGATGTTTCCGGCGGGGTATAGAAGCCAGTGGCAAACTGAACGTCCTTGGGAACATCAACGAGAACCGGACCCGGACGGCCGGTGCGGGCAACGTGGAACGCTTCGTGCAGCACACGCGCCAGATCATTGACGTCCTTCACCAGCCAGTTGTGCTTGGTGCAGGGACGCGTGATGCCAATCGTGTCGCATTCCTGAAACGCATCCGAACCGATGAGCGTTGTCGGAACCTGACCGCTGATGCAAACCAGCGGGATCGAGTCCATCAGCGCATCCTGCAATGGCGTCACCGCATTGGTGGCACCGGGACCTGAAGTCACCAGCATAACGCCGACCTTGCCGGTCGAACGGGCATAGCCTTCAGCCGCATGCCCCGCGCCCTGCTCGTGGCGAACCAGAACGTGGTTGATTTTATCCTGCTGATGCAGCTCATCATAAATGGGAAGGACCGCACCACCCGGATAACCGAAAATATCCGTCACGCCCTGATCGATGAGTGCCTGGATGACCATTTCGGCCCCGGTCATCTCCCGTCGTTGCGATGCGTGGTTGTCACTATCCTGCTTGTCTGCGGTCATCGGTCTCTTCCCGTATACTCTGCGGCTTAAAGCCTTCCAGAAGGTGTTTTCGTTTGCGTAATGTTTGGAAATAAAAAAAGCCCCCGAAGGAGCCTGTGTTTCGCGCATGGGAGCTTCCGCCGGGTGCTTACAACACCCTGCCCATGCGCGGTCCCACGACGATAAGAACTGTTTTCATGGTCGCGGACGATAATTAAGCAAATTCTATCCGTCAACGGCAAAATTGAGGAATTTGAAATGTTTGCAAACAAAGGGCTGCTTTGGCGCAACATCCTTCAAATACGAAATTCATCGCTAAGATATTCTCAATGCCTTACGACTAAAGTTTAATCTCGCTGCCAAGTTCCGGGATTGATCACCACCAATGAGCGCCGAAGCCCTGCCCTCCGCACAGGAAAGACCAATGGTTCGCAACCGGACCGATGGTCATGTCATCGAGTGCAATGGCGATAAGGCCACCATCCACGCGATGACCGGACCATCCATCACTGCATCGGAGGATTACTGGTCCGTCGGCCAGCTTATTTCCATTCAGGTTGCGGGCAGCCGCGTGGTCGGTCTTGTTTACAAGGTTGATCTGCCCAATGCCGAATGGCAACAGGATGTCGATCAGAGCATTCACATCCATGTGGAGCTTGTCGGTCAGGTCGATACGCATGACGACGGCAAGCTGCGCTTTTCCAGCGGCATCAGGACCTATCCGCATATGGGTGCCATAGCGCATCGTATCCGCGCGGCTGATCTCGCCACGATCTACACGACATCCCTGAAAAACACCGTATCCATCGGCCACCTCTCGCAAAATGCCGAGATCCCTGCGCTGATCTCAATCGACAGCCTGATTTCGCGGCATTTCGCCGTGCTTGGCAGTACCGGCGTCGGCAAATCCAGCGCCGTGACGCTGCTCCTGCGGAAAATCATCTCACAGCGCCCGGATTTGCGCGTGCTTATTCTTGATCCGCACAATGAGTTTGCCAGCGCTTTTCCTGATCTTGCCATTTCCATTGATTACAGCACCTTTGACCTGCCCTACTGGATGTTCCGGCTTGAAGAATTCGGTGAAGCGGTTTTTCGCGGACGCCCGTCGATCACGGCTGAAATCGACATTCTGCGCGACCTGATCCCGCTTGCCAAAGAGCGCTTTGCCAATGCTGAATCCACCTCGGCGTCTTCCCTGTTGAAGAGGGAGCGCGATTCCGCCTCGATGACTGCCGATACGCCTGTGCCCTACCGCATGGCCGATCTGATGAAGCTGCTGGATGAGCGTATTGGCCAGCTGGATGGCAAGACTGATCGCCCGACCCTGAAAGCGCTGCGTTATCGGTTGCAGGCATTGATCGCCGATCCACGCTATCGTTTCATGTTTTCAGCGCCCACCACGCTTGATACGATGCGCCAGACACTCGGCCATATTTTTCGCGTACCCAAGAATGACCGGCCAATCTGTGTTTTCCAGCTCGCGGGGTTGCCAGCGGAAGTGGTGAATTCCGTCGCTTCGGTTCTTTGCCGCATGGCGTTTGACCTTGCCGTCTCCAGCGATGGCAATGTGCAAACACTCGTGGTCTGCGAGGAGGCACACCGCTATATCCCCGCCGATACCTCCGCCGGTTTCTGGCCGACACGCCAAGCCATCGCCCGCATCGCCAAGGAAGGCCGCAAATACGGTGTTTACCTCGCTGTTATCACCCAGCGTCCCGGCGAGCTTGACTCGACAATCCTTTCCCAGTGCAGCACTGTTTTCGCCATGCGGCTCGGCAATGAGCGCGATCAGGAAATCATTCGCGGCGCGATCAGCGGCGCATCGCAGAGCACCGTGGGTTTCCTGTCATCTATCGCCAATCGCGAGGCAATTGCCTTCGGTGAAGCCGTGCCAACGCCGATGCGCATGATGTTTGAAACCATTGCACCTGAACATCTGCCAGCCGCCCATATGACACAGCAGCAAGAGGCCGTACGCTCCGGTGACAGCCACGTCTCGCTGGATATGATCCTCAATCGCATGCGCCAGTTGAACGCAGCCGACAGCGCCACTGGTGATGACACATCAGGCAATTTTAGCGCCTTCGAAAAACCTGCCATGGTGCAGCGGCCCACAGCGCCGATTCAGCGCGAACCGATCAGAACCCAATGGCGGGCAGCCGAGGCCGTGAGCGTTCCGATTATCGAGGAACCACGGAAGCCAGCGCGATCAGAGACGGAGGGTTTGCGCGCCAGCGACCTCATCCGCAGTTTCCGCAGCGATAAAACTTAAGTCTGAGGATAGGCGATCCGCTCCCAGTCATCGCCCAACTGATTGCGGAACCATGTCATTTGCCGTTTCGCATATTGCCGAGTCGCAATGGTCGACAATTCGGCGGCTCGCGCGGGGCTGATGGTACCATCCAGCATTTGCGCAATCTCACTCACCCCGATGGCACGCATGGCGGGAAGATCAGTTGAAAGATCAAGCGCCAGCAAGGCTTTGACCTCTTCAACCGCACCCTTTTCTACCATCGCCTGAAAGCGCATCGCGATCCGTTCGCCAAGCCACGGACGATCCGGTTCAATCACGATCTTGCGGGCAGAAACAGTATCGATCAAAGGCGTGCCGGTTTCCTTTTGCCAATCGACAATCGAACGCCCTGACGCATCAATCACCTCCAATGCCCGCACGATGCGCTGGCTGTCGGTCGGGCGCAGTGTCGCCGCCGCCTGCGGGTCTTTCTCTTTTAGAACAGCATGAAGCTGTGCTGCCCCTGCTTTCGCATCCTGTTCACGCCAGTAAGCCCTGACAGCATCCGGAATATCCGGCATGGCCGACAGCCCGCCGAGCAATGCCCGGAAATAAAGCCCCGTACCGCCGACAAAGATCAGCGGACGATCACCGGCAGCCTCGGTTTTCAAAAAATGTTCCACATCGGCAAACCAGCGCCCGGTGGAATAAGCAGTCGACGGCGCAACGTGACCATAGAGAAAATGCGGTGCTTCACGCAGATCATCAACACCCGGCCGCGCCGTCAGCACATCAAGCACATCATAGACCTGCATGGAATCGGCGTTGACGATCCAGCCATCAACCTCTTTGGCCAAGCGCAGTGCCAATGCCGACTTGCCGCTTGCCGTTGGTCCGGCTATCAGGATTGTCTGTCTTCTTGTCACACCAATCGTCCAATCAGGAAATGCTCATGCCCTTGATGGCCACGCTTATCGCCAATCCGGCTTCACCCAGTCTCAGCCCATCGCTGGGGATTAAAGCCTCAGCGGCAGTCAATGCAACAGGACTTTATTGGCTGGCCGACGGAATTGCCTGCGATCTCGCCTTGCGGACAGGTTCTGACCCGCTGGAAAGCCATGCGGAACTGGCGCGGATCGTTGACGGCGAGCCTATTGATATCGTGGTGCAGGAGCAGGATATCCGGCGCAAGAAAGTCCTGATTGCCGACATGGATTCCACCATGATCCAGCAGGAATGCATTGACGAACTGGCCGAAGAGGCTGGCCTGCGTGACAAGGTAGCCGCCATTACCGCCCGCGCGATGAATGGCGAAATCGAATTCGAACCCGCCTTGCGCGAACGCGTCGCCCTGCTCAAGGGCCTGCCCTATACGGTGATCGACAAGGTCATTGCCAGCCGTATCACGCTCATGCCCGGCGGGCCGGAACTGGTCCGCACAATGAAAAAGCACGGTGCCTATACTGCGCTCGTCTCCGGTGGCTTCACCGTCTTCACCCAGCGCATCGCCGCCATGATCGGTTTTCACGAGAACAGTGCCAATACTTTACTCGACAATGGCGTAACGCTGACAGGCGAAGTCAGCGAACCCATTCTTGGCCGCGAGGCCAAGGTCGCGGCGCTCAACGCCATCTGCGAGCGGTTCAATCTTTCCCCGGAGGAAGCCCTTGCTGTGGGTGATGGCGCCAATGATCTCGGTATGTTGCAGCTCGCGGGCACCGGTGTCGCCCTGCATGCCAAGCCGTCAGTTGCCGCGCAGGCAAAAGTGCGTATCGATCACGGCGATCTCACCGCGCTGCTTTATATCCAAGGCTATCGCAAGACTGATTTCGTTATCTGATAGCACATATGAAAAAGGCGGCCATTGGCCGCCTTCTTGTTGATCTCGATAGTATCAATTCATCTGCAGGGTCACGAAGCGCAACTCGCCGGTCTTTGATGCGAGCATCAACAGGGCGTTCTTGCGGCCTTCGTCGCGTAGCTTTTCAATCCGCTTGGCTACTTCTTCAGGTGTCTTGACGGTTTCCTGCGCGATATCGACGATGACATCGCCAGCCTCGATCCGCTTGTTCGCAGCGACCGATTCAGCCTGTACTTCCGTAATCAGAACGCCTTCGACCTCTTTGGCAATGCCAAATGTCTTTCTGGTTGCCTCATCGAGAACACCGAGCGACATCCCCAGAACATCCACGTCCTGCGAAGAGTCTTCGTCCTGATCGGTCTGCGACTTGGGCTTGTCCTTACCTTTGCCCTTGTCGTCAGTGTCTTCAAGGCGGCCAAGCGTGACCTTGACCGTCTGTTCCTTGCCCTTGCGGACAATGACCACATCGACTTCCTTACCGACAGGGCTTTCCGCAACGGCGCGCGGCAAATCTTTCACATTATTGATAGACTTTCCGTCGAATTTTGTAATGACGTCACCAACAAGCAGCGAACCATTGGCAACGGGTCCGCCATCAATAACCCCGGCAACCAGTGCACCCTTGCCCGATGTCATACCCAGACTTTCAGCGATATCATCCGTAACCGGCTGAAAGCGAATGCCCAGCCAGCCGCGCTGCACTTCACCATGGTCGCGCAACTGTTGAATAACGCCCGATGCAAGTTCGGCGGGAATAGCGAAACCAATGCCGATTGATCCCCCCGTTGGCGAAATGATTGCCGTGTTGATGCCAATCACCTGACCATACATATCGAACAGTGGTCCACCGGAATTGCCCCGGTTGATTGCCGCATCGGTCTGGATGAAATTGTCATAAGGGCCGGAATTGATATCGCGGTTACGCGCCGAAACGATACCGACAGTGACAGTACCGCCCAGGCCGAACGGATTGCCAATGGCCATAACCCAATCGCCAATACGGGCTTTCGAGGAATCGCCAAACTTGACCGCGACAAGCTTGTGCTTCTTTGGATCAACCTTGAGAACGGCCAGATCGGTCTTGGTATCCTTGCCGACCAGCTCCGCCTTCAGCTTGGAACCGTCGGTAAAATTGACTTCGATATCGTCGGCATCGGCAATAACGTGGTTGTTGGTCACGACAATGCCCTGCTCCGCATCAATGACAAATCCGGAGCCAAGCGACTGAACCTTGCGGGATGGATTGCTTTCGCCTGGCTTCTGCTTGCCAAAATATTCGTCGAAAAACTCCTGAAATGGCGATCCTTCCGGGACCTTTGGCATTGGGACAGGTCCGGAATCAGAATCGCCATCCTGACCTTTCACGGTCTGTGATGTCGAAATATTCACCACCGCATCCAGCAGGCCCTCGGCAAGATCGGCAACCGACGCCGGGCCTTGCGCTCTTGGCTGCGCTGACTGTGCTGCGGCGACAGTCACAAAGGCTGGTGCCACGCTGGTGGCGGACAGCGCAACCAGCGCTATTACCGCGGTGGCAGAACGGAAAAACGGGCGACCAGGAGTGAAAACCATGCGTTCGGGCCTTTGTATGTATGGACAGATTAAAAAATAAATGGCGACGGATTACAACAGAGCCGCGAGAGTAGACGAAAATATGGCCATGGTCGCAAGCTTGATCAAGTTTGGTAATGGCGGGACCGCCATTACCCCCGTGCGAGCCAGACGATTCCCACGCCAAGGGCGATGGAGGCGACACCGGCAATACGCAAAAAACCATCGGGCTGGGCACTGACATCCCGGGCGACGCGTTTTGCGATAAGTGGGAAACAGCCGTAGAGCAGCCCCTCAAAGACGAGGAACAGCCCTACGGCATCCAGAAAATCAATCATGCTTCACCTGCCCCGATTATGGGGCAGGTTTTGGAAGAGCAGGCGGTGCCGGTGGTAGAGTGCCATTGGCATCCTGGAAATAACGGAAGAACTCGGAATTGGGCGAAAGCACCATCGTTGTTCCCGTATTATCCAGCGCCGCACCATAAGCCGCCATCGAACGATAGAAGGCGAAGAAGCTCGGGTCCTTGGAGAAGACATCAGCGAAGATACGGCTGCGCTCGCCTTCACCTTCACCTCGGGCGATTTCCGATTCCTTGCGGGCTTCCGCAACGATCTCGACCACCTGACGATCGGCAATCGCCTTGATGCGCTGTGCAGCTTCACGGCCACGGGCGCGCAGGAACTCGGCCTGCGCGAGACGTTCAGCTTTCATGCGCTCATAGGTCTGCTGCGAGACTTCCTGTGTCAGATCAGTCCGGCGAACACGCACATCGGCAATCTCAAGACCAAGCGATTCCGCATCGGGACGCAGTTGCTCGCGCACTTCACGCATCATGCCCGCACGTTCATCAGAAAGCGCAGCTTCAAATCCACGCAGACCATAAACGCTACGCAAGGACGCATCGAGACGTGTCTTCAAGCGAGCCTGCGCAAAATCCACGTCACCCGACACCGTCTGGCGGAACTTGCGTGGATCGGTAATGCGATAGACGAGGAAAGCATCGACTTCATAGAACTTGCCGCCCGAAACCTGAACACGAATATTGTCGAGTTCAAAGCTCAGGAGACGATCTTCGACCATCTGGACATTGTCGGCTTCAAGAAAACCGAAAGGCAGTTTGAAATAGATGCCCGGTTGCGTTTTCACATCAACGATCTGACCAAAGCGCAGGACAATGGCCTGCTGACGTTCATTGACGACAAAAACCGACGAATAAACCAGCAGGGCGACGAATGCGATCAGACCCGCAATAAGAGGTAAACGGTTCTGGTTCATTACTTTGTCCCCTCGGTCTGGCGCTGCTGCTTGGTGATCTCTGACAAGGGCAGATAGGGCACAATTCCCTGACCATCTTTCTGGTCGACAATCACCTTGTTCGAGTCCTTCAGCACACGCTCCATTGTTTCGAGGTAGAGACGCTTGCGGGTCACTTCCGGCGCCTTGACGTACTGGTCGTAAACAGATGTAAAGCGCTGCGCCTCACCCTGTGCTTCCTGCACGATCCGGTTCTTGTAAGCGGCAGCATCTTCGCGGATCTGCGCGCCTTCACCGCGAGCCTGACCCAGCTTCTGGTTGGAATACTGGTTCGACTCTTCAACGAAACGGTCTTCATCCTGCTCGGCACGCTGCACTTCATCGAAGGCATCGGCAACTTCACGCGGTGGCGAAGCATCTTCGATCGAGACGGCGTTGACAGCTATTCCGGAACCGTAATCATCCAGTGTCTTCTGGATGATGCCGCGCACGTCATTGGCTATGCCAGCACGATTATCGCGGAAAATGTCCTGTGCCGGGCTGCGGCCAACGATTTCGCGCATCGCGCTTTCGGAGACCTGCTGCACCATATTCTCAGGATTTTGCACATGGAACAGGTAAGCAACCGGGTCGGAAACGCGGTAAAGAATGGAGAACTGAACATTCACGATGTTCTGGTCACCCGTCAGCATCAGACCTTCTCTGGCGCCGGATACACCCTGCCCGCCAATGTTCTTCTGCTTCTCGACGATCTGTACCTTTTCATAGGATTCGATTGGCCACAGATGGAAATGCAGACCCGGCTCGGCAATATCTGCCTTCGGCTTACCGAAACGCAGCTCTACAGCGCGTTCATCCGGCTGGACCGTATAGATCGACTGAAAAAGCCAAAAAGCAACGAGCGCAAGCGCAACAAGTCCGAAAATCGTCGAGCTGCTGCCAGTACCACCGGGAAGTGCCTGGCGCAGACGGTCCTGACCACGGCGGATAATATCTTCAAGGTCGGGTGGATTGCCACCGGGGCCTCCACCTTGTGGTTTTTGGCCCCATGGACCTCCACCACCGCCGTTATTGTTACCGCCGCCACCCCAAGGGCCGCCGCCACCATTCTGATTACTCCAGGGCATTCCTACCTCATATTTTGGACGAGATTCGCCACCCCATGGCAACGTCCCTCTAACCCGACTTCCCGTTTATAGGGATCGCGAGGCCCGCTTTCAACGC
Source organism: Phyllobacterium sp. TAF24 (assembly GCF_052113785.1). Lineage (NCBI taxonomy): Bacteria > Pseudomonadati > Pseudomonadota > Alphaproteobacteria > Hyphomicrobiales > Phyllobacteriaceae > Phyllobacterium > Phyllobacterium sp. TAF24. The sequence continues at coordinate 109,748 of NZ_JBFRDN010000009.1, read as the reverse complement.
GCGGCGCGGTTTTTCATGCTTATTTGGTAAAAAGATGAATGATTATGCCCCCTTATCACGACATTTTCATATCAAGACCTATACGGAGTGCCATTTTCAGCGCCGTTCGTAAATTGCGTAGCGTGTCGGATAATTGTCTTTTTCGCCTGCGGGAAATTCTTCCTGAGAAACTTCGTTCCAGATCTTGGGATCAATCGGGGGGAAGAAAGCATCTCCTTCAATATTCGCCAGAACCCATGTGATGTGAAGCCGGTCTGCCCGGTCAAGCAGCTGGCGATAAATCTCACCGCCGCCGATCACACAGATTTCGTCAACCTTGTCAGCCGCCGCGTGGCTTCCGGCAATCATCAGCGCCTCGTCAACCGAACGGACCGCGATAACGCCCTCCACGGCAAAGGCCGGATCGCGGGTAATGACGATATTGGTGCGTCCCGGCAATGGCTTGCCAAGAGTGTCCCATGTCTTGCGACCCATTACGATGGGTTTGCCCATCGTAACAGCCTTGAAACGCTTCAGGTCAGAGGACAAGCGCCAGGGCAGACCATTGTCACGGCCAATAACACCGTTCTGTGCGACGGCCACGACAAAACTGATCATGGGACCTTGTTCCTTTCGAGAACCAGAATGTTGAGATCTTCTTCGGGTAAAAAGTCCTTGGCGGTCATTTCGAACGTGGTTGGTCCCGTCTTTTTGATCCCGGTGCCACAGAAACTGATCAAATTATCAGGATCACCCTTATCAACTGTCAGTTTGAAATTCTGAATGGGCCCCGCCCAATTGGCACCTGTGGTCAAGACGTAGGAAATCCAGCTTTCACGAAACGGATAGCTGTTCACCGCATATTTCTGCAAGACTTTGGCAACAGTCTGATCAAAATCCTTGTCGCGGCAATATTTTCGCGCATGCGCCGCATCTTCCGCTGACGGGGTTTTGGCCAGAGGATCAAACCGGATAGCAACAAAACCGCCGACGCTCGGCGTATAGCGATGCGAGACCCGTATCTCCTTGCCCGCCGGAAACTTCATCGACCACCAGAAGGTCGCCTTCAATATCCATGCCGGGGCATAGCTCAACTTGCCGTCGACAAGTTCGCCACTGTCGACAAGCAGCCCCCGGCTCATCCAGTCATTCTTCGTGTTGTCATCAAGGGCGTTGATCGCCGCTATCACTTTGCTGTCAAAGGGCGATACGGCTATCCCCTTCCCGGTCAAAATATCCGTAACGTCGAGACCACCAGCAACCGCCCTTTGCTGCAATTGCGGCTTGATGGGTTGTCCGTCTGCTGTGACACTAAAATCAAAGAAATTGTCCGACTGCGGGTCCGGTATTGATACCATGGACTGGGTGTCAAGCCGCATGTCAGGCATAGGAAATGCGACCACGCTTTCGACATCTTCCTTGGCGCTGTTGCTGAAGACGTAATCGACCCGGACCTGTTTTTGAGAGATAAACAGGTCTTCCTGTCTCATCCAAATGTCCTGATTGCGCAAAAAGACCAGACCGCCGGTTGCCAGCGAGGCGGTCGAGTCATTTGCCCATGACATGGAAGGGTAAGTAAGCGAAGCAAGCAGAGCAGTTAAACACAAGCGTTTCAGCACGATGTCCTCCAGACAATTGCCTATACGGCGATGGGTGCCTTGATGCTCGGTTCTGAGACGTAGTTCTCTAGATTGAAATCTTCGAACTTGAAGGCGAAGAGATCTTTCACGTCAGGATTGATACGCATAGTTGGCAAATGACCGGGGGTACGGCTTAATTGCAGCTTTGCCTGCTCGAAATGGTTGGCATAAAGATGGGCGTCGCCCAGCGTGTGAACGAAATCGCCCGGCTTCAATCCGGTAGCCTGCGCCACCATCATGGTCAGCAAGGCATAGGATGCGATATTGAAGGGCACGCCGAGGAAAATATCCGCAGAGCGCTGATACATCTGGCAGGAGAGCTTTCCGTCGGCCACGTAGAACTGGAACAGGCAATGGCAGGGCGGCAGCGCCATCTCGTCGACAAGCGCCGGATTCCACGCCGAAACGATCAGACGTCGCGAATAAGGATTCTGCTTTATCGCACTGACAAGATTCGCGATTTGGTCGATATGGCGGCCATCGGGCGCAGGCCACGAGCGCCATTGATAACCATAGACGGGCCCGAGGTCGCCGTTCTCGTCAGCCCATTCATCCCAGATCGTTACACCGTTTTCCTTCAGATAGGCGATATTGGTTTCGCCGTTCAGGAACCAGAGGAGTTCATGGATGATGGATTTCAGATGCAGCTTCTTCGTTGTCAGCACGGGAAAACCGGCAGACAGGTCGAATCGCATCTGGTAGCCGAAAACGGACCGCGTGCCGGTACCGGTCCGGTCACCACGATCAATGCCCGTATCGAGCACATGCTGTAAAAGATCAAGATAAGCGCGCATGGCTTCTCTTTAGCAGATTCGCTCTGTGAAATAGTAAAACTTCTATGTGATCCACAAGCACAGCTATCAAAATCCCCGGCGAATCACCGGGGATTGTATTTTATCCGTGAGGACAATCAGAGGCTGCCGAGCAGTCCGAGTTCTTTTGCCGTCAGATAATAGAAGGTGACGCGGCCCTTGGAACGGTCGGCTTTCATCTTTTCGCAGACGGCGTGAATGGCAGCATCGGCCTTGGCAGCATCGGTAACGCCAAGCTTCTTGCCAACCCAACTGGTGCGAACACGGCCCAATTCTTCCGGGTCCGAGCAGGAAACGAGCGAAGAATCCTTGTTGCGCAGAGCAATTCCGAGATGTTTGACGATTTTGGCTACCGTGGCTTCATCGGCACCGGCATCATAAATGCGTACATCTTTTAGATAGTCACTCATGGATAAATCCCCTGATTGTTAGGTTCAGCGCCCAAGCACTGTAACGCTCCCTGACACGAAAGACATCGCACAACCGGCAGATGCATGAGGCGATGTCTCATTAGACAAGAAGAAACATTCCCCACCAACAGGAACCTGTCAATGCCACTCTTTCATTTCGTCGCGACACGACCTATATAGGTCCTGCTGGTCTCGGCCAGCTATAGTGATAAACGGACGATGTAATAAGCCCATTGGACCCGGGGGCGGTACCCGGCGCCTCCACCAGAGTGCAGTTGAAAGACTGCATTGTGGCGGGGGCGAAATAGGATCGACAAGGGTGTAAAGATCGATCTTTTGCTCGGCATTGTACCACCGTTATCGGGCTAACTCAGTAGTTGCAAACGACAACTATGCGGAAGCACGTCTCGCTGCTTAATTGCGGTGTGATCGCTTCAAATTAAGTCCTAGGGGTTCGCACTTCTAGGCGGGGTTCGGAGGTACCTGGCAACAGAAACCTCCACTTTCCCCCTTCTGAACATCTCCAGCGCTGCAAGCCATCCTCAGGCTTTGCGCATTCTTTTCCATTTCATCAACATTCGCGCATGGCGGCAGGGCTGCACTGCGCCGTCAGGAGTCTATCCATGCATAAGAGCAATGACCGCTACGTGATCCTTACCGGCGGACCGGGAGCGGGCAAGACAACCCTCATCTGCGCCCTGAAAGAACGTGGCTATGCCACCGCGCCGGAAGCGGGCCGCGCGATTATCCAGAATTATCAGGCCATCAACGGACCAGCCCTGCCCTGGCAGAACAAGGCGCTGTTTGCCGAACTAATGCTTTCATGGGAACTGCGATCCTATGGAGAAGCCGCTGAACAGGAAGGAATCGTGTTCTTTGATCGCGGCGTGCCGGATGTTCTTGGTTATTTTGACCTCATTGGACTTCCAGTCCCCGAGCACGCAAGACAGGCGGCAAAACTGTTTCGTTACAACCCCAGCGTGTTCATCCTGCCGCCATGGCCGGAGATTTTCGAACAGGATGCCGAACGCAAGCAGACACTGGAAGAAGCAGAATTGACATACAGCGCGCTGGCAAACGCCTATGCGCAAAGTGGTTATAATCTTGTCGAGGTTCCCAAGTGCTCCGTTGCCGAACGCGCCGATTTCATCCTTGCCCGCCTTGGTGGTCTCTGAAAGCAAAAGGCCCGGAACTGTTCATTCCGGGCCTTTGTCTTATCAATGCTAGGGGCCGATTATTCAGCCGCGGCTTCCACTTCAACCACGCGGCGGCGCGCAATGGTTACCTGTGTGAGGATGAAGGCAGCCACGGCGCATAGGCCTATGCCCGCCGCCATCGGCAATGCTGTACCGTCGAAGAACAGGCCCGCAATGACCATGGCAACGGCTGCTGTCACGAAGTGCAGCGTTCCCATCAGGGCTGATGCTGTACCGGCAATCTCGCCATGATCTTCAAGCGCCAGTACCGCGGTCGTTGGGATGACCAACCCGAGGAAGCCGTAGCCGATGAAGAGGAACGTCGCCAATACAGGCAGCTGATTGAAGCCAAGCGCCATAACCACAACCATTGCAGCCATGGTGAACGAGAAGGCTGTCAGCGCCATGCGCATAACCCGTACCAGACCAAAGCGATCACCCAGCCAGCCCGTCAACTGCGATACCGTGAAGAACGAAACCGCATTGATCGAGAAGGCGATGCTGTATTGCGTTGGCGTCAGGCCATAATGGTCAATCAGCACGAAAGGCGAATTGGCGAGATAGACGAGGAAGCTTGAAATACCCAGACCACCGATGAAGGTGAGCGTCAGGAAGTTACGGTCGCCAAGCAGCAGACGATAAGCCGCCATGGCACTGCCAAGGCCACTTTCGACGCGTGCTGCCTGTGGCCGGGTCTCCTTTAGCTGCGTCGACAGCAGGATCAGGCCAATGAAAGCCGCAATCGTCACCGCCCAGAATACGCCGCGCCAGCCGTAAAAGCTGATGACAGCACTGCCTGTCAGCGGCGCCAGAATCGGCGAGATGCTGAATACCAGCATCAGCAATGACATCAGACGCGCAGCCTGCACACCCGTATGCATATCGCGAACGATAGCGCGCGGAATAACCATGCCTGCGGCACCGCCAATCCCCTGCAGGAAGCGGAAGGCGATCAGCGTTTCAATGTCCTTGGAAAGCGCGCAGCCAACACTGGCCACGGCAAACAGGCCGATACCCATATAAAGCGGTGCCTTACGGCCCCACATATCGGAAAGCGGTCCGTAGATCAGCTGGAAGATGGCAAATGAGATAAAGAAGGCAAGAAGGCTCATCTGCACGACATTGTTTTCCGCGCTCAGGTCCTTGCCGATTGATGGCAGCGCCGGAAGATACATGTCGATCGCAAATGGCCCGATGGCCGACAGGAGCCCCAGAATGAGGGCCGTACGAAAGAATGAGGTCGTCATGGTGTTTTTCTTTCAGAAAACGGCAGCGTGACACTCTTCAGCTTCTGCGCTGCATTGCTCTCAGGAGAGGTTCAGAATTCTTACCTGCGAAGCGGCGGCGCGCTTGGGAGGACGCTCGTCACATCACAAAACAGTGTGTCAATATTTTTAGACACAAGTGTCAAATTAGACACTATTGTCTAAAACGTCAATGCGCCTTATCTTTGGTTCATGAGAAATCCAAAAGAAGCAGCGCACAAGGCGACCGGCCCTATTCTTGGCCATACTCAACGCGGTCAATGTTCAAAACGACTATCGATATTGGATGCGGCGGCGGAGGTATTTTGCCGTGAAGGCTTTGCCGGAGCGAGTATTGACGAAATCGCTGTGGAAGCGTGCGTTTCGCGCCAGACTATATATAACCACTACCGCGAAAAGGAAACACTCTTTACCGCTGTGGTGGAAGATGTGATGAACCGCACCAACTCCAGTCTCTATTCCATTCTGGCGACATTTCCCGACAAGCCGGATAGTCTTGAGGATGATTTGAGCGCTTTCGCGGTTCGATTGACGAAGAATTGCCTGTGCAATCAGGACGGCAAATTCCTGCGCAAGCTCGTGCAGTCCGAGGGCGAACGCTATCCGCAACTGTTCGAGGGCTGGCGCAAGCATGGCCCCGGCAAGATCGGCACCGCCCTCGCCGCGCTGTTTGCCCGCCTCTCCTATGGCGGTGCGTTGCAGATGGAGGATTTTGATCTGGCCGCCCGGCAGTTTCTCGCCTTGGTCAACGCTGATCTGCAAATACTCACGCTGTTTGGCGAATCGCCGACCGATGAACAGCTGGAAACGGCAGCGCGCAATGCGGTGCGCACCTTCCTCAGGGCTTATTCGGCACCCGCGACAAATGCGACTGCTACGCAACCTCCCGTCAAAGCCGTTGGCTGAAACGCTCCCTCAAACTCAGGGAAATGGCAGCAACTTTGTCTCGTTCACAGCATCAGTGAGGAGGCTCACACAACCTCCCAAGATGTGAGGGACAAGCATTATTTACATCAGGCGCTTACAACCAGTCGCAATTCCTTTATCCATGCGCCATAATGGCTCAAATACGTTTGTCTTCTCTGCTTGACAGAGAGGGGCGAATCCATGGGATAAGAGTGCATGCCACAAGATATGATCCGCTACGATATACTGGCCCAGGAAGCGCTACGCGGCGTTATCCGCAAAGTCCTTGGAGAAGTCGCCAAGGCTGGTCTTCCTGGCAACCATCATTTTTTCGTCACGTTCCTGACCGGTGCGTCGGGCGTGCGCATATCCACACGTCTGCACGAAAAATATCCCGAGCAGATGACTATCGTGCTGCAGCACCAGTTCTGGGACCTGCAGGTGACTGACACGCTTTTCGAAGTTGGCCTGTCCTTTGGTGATGTGCCCGAGCGTCTTGTGGTTCCTTTCTCGGCTATTCGCGGCTTCTATGACCCCTCCGTCAATTTCGAGCTGGAGTTCGATGTCGAGGTGGAAGAAACCGTTGGCGACAACGATCAGGGCATTACCAGCATCGCGCCGGTGCCAACAGCCGAAAAGCCCAAAACTGCCTCTTCAGGTTCCAAGCCCAAGCCAGCAGCCAAATCGGCCAAGAAGCCTGTGAAAGCTGGCGGTGAGAAAACCGATGCGGCGCGCGAGGAAGGCGGCGAAAAGACATCAGCCTCCGTTGTTTCGCTGGATTCCTTCCGGAAGAAAAAGTAGCCGCTGATATGGCCGACATCGTCAATCTGCGGCAATTCAAAAAGCGCAAGGCGAAGGACGCAAAAGAGCAGACTGCGGCCGAGAACCGGATTGTTTTTGGCCGCACCAAAACCGAAAAGCAGTTCGAAYAGAGCGCCAACCGCAAGAGTGAACTGTTTCTCGACAGCAACCGGCTTGAGAGCCAGCCGCCTTCCATTGACGCCGACAAGGATAAGCCTTGAGCCTCGTGCGCAAACGCTCCGTGACCATCCGCGGTCACCGCACCAGCTTTTCCCTTGAAGACCCATTCTACGACATCATCACATCCATCGCCGCAAGCCGGGACATGACGGTCGCAGGTCTGATTGCCGACATTGACGAGGGCCGCGACCGTAATTCCAACCTCTCCTCTGCGCTCCGCATCTACGCGCTGGATTGGGTGATGAACGGGATGAAGCCCACCTCATAAGTTGCCGTTTTGACTCGTTGATCCTGTTCCAAGATACAGAGGCCGCCATTCGTGACAGGCACCCCTTACCCTCCCCCTATATGGGGAGGGTCGGACCGCAGGTCCGGGGTGGGGGAGCGAGGTGGCAACCTATTCAACTGTCATTGAGGGTTATTGCCCCCACCCCGCTGCTACGCATCGACCCTCCCCACATAGGGGGAGGATAAGGTGGTGCCTCCTGCAGCTTAAACGAGCTGGCCGACAGATTGGGTGTGTTGTTTGTGGTTCGTGGTTCGTGGTTCGACAAGCTCACCATGAGGGAGAGTGTGGATGCAACGCTAATCGCAGAGATTGCAGATCAAAAAAATTGCTGATCATAAAGCTTGCAGATCACAAGGGGTGCAGAATTTAGCTCCCTTTCAACATCCCTCTCCCTCATGGTGAGCTTGTCGAACCACGCACCCATGCACCATCAACCGCAGTCACCACATCACCCAAGGATATTACTGAACAGTCGGCCCAAGTGTTTTGAGAAAATCATCGACTGACTGCTTGTTGATGGAGCCGGTTCCCTGCGGTGGTTCGGCTTGTGCACCGCCATTGGCGGGAGCCTGCTGCTCGCGGGCTTTGCGCGCGGCCTCTTCAGCTGCCTTCTCCGCCGCTGCTTTTTCCGCTGCGGCTTTCTCCGCAGCAGCCTTATCCGCCGCCTGCCGTTCAGCCTCCACCTTGGCTGCGGCTTCCTGCTCCGCTTTCAGCTTCGCTTCTTCAGCCAGTTTCTGCCGTTCCGTCGCCTTGCTCTGATAAAACAGCGCCTCGCGCCGCAGGCGCTGCTTTTCCACCAGCGACGCCTGCATGGTTTCAACCCGCTGCTGCTCACGTTCCAGCGTGCGCTGCGTCAGGAACTGTTCCAGCGGCTGACGGTTGAGTGTCCATTTCGGCGCGCGCCATGGCCCTTCCCCGGTGAATTCTACAACCGGTTCGGCCCCGGCAACAACCAGCTTGCCCGGATCAAAGGAAAAGCGTCCCTGCGAAGCCATTGTCATATCAGGCAGATTGAGGCGCAGATCCGCATTGAGTGTCGCGCCTTCGCTTTTCAGCTGAAATGTCGAGGTTCGCGCCATGCCGCCCGCAATGGTAAAGGCGAACTCCGCCGCTCCGGCATTGAACGGCCCCGCATGCAGATATTTGCCAATGACGGCACTGACCGCATCTGATGTAATCGCCCCCGGCAGATTGTCGGCATCGTTCAAAATGGGCTTGAGCGCACCGGGATTGATGGCGTCAACAGCCAGATCGTCGACGGACACAACGCCGGAACCTGCAACAGACGCCATCATATCCGCAATGGATGTTCCGGTCGCATTGACCGATGCGACAATCTTGGCCGCACCCATCAAGGGTTCATGATCATCGGGCGTATAGAGATCATCAAGGGTCGCCTGCTCCAGCGTGAACTGGCCGGTGGCCAGACCATTGCCGCCCGTATTGCGCAGTTCAAACATGCCTTTGAAGTTGCCGCCGAGCACATCCCCTTGCGTGTCATCAAGCCGCAAATAGCCATCCTTCAGCGAGGCGGTTGATTGCAGCTTGGTCACAGGCCCCAGAAGTCCTGCGTCGGCCTCGTCAGCCTTGATTTTCAGATTGAAACCAACGGGAAACAATGGCGCTTTGGCAAAGACTTCCTTGGGCCATGATTTTTGCCCGCTCGCATCAAGCGTGCTGGTGCCGAGCATGAACTGCGCCACCGAGGACAGATCAAGCTTGCTGAAAGTCAGATTACCCTGAACATCGGGAATATTGTTCTCTGTTCCAAGATCAAGCCGGCCCGCCATCTTGGTATCATTCACTTTACCGTTAAGATCGGGCAGCACCAGCCTGCCCTTGGCAAGCTGAAAGCTGCTGGCCATATCCACCGGCATACCGCTGCCGAAGCCCGGCAGAGAATAACCAGCGGTTGCCAGATAGGGCTCTATGTCGCTGGCTTTGATCGATGCGCGTCCTTCGCCGTTCAACAGGCCGCCGGTGCTGCGCAAACTGCCATCGAGCAGTGCCTGGCCATCCGGCGCTTTAAGGGAAAGCTGGGTCTGAATGCCATCCTTGCCATTGCCCTTGAGCGCAAGATCAGCCTCAAGCTCACCAGCCAAGCCAAGCGGCAGCGCCGGAAGCCCCATCAGGGCCATCAGGTTCTCGCCATGGTCCGTGCGTGCATTCATGGTCAGCTCAAGCGCCCGGAGCTTGTCGGCGCCCTGACTGGTTGTGCCTGATAAGGTTACATTCATGCCACCGGTTTTTCCCGAGGCACTGAGGGAAAATTCATCCGCTGCATTTTTGCCATGGAGAGCATTGGCGAGGATGCTCAATTGCGTTTCCTCGAATAGTCCGGGAAATCTCGCGGCATGTTCATTCAAGGCTGTGACAAAAGGAAAGTCGGGAAATCGCTTCGCCAGTGCTGAAACAAATGGAGCAAGGTCATCTGCAAGAATGGTGGCATCCAGCGAACCCGTCGGTTCATCCTTGAACGGCTCCATCCTGCCCGTCGCGGTAATCGTTGCCCCGGAAAGATCGCCGACCGTCAAACGGTCAATATCGAAAACCCCATCGCGCAGGCGAAAACCCGTATCAAGGCTTTCAGCCACCAACCCGCCATGGCTGACCGGACCGGCTTTCAACCGCACATCGAGGTCTTCGCCCGCCAGTTGCGGCGATCCCTTGCCCGCCTCCGATGGTGCATTCCGGCCAAAGATTGCGGCAAAGGCTTCCAGCGCGTCGCCATCCAGCGCGCCGCCCTCCAGTGTCAACTGGGTCAGCGGCACGGATTCGCCTTTGGCACTGCGGATCAGCGAACCCTTTAGCGACGCGCCGCCAAGCGCTACCTCAAGATTGTCAATGCGCTGCAAATCATCATGCAGCTTCACGTCACCGGAAAAACCCGCCCCCTGAAGGCGCCTGATCGACTCGTCAACAGTATCCGTCAGCCATGCAGCGAGACCAGAGGGCTGACGTGAGGCCACGAGGAGTTTACCGTCAAAACCGAAATTCTCGCCAATCTGCAACATGCCATTGGCTTCAAATTGGGTCCGCCCGGGCAATTCCGCCCGAAGCTGGTTGATTTTCCACTCGCCACCTGACGGTTCCGCATCGATCGTCACTGAACGGATTGTCGTATCTCCAGCCACAATCGCAGGCAGCTTCAGATCAATCGTACCCGGAACGGTCGGTATCGGGAGCTGATCCATCAGGCGGCGGAACACTCCGAGCCGCTGCGCCGCCGTGTGCGGTTTCGGTTGGCTGCCCTTCGAATCTTCATTCTGATCGCTGAATGTGACCTGCTGGCCGTCAGCCCTGATTTCAAAGCGTGGGTTCTTGCCATAGTCAAAAAGCGCATTGCCATTGACGATGTAAGGATCATCAGCGGTCCCCTGCTCCATACGGAAGTCAGGAATGGATATCCGCGCATGGTCGGCCTCAAAGCGCCCGGTCACCCGCACGCTTGATAGTAGCGGCTTCTCAGCAACCGCTATATTCTTGTTCGCATTTTCCGCCTTGCCCGCACTTCCCATCTTGGGCGCGGTTTCATCAACAGAGCGGATATTGATATTGCCGGCATATTTCAGCGCCCCCTTGTCGAGGGTGATGCCGCCATCAGTTTCAAGCACCGCGGGCATACCATCAGGCGTGACCCGTGCATGTACATTCAGCGAGCCATCGGCTTTCACTTCGCCTGTCGAGGCTGAAACAGCCGTTTTCTCGCCATTGAAAAGCAGGGTGCCGTCAAACTTCCAGGGACCGCTCAACTTGGTCGCGGAAAGCGTTGCATCGAGATCATCAACCGTGCGCACCGTCGCCGTGGAAGCATCGCGCACCACCACCGATCCATCGGTGATCTTCATGTTTTCCAGTTTCACCTGCGCAGAGCCAATTGAGGTCTGCGGGCGGATGGCCCAGTCGATCACACCATTCTTGTCGATATTCACCTTGGCGGTCGGCTTTTCCAGCCGCATGTCGAAGATGAGGATTTCACCGCGCAGGAATGGCGCAAGCTCCGCATCCATCGAAAACTTGTCGATGGTCATGACAGGTTCCGATCCGGGATCACCCACTTTCACATCGGAAAATGTCACCGAAGGAAATGGCAGAAGGCGCGCACTGGCAGACCCGGCAACCGTGACCGGCCGCCCCAGAAGCGCCGAAGCTTCCCGCTCAAACGAAGAACGATAGCCCGCCCAATCGACAAAATACGGCACCACCAGTGCCGCAGTCAGCACCAGTACCAGTAATCCGCCGATGAAAACAAAAAGGCGTGCCAGTGTTTCACTCCATTCCTACGTTCCGAACACCCTATACGCCGCATCGTTCACAAATTGGGCGAACATGCGGATTCAAAACGCAAAGTTACAGACGTAAGATCTTGCCGGGATTCATGATATTGCCCGGATCGATAGCCCGCTTGATGGATTCCATCACATCAACCGCGCCGCCAAGCTCCAGCCGCAGGAATTTTATTTTCCCCTGCCCGATGCCATGCTCGCCCGTGCAGGTTCCATCCATGGCAATAGAGCGCAGAATGAGGCGTTCGACAAAGGCTTCCACTTCACGGATTTCGTCCGGGTTCTTGTCGTCAAACAGGATCTGTACGTGGAAATTGCCATCGCCCGCGTGCCCGACAATCGGCGCGACCAAACCGGTTGCTGCAATGTCTTTTTCCGTTTCAACAATACATTCGGCCAGCCGCGAAATTGGCACACAGACATCCGTGGCAAGCGATTGCTTTCCGGGTGCAAGCGCCATGCAGGCAAAATAGGAATTGTGCCGCGCCGACCACAGCTTTTCGCGCTCTTCCAGATTGGCAGTCCATTTGAATGCGCCGCCGCCATTGGCCGCAGCAATCTCGCCAAACAGTTCCGCCTGTTCCGCCACACCCGCATCGCTGCCATGAAATTCAAGGAAGAGACAGGGTGCGATGGGGTAATCAAGCTTCGCATAATTGACCATTGCCTGCATCTGCAAGGTGTTGACCAGTTCGATGCGCGCGACGGGAATACCCATCTGGATGGTTTCGATAACCGTGTTGCAGGCACTTTCCAGATCAGGAAACGTGCAGATGCCACCGGAGATCGCCTGCGGTATGCCGTAGAGTTTCAGCGTCAGTTCCGTGATGATGCCAAGCGTGCCTTCAGAACCAACCAGCAGACGTGTCAGATCATAGCCCGCCGATGTCTTTTTCACCCGTTTGGCTGTGCTGATCAGCCGGCCATCGGGCATGACGGCTTTGAGTGCCAGAACATTTTCGCGCATGGTGCCATAGCGCACTGCATTGGTGCCCGAGGCGCGGGTTGCCGCCATCCCGCCAAGGCTGGCATTTGCGCCGGGATCAATCGGGAAAAACAGACCCGTATCGCGCAGATATTCGTTGAGTTCCTTGCGCGTAACCCCCGGCTCCACGACGACATTGAGGTCTTCACTATAGACCTTGAGGATGCGGTTCATGCGCGACATGTCGATGGAAACCCCGCCCGCAGGCGCGTTCACATGGCCTTCCAGCGACGTGCCGGTGCCGAAAGGAATAATCGGCACATGCCACTCGCCGCACAGACGCACGATCTCCTGGATATCCTCAACATTCTCAACAAAAACAACCAGATCGGGAGCCTGGTTCGGAACATAGCTTGTAGTGTGAGCATGCTGTTCGCGGATGGATTTTCCCGTCTGCGCGCTATCGCCAAATCTTTTCTTGAGAATTGAAACAACGGTCGCAATACCATTTTCGTTGCGCACCATTGCTCCTGCATCAGCCAATGCCATTCCAGTCTCCAGAATTCCAATCGAGGATTCGTTCAAATTGCGCGCATTTTCAGTCAGTGCACGCGACTTGTCCAGTTGTAACTCTGTGTGACAGAACCGCAAGGGTCAGGGCTGGGTTTGAGTTAAATGATATGATCGGTGATGTCAGCACCGCCGGTGCATGGTCCGCGGCCCGTGGTTCGACAAGCTCACCGTGAGGGAGAGGGGTGATGCAACGCTAAGCGCAAAGAGTGCATCACAAACATTGCAGAACTTGGCTCCCTTTCATCACCCCTCTCCCTCACGGTGAGCTTGTCGAACCACGAACTACATTCATACAACCCCTAATCATCCTCATCATCATCACTCGGTTCCCAATCGGTCACCCGGACGAACCGCTCCTGCTCGCCGGTGCGTTCAAAAACGCTGCCAATGGGCGAGTCGAGCAGCGGAATAATGCTGGGATCATAATTGGCGATGGTGTTGACGTCGAATATCCCGCTGTTCTCAGGATCACCCATGTAGTCATCACTCTCGAAACCAGAGAGAAAACGCCAGCCGCTATCAAGCTCATTATCCGGATCCTCACGGTACATGAAGCGCACGGGATATCCGTCGATTGTTATCGTATCAGTTGCGATACAGCCGCCGTAATTGCGGACCAATGGCCGTATCTCGTCCTTGGTGAGTCGATAGGTTTTATCCATGCCTAATTTTAGTTGATCGTCAGCGACTTGGCCAGCCTGCGGAAACGTTCTGCATATTTATCCTTCTCGCTGTCGCGCACGATCAGGATGGCGCGAACATAGCGGGCAGTCTCGAACCGGGCGATCTGCGCGACATAAAGTGCATCGCCGCTGGCAGCATCAGTGGCGCTTCCGTCGATCTGAACCCATTCTCCCCCATCCGCTTCAGAACTCGTTTCATTGTTGGAGCGAACGTCCTTGATGCCGGTCAACGACGCAAAGGCCTGCTTGGCAAAATCCATGCGTTGATCCGCCTCGGGCGCGGTACCAAGATTAGAGGCAATGATCACCACCGGCTGCGAGGAATTGGCGGGAATATCCTGCGGACCATCAGTCAGAAGATAGGTTGCCCCGGCAATGGCGCGGATCGGGCGAAACCCCTCCAGTTGACCCACTTTGAATGGCAGAGCGGCCACCTGCTCTTCCAGTGTTGGCGGCGTGCGCACGGCAATTGAACGCAACGTATCTTCCACATCCGCATCGGAAGGACCACCCGCAGCGCCGTCAGGAACCTGCATGGTGATCATTGCTGTGGTCGTTGGCCCCTGCGTCAGCACGATCCATTTGCGATACTTGATACCCGATGCGATCTGGCTGCCGTGAACAAACTTGGCAGCGGACGCGCCCTTGACGATCCAGTCCCGAACCGCGTCGGTGACCACGATGCCGGTCGGAGCCAGGCCTTCCGCGTTAAACTTGCCAGATATCTGAGCATAGGCTTCAGCCGGCAGTTCGGTCAGGACGATTGACGCACCCGTCTTGATGTCTTCGAAGCCGCTGAATGTGGATGATGCCTGCATGTTCTTGGGAACAACCAGCCCGACGCTTGATCCTTCCGGGAAAACCGCTTCCTGCGCAAACGCCATCTGTCCGCCGCCAAGCGACAGTGCGATAAAGACCAGAATGGCAGTTATATAGCGCATGAAGGCAATCCCCGTTTCGGCCCTGTCAGTAGCAATGACTGGAACGGTCTGGCAAGCGATTGGTTTCACACCAGTGGATCAGCTCAGATACTTCTTGAAGAATGCAACCGTCCGGCTCCAGGCAAGGTCAGAGGCTTCCTTGCTATAGCGTGCGGTGGATGTGTCATTGTTGAACGCATGGTTCACACCTTCATAAACCTCGATATCGAAGGTCTTGCCATTGTCCTCAAGGGCCTTCCTGTAGCCGTCAATGCCCGCATTGATCCGCGTATCCAGTCCCGCATAGTGCAACAGCAATGGTGCTTTGATCTTCGCCACATCCTCGGCTTTCGGCTGGCGGCCATAATAGGCAACACCGGCGCCAAGCTCCGGCGAATTCACCGCTAGATCATTGACCAGTCCGCCACCCCAGCAAAAGCCCATCACGCCGACCTTGCCATTTGTGTATTTTTCCGCCCTGAGATAGTCGATGGTCGCCACCCCCTCGGCAATCGTCTTATTCGCATCAAGACTGGCAATCAGGTCCCGCGCCTTGTCTTCATCAGCGGGCGTACCACCGGCCGATGACAGAAAATCCGGTGCCAGCACCGTAAAGCCTTCCAGCGCCATGCGCCGGGCGACGTCGCGAATATGACCATTGAGACCACGATTCTCGTGGATGATGATGACCGCAGGCAGTTTACCTGTCACGTCTGCCAGACGCGCGCGGTATCCCTTCATATCGCCTGACGAGCCCGAATAGATCACATCCTTGGTGAAAAGCCTTGCATCATCGGTGGCAACAATGGCGGCCTGTGCGGAGTTTGCCGCCAGCATCGGTGCGATGACAGCCGCAGCTGCGCCGGAGCCCGCCAGCTTGGCGAGCTTGTCCATGAACGCCCGCCGGTCAAGGGTCAGATGCGTATATTCATCATAGGCATCGACCATGGCCTGATTGATCTTCGGGGTCTTCGGCTTGTCCATTATGGTTCTTTCCATCGAAGAGGGCTGCCGGGCCGTCGAACCCCTGCCGTTTCCCATCATCCCTTGAGACGATGGGAAAGGACACCGGTGGAGAGCGCAACGCCGAGTCCAGTCATCACTGCTGCGCTAATTTCCCAGACACCGACCGGCTCGTCAAGGAAGATGGCACCACCAAACGTTGCAAGGACAGGAGTAAGCGCGCTGAAAGCCGCCGCCTGACTGCCACCGAGGGCACGCACGGCGATCCCATAGGCGAGCATGGCGGCGAGCCCCGACAGAATACCCTGGCTCAAAAACTGCAAACCAATCTCGCCGAGCGGCACCGTCATGATCGTTGTTCCGAAGACCAAGGCAAGGCCAATATGGATGATGAAGGACCACACGGCGATGAGCGCGCCGCCTTCCAGCGCGGTCAGGCCCGAGCGGCGGAATGCATGGGTGTATCCAGCCCACAGCAAGGCCCCCAGCGGCAGGAAGACAAAGCTGATCCATGTGATTTCATGGCCTGCAACGGCGCGCACCAAGAGGATGGCAAGACCGCCGATAATCGCGGCAAGGCCGAGACTGCGGAACAGATCGGGCCGCTCGCCAAACAGAACCACTCCGATCAGCGCAGCAGCCAGCGGCATTGATCCGCCAAGCAGCACGCCGACGGCGGATGCCGGAGTGGAATGAATGGCAAAGGTGGTGAACTGGAAAAACAGGGCACCGGCGCCGCCCACCATAATCACCAGAAGGATCAGCGGTACATTGCGTGGAATAAGACCAGTGCGCAGCCAGACCGGCGACAGAACCAGCGCGGGAACACCATACCGGATCAGGCCAAGATCAATGGTACCCAGCTGTGTGCCTGTACTGTGGCGCGTGGCGATAATCCATGTGGCCCAGATGAGAACCGTCACCAGCGCCCCGGCATAACCTGCGCCTGATGATGTGGACTTCTTGTAGTCCTGAACGAGAGCAACCATCGGAATATCCTTTCAAAATCAGTCCTGATGACTTCTGTTGAAAGGAGATTACCGCCAATGGCACGAGCATGTCCTTGCAAGTTGATGCCACCACAACTACCATTTCAGCAATATTCGCAAAGTTTTATCGAACTGAAAGGTGATTTATGCCAAATCTGGATAAATTCGATATCGGCATTCTTGAAGCACTGCAGGATGACGCACGGGCAACCAATGTGGAAATTGCGGAGAAGGTGAACCTGTCGCCCTCACCCTGCCTGCGCCGTATCCGCAATCTGGAAAAATCAGGAGTGATCCGTGGCTACCGCGCCGATATTGATCGCAAGGAGGTCGGGCTTGGCCTCACTGTGTTTGTCGAAATCAAGGTCGGACAGCACAGCAAGGAGAACTCCGATGCCCAGCAGGCCGCGCTGATCGCCTTACCTGAAGTGACCGGAGCCTTTCTGATATCAGGAACCGCCGATTTTCTGGCCGAAGTGGTGGTGGAGGATTTGAGCGCCTATGAGCGTTTCCTGACGGAAAAATTGCTGGTGATGCCCGGTATTTCGGACATCCGCTCCAACTTCGCCATCCGCATCATCAAATCAGGCGCTCCGCTGAAACTGCCAAGGCGCTGAAAAAACGAACGCTTCCTTCTGGCAACCTAAAACACCTATCTCGCCACCGTCCTTAAACATCCATCTCTCTGTGATTCCAAAATCACCTATCTCGCTGTCATCGTAAAGCACCTACCTCGCTGTCATCTAGCATCGCTCTCTCCGTCATCTTAGCATCCCTCCCTCCGTCATCCTCGGGCTTGACCCGAGGACCCATCGTTGAGGTCAGTAATATTGCAATGTATCGGTACCGATTTTGCTTGTTTGCCGTGGGTCCTCGGGTCAAGCCCGAGGATGACGGAGGGAGGGATGCCCAGCATCTTTCATGATACCCAGCAACTTTCATGCAGATGAATGCTGGCAGCACCGGATCACTCCAGCACTGCCAACACAAGGCACTCTATTTATCCTCACAAAATGAAATGCGATTGCTGAACGGATCGGTCACATGCAACTCGCGGCCCCATGGAGCATCTTCAAGACCGGGTTTCATGAAGCGATAGTTCTTGGCGTGGAGTTCCTTATGAAAGGCTTCAATACCCTTCATCCGCACAAAAACCCGCGCACCGGGGCTTGCGTCACCGGAATGCTCGCTCAGATGCAGCGTCAAGCCGGAGCGTGAGACCTGGCAATAAAGCGGGAAATCGTCACCAAACCGGTGTTCCCAATCCAGCGTAAAGCCAAGAAAATCCAGATAAAACTCTCTTGCCTTGTCCACATCGAAAATCCGCAGGATCGGATTGGCAGGCCCGAAGGATACAGCATCCTTCCCGGCAGGTTCTTCTGCCGCAATTTTTGCTGCAAGCACGTTCCAGTTATCGAGACCGAACCCGGCCGCAACCAGTTCCAGACCATCACTGTGCGAAATATCGATATTTTTGGCAGCCAGTGCCTGTCGCAGCGATTTGGCCATCGCCTTGGCGTCGTGAAAAGTACGCATCGTCTATCCCTATCGTCATGTGAACGAGGAAAGTCAGTGCCCGCATTGCCGACCCGTTCACCAGACAAGGATGAAACGAAGCTTCTTTTGATACATTCACCTTGGGTTAGGAACCCGCGAGCGGCTGGCTGTATCTGCCTGCTTTATGGATAAGGGCAGTTTGGAAAGCAGTCAACAAAAAGCCTCCCGGACGGCAATCCGGGAGGCTTGTCATGCGGGGCTATTACTTCGGCAGCGTATAGGCGACGACGTAATCGCCCGGCTTGGTATTGATCGAGCCATGCCCACCGGCGACGATAACGACATACTGCTTCCCATCAGCCAGCGCATAGGACATTGGTGTCGACTGGCCACCGGCGGGAAGACGCCCTTCCCATAGCTGCTTACCGCTGGTCACGTCATAGGCGCGCAGGTAATTATCAACAGAAGCGCCGAGGAATGCCACGCCGCCAGCCGTGATGATCGGACCGCCAAGGCCGGGCACGCCGACCTTGAATGGCAGTGGCAGCGGCGAGGAATCATAGACCGTGCCGTTGCGATGCTTCCAGGCGATCTTGCCTGTGCGTAAATCTGCACCCGCCACGTAGCCCCACGGCGGTGTCTGGCAGGGCAGACCAAGCGGCGAGACAAACGGTCCCATCACCACCGCATAGGGCGCGCCTTCATTGCGGTTGAGGCCCTGCTCGCTGCCCTTTGTGCCAGCACCGGGCGCTGGCACGTCGGCGCGGGGCACCAGCCGCGAGGTAAAGGCGAGATAGGTCGGCATCCCGAACATGATCTGGCGTTCAGGATCAACGGCAACGCCGCCCCAGTTGAACACGCCGAAATTGCCGGGATAGATCAGCGAGCCCTGTAGTGACGGCGGCGTATACCGGCCCTCATAACGCAGCTTGAGGAAGTTGATGCGGCAGGCGAGCTGATCGAACATGCTGACGCCCCACATATCCTTGCCCTGCAAGGGTTGTGGCATGAAGGTCAGGCCCGAAACCGGCTGCGTCGGCGATGTGTGATCGCCCTCGATAGCACCGCCCGGTGCAGGCACTTCCTCGACAGGAATGATCGGCTCACCCGAACGCCGGTCGAGCACATAAAGATCACCCTGCTTTGTCGGACCAACCAGCGCCGGAACCGTGCCGGTTGCCGTATTCACATCGACAAGACTTGGCTGCGAGGGCACATCCATGTCCCACAGATCATGATGCACAGTCTGGCGCACCCAACGCAGCTGGCCGCTGTTCAAATCAAGCGCCACAATGGACGACGAGAATTTCTCCACATTGGCCGAACGCCCTGCCCCAAGCTGATCGGGCGTCTGGTTGCCGAGCGGCACATAGAGCAGTCCGAGTTTTTCATCGGCACTGGAAATTGACCAGCTATTGGGGGAATTGGCCGTATATTTCTGCCCTTCCGGCAGCGGCGTCGTCACATCAGGATTACCGGAATCCCAGTTCCACACCAGCGCACCGGTGTTGATATCGAAGGCGCGAATAACGCCTGACTGCTCGTGGATGGAGTAATTATCATTGACTGCGCCGCCGACAATAATCTTGCCCGCGGCAATAACCGGCGGCGAGGTGGAATAGTAATAACCGGCTGGATTATAGGGCATGCCGTTTTCAAGATGCACGGTGCCCTTGTCGCCAAAAGCCGGACAAACCTGGCCATTGGCCGCATCAAGCGCAATCAACCGTGCATCGGCGGTTGGCATATAAACCCGCTCTGCACAGGGCTGACCGGCGGCAATCGCCGTATCCGCATAATAGGAAACACCGCGGCAGGTCTGATGCTGCCGGTCATTATTGTCCTTCACCTGCGGATCAAAGCGCCATTTTTCCTTGCCGCTTGCCGCATCCAGCGCAATGACGAAATTGTGCGGTGTGCATATATAAAGCGTATCACGCACTTTGAGCGGCGTGACCTGATAGGTCGTCTCAGGCACATCAGTCGAACGGCGCACATCGCCGGTCTGATAGGTCCATGCCACCTGCAGATTGGCGACATTATCAGGCGTGATCTGCTTCAGCGGCGAATAGCGCTGGCCGTAAAGGCTGCGGCCATAATAATGCCAGTCATCATTGGGCACACCGCCAAGATCCGGCTCTGTAACGACCGCCTCCTTGCTGAGCTGGCCCGCGAGATCAAGCGGGTCCTGCGTCATGGAATAACCGGCAACACCAAGCGCTACCAGAACCGTCACAAACAGCGCAGCACTACCGGCTGCCGAACTTTCACCGCCTGCCCGCACAAGTTTGCCGCGCACCCATGGGGTCAGCAACCAGAGCGCGAGGAGAATAATCACACCGCCGCGCGGTGCAAGCTGCCACCAGTCAAACCCGATTTCCCAGATTGCCCAGCCAAGCGTGCCGATTACCAGCACCGCATAAACGAGCAAGGCGGAGGGTCGCCTTCGGAACAAGAGAATGGAGGTGAGAAGAAAGGCAAGAGCCGCGATGATGTAATACCAGCTGCCGCCAAGAGCGGCGAGCCAGACACCGCCCCCACCAAGGGCAGCCGCAATAATGAGAAAAAGGAGAGCCGTTAGAGTGATTGCCATGGTAGGGGTCCTTTCCAAGCTCAATCAAGATCGAATGGTCCTGACATGAGGCTGCGAACGGGCCATCGGCTGCCAGATTCCTCTTAATCACTAAGGCGTATGCCTTAATTCAAACCGGTGCAATATCGATGATTGAATTTTTCAATCGCAAGTTTCAGGGGAAACAATCAGGTAAATGCTGTATGTTCTTGCTTTGTATCGCATTGACCTAGTTTTTTGGTGCCGAATCACTACATTGGAGACAAATGTCCGGATTGCCAGACGATATTCCGTTTTTCGACGAACCTGATGCGCCTCGCCAGCCCTCGGGCATAGCTGCACGCGCCATGCAGGCGCGCGGCATGCCGCCTTACCTCAATGGCCTCAACCCCGAACAGCGCCTTGCGGTTGAAACCACTGAAGGTCCCGTGCTGGTTCTGGCCGGTGCAGGCACGGGCAAGACGCGGGTCCTGACCTCACGCATCGCCCATATCCTGTCGCTCGGCAAAGCCTATCCCAGTCAGATCCTTGCGGTGACCTTCACCAACAAGGCGGCGCGCGAGATGAAAGAGCGCATCGGCGTTCTCGTCGGCGGTGCGGTGGAAGGCATCCCATGGCTCGGCACATTCCACTCGATCGGCGTCAAGCTTTTGCGCCGCCATGCGGAACTGGTCGGTCTACGCTCTGATTTTACCATTCTCGACACGGATGATGTCATCCGCCTGATCAAACAGATCATTCAGGCCGAAGGGCTGGATGACAAGCGCTGGCCCGCCAAACAGTTCGCGCTGATGATTGATGGCTGGAAGAACAAGGGCCTCGGTCCCACGGAAATCCCTGAAGGCGATGCCCGCGCCTTTGCCAATGGCAAGGGCCGCGAGCTTTACACCGCCTATCAGAACCGCCTGAAAACCCTCAACGCCTGCGATTTCGGCGATCTGCTCTGCCATCCCATCCGTATGTTCCGCGCCTATCCGGATGTGCTCAAGGAATATCACGCAAAATTCCGTTATATCCTCGTGGACGAGTATCAGGACACCAACACCGCCCAATATATGTGGCTGCGCCTGATTTCACAGGGCTCAAAGAATGTCTGCTGCGTTGGCGATGACGATCAGTCGATCTATGGCTGGCGCGGTGCCGAAGTCGACAATATCCTGCGCTTCGAAAAGGATTTTCCCGGCGCCGTCGTGATCCGTCTGGAGCGCAATTACCGCTCGACGGCACATATTCTTGGCGCAGCCTCGTTCCTGATTTCCCACAATGAAGGCCGCCTCGGCAAAACCCTGTTTACCGATGCGGCAAACCCCGAAGACGCCAAGGTGAATGTCCACGCCGCATGGGATTCCGAAGAGGAAGCCCGCGCCGTCGGCGAGGAAATCGAACAGGCGCAGCGCAAGGGTCACAAGCTCAATAATATGGCGATCCTCGTGCGCGCCTCCTTCCAGATGCGCGAGTTCGAAGACCGTTTTGTTACCCTTGGCCTGAATTACCGCGTCGTTGGCGGTCCGCGTTTCTATGAACGGCTCGAAATCCGCGATGCCCTCGCCTATTTCCGCGTTGTCGCGCAAGGATCTGATGATCTGGCGCTGGAGCGCATCGTCAACACCCCCAAACGCGGTCTGGGTGAAGCAGCGATCCGGCAGGTGCATGATTATGCCCGCGCCCGCGATATTGGCATGCTGGATGCCGCTGCCGATCTGGTGCAGACGGAAGAGTTGAAACCCAAACCCCGCTCCGCCCTGCGCGAAGTGGTGGAGAATTTCCACCGCTGGCAATCCCTGATTGATTCTACGCCGCACACGCAATTGGCGGAAATGATTCTCGATGAGTCAGGCTATACGGCCATGTGGCAGGCGGATCGTTCGGCCGAAGCACCGGGGCGGCTGGAAAACCTGAAAGAACTCATCCGCTCCATGGAGGAGTACGAGTCCCTGCGCTCCTTCCTCGAGCATGTGGCGCTGGTCATGGATGCCGAGCAGAACGAAAATCTCGATGCCGTCAATATCATGACGCTGCATTCGGCCAAGGGGCTTGAGTTTGAAACCGTGTTCCTTCCCGGCTGGGAGGAAGGTCTTTTCCCGCATCAGCGTGCGCTGGATGAGGGCGGGCGTTCCGGCCTTGAGGAAGAGCGGCGGCTCGCCTATGTCGGCGTAACCCGCGCCAAGAAAAACCTGCATATCTGGTTCGTCTCCAACCGGCGCATTCATGGCCTGTGGCAATCGACAATCCCGTCGCGTTTTCTCGAAGAACTGCCGGAAGCGCATGTCGAGGTTGTCGCGACTGGTAATTCCTATGGCGGTTACGGCTCCGGCGGCGGTTATGGCCAGTCGCGTTTTGACCGAGCCGACCCGTTTGAAAACACTTATTCCACCCCCGGCTGGCAACGCGCCCAGCAAAACCGCTCCGATGCCACGCGCAACAATTGGGGCTCGCGCTCCGGCTCAAAGGTCGAGCGCATCGGTTACGGCGAAACGGATTCCGGCCACGGCGCCGGACGCGGCTCGGTCAAGGGCCGCATGATCGACGGCGAACTGGTGGCCAAATCCGTCAGCGAAACCCCATCGAATTTCGATGTCGGCGACCGGGTTTTCCACATCAAGTTCGGCAACGGCAATGTGTCGTCAATCGAAGGCAACAAACTGACCATCGATTTTGACAAGGCCGGTCAAAAACGCGTGCTGGATAGTTTTGTAAAGCAGATTTGAGCCAACGTTCATGACGGACCGCAGGTCTGGGCGTGTAGCGGCACCAACTTGGAAGTGTTGGCAAGTATTCACCCCCCTCTGTCCTGTCGGACATCTCCCCCACAAGGGGGGAGATCACATTGACATGAACGCTTTTGCACAACAGGAAAAGTTTCAGATTGTGCAAAGGCGGTAGTGATGGCTGATCTCCCCCCTTGTGGGGGAGATGTCCGACAGGACAGAGGGGGTGAATGCCGCCGTGGTTCGACAGGCTCACCATGAGGGACTTGGGTGGATGCAACGCTAATCGCAGAGATTTCACATCACCAATGTTGCACTTCACAAAGGTTGCAGAACTTGGCTCCCTGCAACCCACCTCTCTCCCTCATGGTGAGCCTGTCGAACCACCAACAATGTTACTGCAACCACTAATTCTCAAAAAAATCACACCAACTTATCCAACACCATCCCACCTCGCTTATTCTGATGGTGTCCTTTCCGGCGGGAATGCTCCGGAAACCTTCTGAAGTCAGGAAAGGATCGGTGATTTCATCTGCGGGGAGAACCCAGCCGCAGGGGAAAGGTTTTATCTCACAAGGGTAAAACAGTCATCGGGACGGGTGATCCGGTTATTTTCTTGGTTCAAACAGGAAAATCTCCGGGGAACGCATGACTACACTACTAATACCAAGACTTCCGCGTTCCTCTTTGGATCGCCCGTCTTTCCCACCTTTCAATAGCCAGACGCAAAAGCGGGCGTGGTAACGAGGGAAATTTGCAAAACCGTTGTTGCGCCCTTCGACAAGCTCAGGATGAGGGGGGCTGGTTGCAAAACTAATCTTCACCATTGCAGAACTTCACTCCCCAGCAACCCACCCTACCGCAATCTACCCCACCCGCAACCTACCCCACTGTCATCCTCGGGCTTGACCCGAGGACCCACGGCTAAGGAGAATAAACGAAACCGATACTCAGCAGTTATCAACATGGGTCCTCGGGTCAAGCCCGAGGTTGACGGTGGGGGGCAATGGGGTGGGTTGCGGGGGAGTCAAGTTCTGCAACCTTTGCGATTCGCGTTGCATCCATCTCCCTCATGGTTGTTATGTCGAACCACGACGCACGCACACCCCCTCTTACTCGGGCTTGCCCTTCGCCCAAGTCACATTCCCGGCAAACAGTGGAATGGTCGAGATCGAGGTTTTGGCCGAGCCGTCCTGTACCTGGCTGGCATGGGCGAGATAAACAAGCGAATTGTTCTGCTTGTCATAGATACGGGTGATGTTCAGCTTCTTCCAGATCAGGCTGGTGCGTTCGGAAAAAACCCGCTCGCCGCCTTCGCCAAGCTTGATATCGCCGATCACAATCGGCCCTGTCTGCTGGCAGGAGATCGATGCGTTGGATGGGTCCTCGAACCAGTTGCCCTTCTGCAGCCGGTCAATCATGCCGCGCGAGAATGAAGCGAGATGGCAGGTCACGCCCTGTATTTTCGGATCGACAACCGCGTCAATGACAATGTCATTGCCCAGCCAGTCAACGCCGACCTTGCCGACCTCCTCCGCCTGTACAGGCAGGATGGTAGCGCCCAGAAGGGCCAGAGCAGCAAGCATACGCTTCATCGAAATTCTCCTGAAATTATTAGAAGTGCCAGACAACGTTGAACCCAGACACAGTTGGACACTGGCTCTTGGAATTTCAAGCAGAACGGCCCGGCGCTTCTATCGTTCCCACTTTGCGAGAAAATCTTCGATGCTGAGCGACTGGATATCAGGAATGGCGTCAAAAATCGTCTCGGTGGGCCAATCCCACCATGAGAGCGCGATCAGGCGTTCGGCAATCTCAGCGGGAAATCGCGGGCGGATCACCCGTGCTGCATTACCGGCAACAATCATATAGGGCGCAACATTCTTGGTCACGACAGCATTGGCGCCGACAACAGCACCATGGCCGATGCTGATGCCGGGCATGATCACCGCGCCATGGCCAATCCACACATCATGGCCGATGCTGACGCGCTTTGCCTGCCGGCGTGCCCGAAATTCGAAATCGAGGCCACGATAGCGGAAAAACTCGTTTGGCCGATAGCTGACCTTGTGGGTGGTCAGCCGCTCCATCGGATGTTCGAGCGCATTGATACGCACATTGGAGGCTATGGAACAGAAGCGGCCAATATCGGCGTAAATGCCTTCGCTATGGCGTTCAATATAGGAAAAATCCCCCATGGTGACATCGCGTAAAATCACCCGTTCATTCACCTCGGCAAACCGGCCAAGCTTGACGCCCTTCAGCTGTGCCGTCGGGTGAATGCGCGGCTCGGGATTCTGGAAACGCAGGTCGTCAGGGTCAGCCATCATGTTTTCTCAAATAAGTGTGCGCCAATCCTTTTGCATAAATGCGGGTGAAATCCTATAATCAAGCAATGAAATCATCATATTCCATCAGCCCATCGCAAATGGCGCTCTATGCAACGCTGGCGCTTATTGCCGCCACCGCAACGGGCATTACCTTTGCCGCATGGTTCAACCATGGTGATACGATCTTCCTGTCGCTGATTCAGGCTGGTCTTTCGTGGTGCATGTAAAAGCGTCCGGACGGCCCTTAAAGGAAATTCCCCTATGAACAGACGCTTTATGCCGGTGCTTGTCATCGCAATCATCGCCCTTGCCGCGGTTGCCGGATGGACCACTTTCCAGTCCTATCGCCAGCAATCAGGGTCGGCCAATTCAGGGCCGTTTGGCGTGCCTTTTCAGCTTGTGAATATGAATGGCCAGCCAATCACCGAGGCGGCTTTCCGGCAAAAACCATCGGCGGTTTTCTTCGGCTTCACCCATTGCCCGGAGATTTGCCCGACCACCCTGTTTGAACTCGATGCATGGTTGAAGCAGCTTGGTCCTGATGGCCAGAACATCAACGCCTATTTCGTCACTGTTGATCCGGATCGCGACACGGCTGATGTCATGAAATCCTATGTGGGCAATGTATCCGACCGCATTGTCGGCATCACAGGCGATCCGGTCAAAATGGCAGCGATGCTGAAAGGCTATGCCGTTTATGCGCGCAAGGTGCCGACCGAAGGCAATGACTACACCATGGACCACACCGCCTCCGTGTTTCTTCTGGATAGCAAGGGCGGTTTCTTCGGCACCATTGCCTATGGCGAAAATCCTGATACGGCT
Organism: Phyllobacterium sp. TAF24; assembly: GCF_052113785.1. NCBI lineage: Bacteria > Pseudomonadati > Pseudomonadota > Alphaproteobacteria > Hyphomicrobiales > Phyllobacteriaceae > Phyllobacterium > Phyllobacterium sp. TAF24. The sequence goes on along the minus strand of NZ_JBFRDN010000009.1, from coordinate 83,002 downwards.
GTCGCAAAATTGAAACGTCTGGCAAAGAGTTGATGTTGTGACTGATGGTGCGTTGCATGAACATTGTTCATCGTTCATTGCATCAATATGGTTCGTGGTTCGTGGTTCGACAAGCTCACCATGAGGGAGAGTGGGGATGCAAGGGAGTCAAGTTCTGCGACCTTACTGATCTGCAACGTTGGTGATTAGCGTTGCATCCACCCAAGCCCCTCATGGTGAGCTTGTCGAACCACGAACCACACAATTCTGATACAACCAACCACACAAACACCACCCCAAGTCCGAAAGTACACGACCTGATGACCCAGACCCGCCTGTTCCTCACCGCTGGCAAGATTGAAGCCGACCGGGTGTTTGATCTGTTGCAGCTTGCCTTTGAAGAGGACGGCCTGCCGATCTCCACATTCGAGGTGGACGAGGATGCGGAAATCTTCGATGTCTCGGTCTATACGTTCGAGCCTGATGAGATCGAGCCGCGCATCCGCGATATTCTCAGCGCCAATGCCTTTGATCTTGAGGTCAAACGTGAACAGGTGCCCGACATTGACTGGGTGGCCCATTCGCTGGAAGGGCTTTCCCCCGTGCGTGCTGGCCGCTTTTTCGTGCATGGCTCACATGATCGCGATAAACGCCGCGTCAATGATCTGGGTATCGAAATCGATGCGGGGCTTGCTTTCGGTACCGGGCATCACGGCACCACCTCCGGCTGTCTCGACATGATCGGCGAAGTGATCCGCCGCGAGCATCCGCGCAATGCGCTGGATCTGGGCACCGGCAGCGCGGTGCTGGCCATCGGCATTGCCAAACTTGCGCCCATTCCGGTTCTGGCAACCGATATCGATCCGGTTGCCGTGGCGGTGGCGCAGGATAATGTGGTGAAGAACGGTGTTGCAGCGCGCGTGCAGACGGAAACAGCAACAGGTTTTCATCATCCTGCCCTGCGCTTTGCCGCGCCATTCGATCTGATCGTTGCCAATATTCTGGCGCGCCCGCTGATGCAGCTGGCACCTGAGATGCGCAAGCATCTGGCCTGGGGTGGATCGCTCATTCTGTCGGGAATTCTGGAAACCCAGCGCGACAAGGTGCTGGCCGCCTATCGCGTGCAGGGCCTTTTTCATCAGAAAACCCTGCGGCGCGAAGGCTGGGTCACTCTGCACCTCAAGGCAAAATCCACCTATTGATGCCAATTACACTTGCAGCAAATAAAAAGGGCAGCTTCGGGCTGCCCTTTATTTATACGAAGTAGACAATGTGCTTGGTTCTTTCGCGCTTGCCATCAACAGTGCGGACAACATACCGCTCTATCTGCGACGTGCGGTAAGCGATCAGATTTTCGAGCGCTGTCTTGAAAAACCCGCGGACCTTCTGTGCCATCTTGAATCTCCATGATTGGCAGCCGATCCTCCCGTTGCACTGCTATAGCTGACTCTCCCCTGTTCCAGCCATCCGCGTTGCTGCATGACAGCCATGCTTTTGTGCATGTGCGAAGTCATAATTGTGCAATGCACACATGAATCACCTCTGTAAAAGTGGCGTTCTCCATTGCCTCGGAGATGGTGGAAAGATAGGTTCCATCACCCACCAACAGAGGTTTGCATCACTATGTTCCAGTCGTTTGAGGTCGTCAGCAATCCGGCCACCGGCGCTCCGCGCGTCGCCAAGCTGCGCGCCGAACTCGAAACCCTTGGCCTTGACGGTTTTCTCGTTCCCCGCGCCGATGAGCATCAGGGAGAATATGTCCCGCCGCGCGCGCAACGTCTGGCCTGGCTGACCGGCTTTACCGGTTCCGCCGGTGTTGTCCTCGTTCTGAAGAGCAAGGCGCATCTGTTTGTCGATGGCCGCTACACGCTGCAGGCCGCCGAGCAGACCGATCCTGCCGTCTTTACCGTGGAAAGCCTTGTCGAAACCCCGCCCCCGGTCTGGCTTCGCAACAGCGGCCGCAAGCTCACCATCGGCTTTGATCCATGGCTGCACACCATCGCCGAAACCAAGGCACTGCGCGAAGCGCTTGAGGCCAATGGCGGCACACTCGTTGCCGTGAAGGACAATCTGGTTGATCTCATCTGGGAGGATCAACCCGCGCCGCCGCTGGAAGCAGTCTCGATCCAGCCGGAAAAATATGCCGGGAAGCTTGCCAGCGACAAGCTGAAGGAACTGGCCGAAGCGGTGGAAAAAGCCAGGGCCGATGCAACCGTGCTGACCGACCCTTCATCCATTGCATGGGCCTTCAATATTCGTGGCAATGACGTCAGCAATACGCCGTTGCCGCTCGCCTTTGCCATTATTCCCGTCTCAGGCGAACCTCTGCTCTTCATCGACAAGCGCAAATTGCCGATCGAGACGGAAGCCTATCTCACCCAGCTCGCAACACTGCGCCCGCCATCAGCTCTTGAAGGTGATGTGGCATCCATCGGCGCACAGGGGAAAACCCTGATGCTTGATCCGGCATTGGCAGCCGAAAAGCTGCGGCTGGTGGTCGAACATGCCGGTGGCAAGATTGTCGAAGGAACCGACCCGGCCCGCCTGCCCCGCGCCCTGAAAAACCCGACCGAACTTGCAGGCGCACGCAAATCCCATGAGCGCGACGGTATTGCCATGGTGTCTTTCCTCGCATGGATTGACGCGCAGGCTCCCGGCACGATCGATGAGATCGACGCCGCCAAGAAGCTTGAGGAAACCCGCCGCAGCGTGGCCGAAGGTTTCCAGATGCCGCTGGAAAACCTCTCTTTCGACAGCATCTCCGGTGCAGGTCCCAATGGTGCTTTCGCCCACTACCGCGTCAACACCCAGTCCAACCGCAAGCTGCAGGAGGGCGAACTTTATCTCATCGACAGCGGCGGCCAATACCGGGACGGCACGACGGATATCACCCGCACCCTGCCCGTCGGCAAGCCAACGGAGGATATGAAGCGCAAGTTCACATTGGTGCTCAAAGGCGTGATCGCCATCACCACGGCGCGTTTCCCCAAGGGCACGCGCGGCATGGACATTGATGTGCTTGCCCGTATTGCGTTGTGGAAACAGGGCTACGACTACGGCCACGGCACCGGCCACGGCGTCGGGTCATTCCTGTCGGTTCATGAAGGTCCACAGAGCATTTCCAAGCGCGGTGTGCATGAACTGCTGCCGGGCATGATCCTGTCCAACGAACCGGGCTACTACAAACCCGGCGGCTACGGCATCCGCACGGAAAACCTGCTCATCGTCACGGAACTCGAAGTGCCCGAGGGCGGCGACCTGCCGATGATGGGTTTTGAGACGATCACGCTCTGCCCCATCGACAAGCGCCTGATCGACACAAGCCTGCTGATCCGGGAAGAGCTGGTGTGGCTCGATGCCTACCATGCGCAGGTGCGCGAAGCATTGCTGCCACACACCAGCGCTGGCGACAAGGATTGGCTGATCAAGGCGACCGAGCCGTTCGGACAGCAATAAACAATCAGATCGGAAGCTGGCGCAGCAGGATAATCATTGCTGCGCCGGCGAGAAACATTGTCAGTGCGTTGAAACGCAGAGATACCAGCCCGGCAAAAACCAACGCGACAATTCCGCGCCAATCCGCCGTCGCGATAGCGGGCGCCACCAGTGTTGTCAAAACCGCTGCAGGCACGGCATTGAGCGCCACTTCCACCCGCGGATGCACATGGTCAAAGCGCGACAACACCAGATGACCGCCGATACGGGTGAGGAACGTCAGCACGGCACCGGCGAGGATGATCCAGAAGATCGTCGACATCTCAATTCTCCCCTTCGGTTTTACCGGGTTTGGCCACGATGACAGCGGTCAGGATACCGGCGAGCGCGCCAATGCTGACATGCCAGGGCGAACCGATGGTCTTGGCCGCAACAATCGACGCGATACCGCTGGCAATCACGATAGGCGCCCAGTTGGAGCGCTTGCGGAAACCCATGACCAGTCCAAGGAAATAGATGGGCAGCAGCATATCGATGCCGAGCGCATGCGGATCCTTGATCAGATTGCCGAAAAGTCCGCCAATCCAGGCTTCAACCACCCACATCACATAGATCGGGGTGGCAACACCGAGATACCATGCAAAGGTGACACGAACACCTGATTCCGCCCGCTTTTCTGTCTCCGCATATTGCGGATCGGTAAGCAGGAAGTAACTCAGAAAACTTTGAACAATGGTGAAATGGCCGATGCGGCGACCCACGGCTGCCGAATAAAGCACATGGCGGAAATTGACCGCAAAAATGGAAAAGACGATCAGCCACGCCGGAATATTGTGGCCGAAAAGCTCGATGCCAACCATCTGGCTTGCACCGCCAAAAATCGCCGCGCTCATCAGCACCGCTTCAAACACGGTAAAACCATTGTCGATGGCAAGGGCACCAAATAACAGGCCAAAGGGTGCCGAGGCAATCATTACAGGAATGCCGCGCCGAAAACCTTGCCAGAATTCCAGGCCAAAGCCTGATTGCCGCGCAGTGGCGGTGTCATCTTGATATATTTGTTCGCTCATGCGGGTGGTCTACGGCAGGTTTGGCAGCCTGTCACGTGAGAATTCTTGATCGCTATCATCAATGTTGCTGCAATGTCAGGTGCTTGTCAGGAGCACAGTGCCAAGCGTAGGTTCCCTTCAAGGTCGTACCGGGAGGAGACGCATGGTACATATCATCAACCGTGAGGATTGGGCTGAACACCCTGAATTGTGGAAGGGTGAATTTACAGGAAAGCCCTATGGCACCAATGTTTCGGTGATTTTCTACAGCACGCACAAGATCGGCGGCGGACCCAACCTGCATACCCACCCCTATGCGGAAACTTTCATCATCCGCAGCGGCAATGCCCGCTTCACCGTGGGCGATCAGGTGATCGATGCCCATGCAGGACAGGTCGTCATCGCCCCGGCAAATACGCCGCACAAGTTCAAAAATCTCGGTCCCGATCTTCTGGAGACCATCGATATCCACGCCAATGAGGTGTTCATCACCCAATGGCTTGAATAGACGACAAGAAAAAGCCACCGGGCGAGGTCGGCACCCGGTGGCAGTAGACCAGCAGAAATTTGGCTAAAATTTCTGGGTCAGGGAAACGCGGAAACTGCGACCAACTTCGGAATAACGATCGCTGGTGGCGAGGTTGATACTGTTCGGAACATCAGTGGCATTCCAGTATTTCTTGTCGAACACATTGAAGACACCGGCCTGAATCTTCATGCCCTTGGCAAATTTCGGTTCCCAATAGGCTGTCGTGTCGACGATGCCGTAGCCCGGAGCAACGAAACCACCCGTACTAACCTTGTCGCGGGCAGCGGCCATGGTCAGGGAGACGTCGGCACCCCAGCTGTCGGCGTTATAGCCAAGGCCGACAATCGCGCGAATTGGCGGGATCGAGTTCAGATACTCGTCCGTTTCCGTGTTCTTGCCCTGCGAAAAGGCAACGGATGCCCAAGTGACCCAATGATCGGCAAAGTTGATGCGGCCGTTGAGTTCGGCACCGTAAATATGAACACGGCTGAGGTTGGCGTAACCGGTGATACCGCCGACGGGGTAGTCCCCGCCGGGAGGCGCAATTGTTATCGTGTCGATGAAGTTGCGATAGTAATTGTTGAAGACACTGGCCGACAGCGCATATTTATCGCTCTCATATTTGGTGCCAATCTCGAAACCATTGCTGGTTTCGGACTTCAGGTCCGGATTGCCGACACGGGCGTAAGAACCGGGCGCGCCGTAGTTCTGGAACAGTTCCATAGCGGAAGGGGCGCGGAAGCCCTGAGCCCACTGCACATAGAAATCAAGCTCGTTTGTTGCATGGTATGTCGCACGCAATTTCGGCGTGAAGCGCGAGTCGCTGTTGGACGCGGGCAAGGCTCCGTTGAAATTGGGACCATGTTCGTAAGCCGCTGTCGCCTGCGGGTTGTGCTCGTACCAATCGAAACGACCGCCCGGCGTCAAGGTGAGACGACCATTCAACAGGTCAATGTCGTCTTCGGCATAGATACCGAAGCCCGTTGATTGCACGTCGGGCATATCGGAGCTGTTGGCATGCAGCATCCGGCAAGTCTGCGGACCGAAAGGTTGTGGCAGCTTGCTCCAGTCAACATTTGGGCAATTGTCGACACCGGCTGCAAATTGATGCAGCTTCTGCCGATAGATTTCCGTGCCGACACGGAACTTGTGTTTGATGTCACCGATCTCCGCTTCCTTGACGATATAACCGGTGAAGCCATAGGCATCGAGGTTCAGCTCGCTGTCACGTTTGTAGACACCTGATGGAAAGCCGTAGCGGAATGGATCGCCGCGAATGATACGCGCTCTTGCATCCGGCAAACGGACGGCATCCGTCGTGTTGTTGAGGGTCTGCTGCGTCCAGTAGACTGTGGCATGCGCCTCGTCGATCCATCCTCCCTTTTCAGGCGCGATATAGTCGTAGCTGCCGGAAATGCGCTTGCGATCATAGTTTTCACCGGACTTGAAACTGTCGCGCACATAGGCGGAGGTTGTGCCGACGAAGTTATCGCTGTCGGAATCCTTTTTAAAAATCTCGCCGGTCAGACCAAAACGGTGTCCTCCCTCAAGGTTCTGATAGAGTTTGACCAGCACATTGCCCTGATCGTAATCGAGCGGGTTCTGTTCGGTTCTCAATGCACCGTAGCCACCAATATCGCCGGGAATATCCTTCTCATGCCCCTGTCGGTAACCGCCCTGCACAAGAAATTCCGTATTGCCGGCACGCGCCGCAACAGCCGCATTTGTACGCCAACTCTTGTCACCGCTGTCATAGGTGCCCTTGGTCACAACACCCCAGTTGCGCCCTTCGCCAATGACATCCGATGGATCAAGCGTGCGCAACTGAATGACGCCGCCCAACGCACCGGAACCATAACGGCTTGAATCCGCACCTTTGGTGATATCGACCTTGGAAAGTCCATCGAAGTCGAAACCGTCAAGGCCACCCTGCGTTCCGCGCGGGTCCGACAACCACGGGACACGAATGCCGTCAATTGTTGTCAGGACACGATCCTGATCGAGACCGCGCAGGTTGATGCTTTTCGAGGCGGAGTTGAAATTCACGCCCGCATCGACGCGGCGGCCCAGATCCTGGAAATTATCGACCATGCGTTTCTGGATCGTTTCCCGATCCGTGGTCGTCGTCAGCGGCGTTGCTTCTGTACCACTCTGATTTCTTTTCAGAACAATCGGCGCAAGCTCGATCGTCTCGCCCGTTTGCGGCGCTGTTTGCGCGAGTGCTGCGCCCGTACCTAACCCCACAATCAACAAAGTACCGGCGCTACCGCACATCAGGCGCGCAAGCAGATTCCGTGTCATAGCCATATCCAACAAATCCCCGAGAGAGAGTGCTTGGCTGGCTTAACGTTGAGCGCAATAACCGCGCCGTGTTTATGGCTTGCTGAGCTGAATTTATCTGCGTGTATTCACGCTGTACATTTGTTCAGTACAAAAACATGACCATAAAAGTCAACATTAATAAGCTGAATAATCCGCCGATAATTTATTGCCTGAACGGGTGTTGCCACGACAACACAATTTGGCCTTATTCACCCAAGTCCTTGGTGTTTTGGATCAAACCGGGATCTGTTATCCTTTATAAAAATCATCAGGAAACGAGTGTACCTTCGATCTTCCTGCCCCAATCGATGAGCGGCTTGGCCTTCGTCGCAAACGCCAGCAGTTCATCGGCAAGTGCAGGTGATGTAATGCCATCAGGATCGATCGGGTAACGCACGGCAAAATGCCGGTTGCGCAAGGCTTCGATGAGATCGGCATCCACGACCGTTTCAAAGCCGCGCGGCGTGCGCTTCAACCGGTCATAATCGCTGAGGGTCAGGCCACCCTTCTTCAGCGCGGCAACCATGGCGCGGTAATTCTCCGGCTTTTCAACAATGGCCTTGCGCATGGCAAGCAGAAGTTCCGGCTTTTGCTGCCACCACGCCACCGCAGCATAGCAGCCTTTGTAATCCTCAAGGCCAATGCAGACGTAGAAACAGCCTGATTCGGCCCATTTGCTCCCATCCGGCGAAAGCAATGCCGAGAGATGCCGGTTGTAAGGGCTTTTGTCCTTGGCAAAGCGCGTATCGCGCTTGATGCGGAACTGCGATTTCCTGCGGTCGCCTTTGAACGGCAACCCGGCTTTTTCAAACCTGACGATCAGATCATCGATCAGATCGCCCAGCGGTTCCAGCAGATGCGCTTCGAACAGGTCCTTGTTCTCCAGAAACCATTCCCGGTTCTGGTGAAAATCCAGTGCTTTGAGAAAAGGCAGCGCCTTGTCGCCAAAGCCTTTGAAAACCGTCTCGCTCATGCGCCCACCAGTGTGAACCAGCTATCTTCGTCAATGACTTCAATGCCCAGTGACTGCGCCTGTGTCAGCTTCGAACCGGCGCCCGGTCCCGCCACGACAAGATCAGTCTTTTTCGACACGGAACCGGCTGTCTTGGCGCCATAGCGTTCGGCCATGGCTTTTGCCTCGTCGCGCGACATACGTTCCAGCGAACCGGTGAAGACAATCGTCTTGCCCGCAACCGGTGAGTTGCCGACAGTGCGCACTTCCTCGTCAAGCGGTGTCACCTCCGCCAGCAAAGCAGAAAGCGCCGTGCGGTTATGCTCTTCCGCATAGAAATCCACCAGTGCTTCGGCGACGATACTGCCAATGCCTTCAACATCGTTGAGTTCGCGCCATGCATCATTGCCCTTGTCGGATTTATCCACGGGCAGGGTTGCCGCCTGCGCAACCGCCGCAAGCGCCTCATAGGAGCGATAGGCCTTGGCCAGACGCTTGGCATTGACCTCGCCCACATGGCGAATGCCAAGCGCGTACACAAACCGGCTGAGCGTTACCTGCCGTCGATCATCAATCGCATCATAGAGTTTCTTGACGGACACAGCACCGAAGCCGTCAATATTCTCAAGCTTGGTCAGCGACGCTTCCTGCCTTTTCCTCAAGGTGAAGATGTCGGCAGGGGTGCCGATATGCAGCGCCGGATCATCGGATTTGAAGAAGAACTCGACCTGCTTTTCGCCAAGACCTTCAATGTCGAAAGCATTGCGCGATACAAAATGCCGGATACGTTCCACCGCCTGTGCCGGGCAGATAAGACCGCCTGTGCAGCGCCTGACGGCTTCCCCCTCCTCACGCACCGCATGCGAACCACACGCCGGGCATGTATCGGGGAACACATAGGGCGACGGACCGCGCGGCTTGTCCGCGACAATATCAACAATCTGCGGGATGACATCACCCGCCCGCTGCACGACAACCGTATCGCCAACCCTGAGGTCACGGCCCTCGCGGATCGGCTGGCCATTCTGGCCGATCCCTTTGATATAATCCTCATTGTGCAGGGTCACGTTGGTGACGACAACGCCGCCCACCGTCACCGGCTCCAGCCGCGCCACGGGCGTCAACGCGCCGGTGCGGCCAACCTGAATGTCGATGCCGCGCAAAATGGTGATGGCCCGTTCCGCCGGGAACTTATGCGCGATAGCCCAGCGCGGACTGCGAGAGACAAAGCCTAGCCGTTGCTGCAAAGCCAGATCGTCGACCTTGTAGACAACGCCGTCAATATCGTAGCCCAGCGTCGCGCGCTGTTCCTCAATCTGGTGATAATGTGTCACCAGCCCTTCCACTGTGTCGAACTTCTGCATCAGCGGATTAACGCGGAACCCGTAGGACTTGAACGCCTCGACCATGCCCATCTGGGTTGAGGCAGGCATCTCGCTGACCTCGCCCCAGGCATAGGCGAAAAACTGTAGGGGCCGCGAGGCGGTAATCGTCGCATCAAGCTGGCGCAGGGAACCCGCCGCCGCATTGCGCGGATTGGCAAAAACCGGCTTGCCATCCTGTATCTGGCGCTCGTTCATCGCCGCGAAATCCGCATGGCTCATATAGACCTCGCCGCGCACCTCAAGCACTTCAGGCGGATTACCGCCAAGCACGTTCGGAATGCTGGCTACGGTGCGGGCATTGAGCGTGACGTTTTCGCCCGTCGTGCCATCGCCGCGGGTTGCCGCCGTGACCAGCCGGCCCAGCTCATAGCGCAGCGACAGCGACAGCCCGTCAATCTTTGGCTCTGCGGTGATTGCTACCGGCGCGCTGGCACCCAATTTCAGGAACCGCCTGATGCGATCAACAAAATCCTGCACGTCCTGATCGGAAAAGGCATTGTCCAGCGACAGCATCGGGATGGAATGGGTGACCTTGCCGAATTTCTCCGAAACGGTCGCACCCACCTTGTTGGAGGGCGAATCCTCACGCTTCAGGTGCGGAAAACGTTGCTCGATGGCAAGGTTTCTGCGCCGCAGGGCATCATACGCACCATCCGAAATCGTCGGGGCGTCTTCCGTATTATAGCGGTAATCATGCTGGGCAATTTCTGCCGCCAGACGGCCAAGCTCCTCTGCCGCTTCTGCTTCGCTCAATTCTTCTACGGAAATATCTGCCATGACCTGTCCGACGCTGAAAATACGGATTCGGCGGAGATTAACTGAAGAAGGGCGGAAAAGCATCGCCAATATCAGTTGAGTATGCGGGTTGTGACCATATGCTGACAGTTGAACGATAAGGACCGCAGGGCGATGTGATTTCACCCCCCTCTGTCCTGTCGGACATCTCCCCCACAAGGGGGGAGATCACATTGGCATAAACGCCTTTGCACAACCGGAAATGTTTCAGATTGTGCAAGATGCTATTGAAGGCTGATCTCCCCCCTTGTGGGGGAGATGTCCGACAGGACAGAGGGGGTGAACGCCGCCGGTTCGTGGTTCGACAAGCTCACCATGAGGGAGATGGGTGGATGCAACGCTAATCGCAAAGAGTGCAGAATGAAGCTCCCCTCATCCTGAGCCTGTCAAAGGGCCTCATGGTGAGCTTGTCGAACCACGAACCACAACCCACACACAACTCAAGCAGCGCTGTTTTCCCGCAGCAACCGCACAGCTGCAGCGCGCGCTTCATCCGTCACGCTGGCACCGGCCAGCATGCGGGCGATTTCTTCCTGACGATCACCGGTTTCCATCGCATGGATCGATGTTGCCACCCGGTCATTGCCCGCGGCGGATTTGGCGATGAGAAAATGTGTCTGGGCGCGCGCGGCAACCTGCGGCGCATGGGTGACGGAAAGCACCTGCACCCGGTCGGACAAACGGCGCAGACGCTGGCCAATGGCATCGGCCACCGCGCCGCCAACGCCCGTATCGATTTCATCAAAGACCAGTGTCGGCGCGGAACCACGGTCAGCCAAAGCCACTTTCAGCGCCAGCAGAAAGCGCGAGAGTTCGCCGCCTGAGGCAACCTTCATCATGGGTCCGGCACGGGTGCCGGGATTGGTGCGCACCCAATATTCAACCGTATCAATGCCCTCGGGCAGGCGGTTCTCGGGATTAGCGGACATTTCAACAATGAATTCCGCCCGCTCCAGCTTCAAAGCGGGTAGTTCCGCCATGACAGCAGCCTTGAGGTGGTCGGCAGTTTCGTGCCTTTCCCCGGACAGGCTCAAAGCGGCTTCATCATAGGCAAGACGCGCGGCGACAGCCTCTTTTTCCAGTGCGGCAAGCCGTTCGGCGCCCGCATCAATATCGGCGAGATCCGCATCCATCTTGTCACGCAGGCTGGCGAGGTCATCGACCGGAACCGAATATTTACGCGCCGCACCGCGCAGGGCAAACAGCCGCTCTTCCGTTTGTTCCAGAATACGCGGATCGAAATCAATGGCGCGAATGGCCTGTTCGATCCCGTTCTGCGCTTCTGCCAGAGCGTTGAGTGCTTCATCGATTGCCTTGACCACCGGTTCCAGCAATTGCGGTGCTTCAGGCACCTTGCGCTCCAGCCRCCGCACAAGGCTGGCCAGCGATGGCACCGGAGAACCGGAGCCAGACAGCACTTCATTGGCATCGTTTACATCACCGGCGATCTTTTCAGATCGCATCATCTCGGTGCGTCTGGTTGCCAGCGCCTCTTCTTCCAGCGGTTCCGGATCAAGCTTGGACAATTCATCGACCGAAGCGCGCAGGTAATCCGCCTCGCGCGTTGCCGCTTCCACCTTGGCGCGATGCCGGACCAGTGTGTTTTCGGCATCACGCCACGTCTTGTGCAGGGCGCGCACTGTCGATGCCTTGGTTTCCAGCGCGCCAAAGGCATCAAGCAAGGTGCGGTGAATATCAATATCGATCAACGCACGATCATCATGCTGGCCATGAATTTCCACCAGACGGCGACCGAGTTCCCGCAGCAGCGTGACGCTCGCGGCCTGATCATTGATGAAAACCCGGCTGCGTCCATCCGATGTCTGCACCCGGCGCAGAATAATGTCGCCGTCATCGCTGATATCATTGTCGCGCAGAAGCGCCCGCGCGGGATGAGCGCCTGCCACGTCGAACACGGCAGTCACCTGCCCCTGCTCTGCGCCATGACGCACAAGCGAGGCATCGCCGCGTGCCCCAAGGGCAAGCGACAAGGCATCAAGCAGAATGGATTTACCGGCGCCGGTCTCACCCGTGAGTACCGACAAGCCATCGCGAAACTCAATGTCGAGCCGTTCAATCAGAACAATATCGCGGATCGACAGGTGCGAAAGCATGAGTAGCTCAGGTTAAAGTCTGTTATGCGCCATCTTTTTTGCCGCCAACAATCGATTGGGCAGCCTGTGACAACCATGAACCGGCATTCTGGCGAGGCTCTAGACCACCTGATTGCAGCAGCTTGTAGCTGTCCTTGTACCACTGGCTGTCAGGATAATTCTGTCCAAGCACCGCAGCGGCTGTCTGGGCTTCACTGGTCAGACCAAGCGCATAATAGGCTTCTGTCAGACGTGCCAGCGCTTCTTCGATGTGGCGGGTATTGGAATATTGTTCAACAACGCCGCGGAAGCGCTTGATCGAAGCAAGATAGTCCTTGCGCTCCAGATAGTAACGCCCGACCTGCATTTCCTTACCGGCGAGCTGGTCGCGGCCAAAGCGCATCTTTTCCCTGGAGTCATCAATATATTCCGACTGCGGGAAGCGTTCGATGACTTCATTGAATGCAGCGATGGAGCGGCGTGTCATGCTCTGTTCGCGCGTCACATCGGGGATCTGCCGGTAGTAGCAAAGGCCGGTGATGTAATAGGCATAGGCAGCTTCCGGCTGCGTCGGATAAAGCGCGATGTAACGCTTTGTCATGGCGAGCGCATCATCATATTTGCCGGAGCGATAATTCGCGAAAGCGCCCATGACGAGCGCCTTCCGGGCAAATTCAGAATAGGGGTGCTGGCGGTCAACCGCATCGAACTTCTTGGCAGCCTCGTCAAGACGGCCGGCGTTCAGATTGGCAAGGGCCTGATTGTAAAGCACATCGGCGGGCTCGATTGTGTCGACATAAGCAGACAGATCGAGGTCATCATCTTTCGAAGCACAACCTGAAATAGCGGTAATACCAGCAACGGACGCCAGAAGAAGGGCCAAACGGGCCTTGCTGCCAAACCCTGCACTCATCGACATTCTGCAACTCGCCATTCTGTCTTAGGCCCCATTCAAGAAATTAGAGCATTCTGCGCAAATTCGATATCACGTTTGCGCATCATGCTCTAGATACAGTCAAACTAACCGTCAGTTGGGCGTTCTTAAACCACAAGCCGACAGAATCAGCAATCTTATTGCCATCTAATCGTCCAAATTTGTGGCAGAGACAGAAATGAGCTGTGAAAAGGCAATATTCCTTTATTTTGGCAGCGAAAGATGGCCGACCTTGTAAATCTGGGTGGCGTCATTGACCGGACCCGGCCCTTCAGCGCTCCACAGACGGAATCGCACAACTGTCCATGTGGTGGGCTCAAAGCCGGTGACAGAGGCGACAACGCCCGATTGTTCGATGTCTTCAATGGCCTTTTCGCTCTCCAGACGCCGACGGTCGCCGACGGATATATTGACATCAACAGGCAAAATCTCCCGCGTTGCAAATACCGCCTGTGCAACATCTGGTGCTATACGCGCCCGCCAGACGAACCAGGATTTCACCTGTGGCCGTCCAAACGAGTGTGAAACAGCAACAAACCCATCCCCGCCGAGAAAATTGTTCAGGCCCTGCACGTCGTCCCAGAGATAAAATGGTGCATAGAGATTGTCACGGCTACGGGTTTCATCGGTACGACGTGCCGACAGATAGGCCTTGAAGCGAAGATGCGGGAAATTGTCGAGCAAATGCCCCTTCTCCGCAATACGGCGGTCAATGATCCCCATGTCGTAATCGGCAGGCAGGGTAAAACTATACTGCATGGCGATCATGGTTCGATGCCTTTCCGGTCGACAGGTTCAAGCCAGTGCACGGACTTGCCCTCATGCACAGCCTGGATGCTGACATAGGAGAATGCGCTCCTATCGCTGGCGCCATGCCAATGGCGTTCATTCGGGGCAAACCAGACGCAATCCCCTGCCCGCAGTTCCTCAACCGGGCCACCATCGCGCTGGGCGAGACCAACACCCGACAGCACGTAGAGAAATTGCCCGCGTGGATGGGTATGCCAATGCGTGATGACATCAGGATCAACCGTTGCACGCATGACGGTGTTCTCGCCCTCCTGTTCGCTTTCAAGCAGCATTTCCGCCCAGAACGGCGCGGAGGAAATGCCATCAGGAGAACGTGCGATTGCTGTTCCTGCCCGGCGCACCGTCATTTGGCCGGGGCAGGTCTTTGGTTTGGTTAGTACATGGTCATTCATGGGACTATCACCTGTTTTGAAAGAAGCTTGATCAGGCAACCTCGAACATCTGCATACCGCCATTGGCGAAGGACCATTCATCCCGGCTGGAGGTGCTGATGATGATCATGACGTCTTCGGACCGCACACCGGGGGCAGCCGCAAGCCGCTCAACCAGCCGCTCGTAAAATGCCTTTTTCGTTGCCGTATCGCGCGGCTTGCCGATCGCAATGGCGAAAATGATGAAATCATCGGAACGTGGACCACCAAGATAGTTGCGGTCAAAAATGAACTCGTTCGGGCGGTGCTGATGGATAACCTGGAATAGATCGTTAACAGGGACATTGAAGGTCTCGATCATGGCCTGATACAGGCTGTCAGACACGGCCTTCAGATAGTCATCAGACTTACCCTCACGCAGGGAAATACGGGCGAATGGCATGGACCTATCCTCTTTGATCTGGCGCTCCGGTTTCTGGTGGCGGGCGCTATGGAACTTGACGAAATGGTTTTAGCACGCCACAATCATCCTGATAATCAGAAATAACTGGATCAATGATCCTGAAAAAGTGGATTAATGGCGATGCGTCAAACCACATTTGATCTCGATGTTCTGCGAACCTTTGCCACGGGCGTTGATCTTGGCAATTTTGCCAAGGCGGCGGACAGGCTCGGCCGTTCCACCTCGGCTGTCAGCGCGCAACTGAAAAAGCTGGAGCAGCAGGCGGGTACACCCATCTTCCAGAAATCCGGGCGCGGGCTGGCGCTCACCGATGCGGGCGAGACCATGCTTGCCTATGCCAGACGGTTGCTTGACCTGAATGACGAGGCGGCAAGCGCCATCCATGGCATTGAACTGGAAGGCTGGGTACGGCTCGGCCTGCAGGAGGATTTCGGCGAAACCCTGCTCCCCAATATTCTAGGGCAATTTGCCCGGGCACACCCGAAAGTGCGCATCGAAGCGCGCGTTGCGCGCAATGCCGAGCTGGTTGATCGCGTCACCTCGGGCCGTCTTGATCTCGCATTGGCGTGGAATATCGGCGCACCACACCCCTACGGTCAACGCATCATGGATGTGCCCATGTGCTGGGTGGGTTCGGTCAATCCCAATATGCTCTGGCAAAAATCCGATGGCGACCCCCTGCCGCTGGCCGCGCTGGAAGCGCCCTGCCTTTTGCGCACGGCAGCCATCAACGCGCTTGACCGTGCCGGCATTGCCTGGCGGCTGGCGTTTATCAGCCCGAGCCTTGGCGGCTTATGGGCAGCAACGGCGGCGGGGCTGGGCCTGACCATCCGCACACCGATTGGCTTGCCCAAATCTGTCCAGCTGATTTCACCCGAAGAAAACGGGCTGCCCGTTTTGCCAAAAATTGGACTGGACCTGCTGCGTGCCGACTCAGAACCCGCAGCTGTTACCGCGCGATTGGCCTCGATCATTTTGCAAGCATTGCAGGATTTCATGCCTGTCCGGGCGGAGGCTGCTTAGTTGCATGACGATTGTGTGTGGTTCGTGGTTCGTGGTTCGTGGTTCGACAAGCTCACCATGAGGGAGAGTGTGGATGCAACGATCATCGTCAACGTTGCAGAATAAAGCCCCCCTCACCCTGAGCTTGTCGAAGGGCCTCGTGGTGAGCCTGTCGAACCACGCACTCCCGACAGCACCGTCACCTCTACCTCTCTCCGTCATCCTCGGGCTTGACCCGAGGCCCCCCTAGCGGAACAGCAATATCCGCATTTGTGAAATGCATTGGCTAAATCCCGACTTCAAAGTGGAATTGTACCATCTCACGCGATGCGAGATTGGGTCCTCGGGTCAAGCCCGAGGATGACGGAGGGTTGAGCGTTTTTGGATGACGGAGAGATGGGTGCTTTAAAATATGGAGAGATGGGTGCTTTAGAATATGGAGAGATGGTGCTTTAGAATATTCAGCATGTCTAAATCACCTGGGCGCAAACACCGCTGCATTGACCGCGCCCAATGATGCAGCTTGACCGGCTTGATCAGGCATCTCGACAATCTCAAACCCCGATGGATCAGACAATAGCGCGCGCAATGCCATGGCGTTCAATCGGTGCCCGCCACGATAGGACCGGAAGCAGCCGATAAACGGGCTACCGGCCAGCGCAAGATCACCCACCGCATCCAGCGTCTTGTGACGCACGAATTCATCCTTGAAGCGCAGGCCGCCGGGATTAATGATATTGTGGTCGTCACCAATAACGAGCGAATTATCGAGCGATGATGCCAGCGCCAGCCCTGCTGCCCAGAGCTTTTCCACATCACGCATGAACCCGAAAGTGCGGGCGCGGGAAATTTCTTCGCGGAAAACCGCTTCGCTCATATCGCCGGTGAAGGCCTGCCTGCCGATGACAGGGGTCTCGAAATCGATCTCCACCTCGTAGCGCGTACCATCATAGGGGCGAAACTCTGCCCACGACGCTCCAGCCTCAATGCGCGATGGCTTGAGCACGCGGATATACCGGCGCTTGGCCATTTGAGCCACAAGCCCGGCCTGATCAAAGGCTGCAAGGAAAGCCGCTGATGTTCCATCAACGATGGGCACTTCCGGTCCGTCAATCCTGATAGTCAGATTGTCGATCCCTGCCCCCGATATGGCGGCCATGACATGCTCGACGGTGCTGACACTGACGCCATCCCGATTGGTAAGGGTGGTGCTCAGATCCGTTGTGCCGACTTCCGAGATCAAGGCTTTGATCTCATGGCCGGCGCCCGCCGAATCGAGCCGGTGAAAGACAATGCCGGTATTGGGGTCCGACGGCAGAAAGATCAAGTTCACGGGCGTGCCACTGTGCACACCAATCCCGGAAAGCGAGACGCTCTTCGCTATTGTTGTCTGAAAACTTTGCAACAAAAACCCCATGCCTGTGTGGCAACATCAATAGCGCCATATGGCTATCGTGCTCGGCTGCCCGTGATTCCGAAGCGCCGTCATACTGAATTTTCTGCGCTTTAAGCTACATATGGCAAAGCGAAACGCAAAATCAAGCTCACGCACTGCCTGCCATGAACGCAGCCGCTTTATGTCTTGGTTCCTTTCGTAAAGGTATTTTTGACCCGCTCGGAACGCGCGAAGTAGATGATCCAGAGCACACAGCCAACATAGGCACGGGACATATCGTCAGGCACTCTTGCTGTCAGTGAAAAATCACTGAACACCTTGGAAAAATAATACAGCGACACATTGTCAAACGTACTGGCAAGGCTCGTTAAGACAATAAAATTGATCGCCCAATCTGGAGCTCTGAAATTTTCAGAAAGGATCAGATTCAAAGTAAAGACACCAAGGGAAACGCTAGTGACTCCCAAAAACAGGGATATTGCTGCGGATATGGCAACACCAGGATAGGCTGTACGAACTGGCTTCCATTCTTCTGCCGTTAATTCAAACGCGTCGTAGCAGATATTTATGCAGGTCAAAACGATGGCCAGACAAATAACAATCACAGCGACATTGAGCCAGCCGCCAAAGCCCTTGGGACCTTTATCAACCGAAGATTCCTCCGTCACTWCAATGCCCCCAGCACAATAAAAAGAAAAACCCGCCATTGATACAATGGCGGGTTTTTCGGCTCCGAACAATCCGTGATCGGATCAATTAGCCTGACGGCGCAGGAATGCCGGGATTTCAAGCTGATCATCTTCCGACGACTGGCGGGACTGCGGCTGAACACGGCCCTGCTCGTCAAGCTGTCCGCGGCGCGGTGCATAGATCGATGCATCCTGTGACAGCGGGCGGCGTGGCTCTGCCGGGCGCATGGCCGGTTCGCGTGACTGCGCTGGCTCAAGCCGTGCCGTATCGTCTTCACGGCGGGTCAGACCAGCGGTCAGGCGCTTCAGGAGACCCATCGGGCCACGGTCTTCGTGGCTGTCATAGGATGCCTGATCACGGCCATGATCGCGTGCATTGAGTTCTGCCTGAACAACCGGCGGGAAATCAGCAACATTAGGCATGCGTGGTGCCGGTGCTGGCTGCGGTGCCGGTGCGGCCTGAACCGGAGCCTGTGGCTGCGGTGCTGGCTGATGAACCGGCTGCTGCGGTGCAGCGGCAACAGGCGCATCGAACACCTCAGGAGCAGGTGCCTGGAAAATACGGCTCTGCGGGCGGAATTCCTGTTCGGCAGGCTGCGGTGCGCGCTGTGGCATTTCCATTTCGGCGGCGCGCATTGCGTCGGCGACCGGATCTGCGATACGGGCGGCTGGCTGCTGCACAACAGGACGTGGTGCAACGGTTTCAACCCGGGCAGCTGGCTGCTGGACCGGCTTGGCAATCGGCTTCATCGGCTGGCGAAATTCGATCGGCGCAGGCGCCGCATCTCCCACCTGCTTGTCGATACCTGTTGCCACGACCGAAACGCGGATGATGCCTTCGAGGCTTTCGTCGAAGGTTGCGCCGAGGATGATATTGGCATCCTGATCGACTTCTTCGCGAATACGTGTTGCAGCCTCGTCAACTTCAAACAGCGTCATGTCACGGCCGCCGGTGATCGAGATCAGCAGGCCCTTGGCACCGCGCATGGAGGTTTCATCCAAAAGCGGGTTGGCAATTGCAGCTTCAGCAGCGGCCATCGCGCGGCCATCACCAGACGCCTCGCCCGTGCCCATCATCGCCTTGCCCATCTCGCGCATCACCGAACGAACGTCGGCGAAGTCGAGATTGATCAGGCCTTCCTTGACCATCAGATCGGTGATGCAGGCAACACCGGAGTAGAGAACCTGATCGGCCATCGCGAAGGCATCGGCAAAGGTCGTCTTGTCATTGGCGATGCGGAAGAGGTTCTGGTTTGGAATGACGATCAGTGTATCGACATTCTTCTGCAGGTCCTCAATGCCCATATCGGCGGTGCGCATGCGGCGCTGACCTTCGAAATGGAAAGGTTTGGTGACAACACCTACGGTCAGGATGCCTTTTTCGCGTGCGGCGCGGGCAACAACAGGGGCTGCACCAGTACCGGTACCGCCGCCCATACCAGCCGTTACGAAGCACATATGCGTGCCCTGCAGGTGATCATTGATTTCATCGATGCATTCTTCAGCGGCTGCGCGGCCAACTTCCGGCTGCGAACCAGCGCCAAGACCTTCTGTTACCGCAGCCCCAAGCTGAATAAGACGTTCAGCCTTTGACTGCGCCAGTGCCTGGGCGTCCGTATTGGCCACAACAAACTCAACACCGCGCAAACCGGCATTGATCATGTTATTGACCGCGTTGCCACCGCCACCACCAACACCAAAGACGGTGATCCGGGGCTTAAGCTCGGTAATGTCCGGCTTTTGCAGATTGATGCTCATTTGTCTGTTCCTTTTTCCTTTACCGCGTCGCCGCCGCGGTATCTTTTTTGGGTTTCCCCGGATTGATCAAAAACTCTCTTTCAGCCACTGGCCGATACGCTGAAAACGCCCACCCGTACCTGTCATCAGCGATGATGAACCGGCCTTTACAGAACGCTCCTCAATTCCTGCCACCTGCGGATAGATCAACAGACCAACCGCTGCGGAGAAAGCTGGCCCCTTGGCTGCTTCGGGAAGCCCCGTAACACCCAGAGGACGGCCAATACGTACGTTGCGGGCCAGAATACGGCGCGCCACTTCAGGTAAGCCGGCCAGCTGGCTGGCTCCACCTGTCAGGACAACACGCTTGCCGACAATCTGGCCGTAGCCGGACTGGTTCAGGCGATCACGTGCCAATTCCAGTGTTTCTTCCACACGAGCCCGGATGATGCGGGTGAGCACAGCGCGTGGATATTGATTGGGAACGTCGCGGCCATCATTGCCGAGTGGCGAAACGCTGATGAGGTCCCGGTCATCGGCAGCACTTGGCAGGGCCGAACCGTGCATGACCTTCAAACGTTCCGCATCGTCCATATGGGCGGAAAGACCGCGCGCCACATCCATGGTGACGTGATTACCGCCAATCGCAATAGCATCGGCATGAATGAACTTGCCTTCGGAGAAAACCGAAATCGTAGTCGTGCCGCCGCCCATATCGATGCAGGCAGCACCCATTTCCGCTTCGTCATCGACAAGCGCCGAAAGGCCGCTCGCATAGGGCGTTGCAATCATCGCTTCAACCGAGAGGTGGCAGCGGTTGACGCACAGCTCGAGATTGCGCAGCGGTGCCGCATCGGCGGTCAGCACATGCATCTCGACACCGAGCGTGTCGCCGATCATGCCAAGCGGATCGCGGATACCTTTTTCGCCATCAAGCGCATAACCGATGGGCAGCGAGTGAACGAGGTGACGCTCCGTTGCCAGCGCCTGCTTGGCACCCGCAGCAAGCACGCGGCGAATGTCGGACTGATCAACTTCGTGACCACCCAGATTGATACTGGCG
Organism: Phyllobacterium sp. TAF24; assembly: GCF_052113785.1. Lineage (NCBI taxonomy): Bacteria > Pseudomonadati > Pseudomonadota > Alphaproteobacteria > Hyphomicrobiales > Phyllobacteriaceae > Phyllobacterium > Phyllobacterium sp. TAF24. The sequence goes on along the minus strand of NZ_JBFRDN010000009.1, from coordinate 61,998 downwards.
GAAAAGCTTTCGCTCTTCAGGCGACCGGCAGAAATATTGACGATCATCGAATCAACAGTCAGGCCAGCCATGCGTTCAGCCGCATCGACGGCGAGACGAATGGCCTGTTCGGCTGCATCGAGATTGACGATGACGCCGGATTTGATACCGCGTGATTTCTGATGGCCGATACCAAGCACTTCAATGCGATGGGTACGGCCGGGCAGATGCGAACTTTCCTCGCGCGGACGCAGCCGGGCGATGATGCAGCACACCTTGCTTGAACCAATATCAAGAACTGTCAAAGACCGCGTCCGTTTTGCGGAAGCAGCTCCAGATGACGCGCTCTTTCCGTTCAGAATACTCATATACGCTTCTCCGAACGCTTAGGCGCTTTGTCTCGCGCCTTCAAAAACTCTACGCGCTGAACCATCGCATCTGGTGTCAGCTTCACAACAACCCGGTCCGAAAGCCGCATATCCACCGACGAGATCGCGCGGGACAAAAGCCCGTCTTTACGGTCCATATTCACGATATCCGCAAGCGCCTGATCAATACGGAATTCCGGCAACATCACGGTTACGCCGTTCTTCAAGATCAGGTCCCAGCGCCGGTCGGCAACGCGGGCATAGGCCTTGACCTCGGAAACGACCTGCGGAAATGCAGCAATCTGGGCGAACAGCATTTTCGCCTGCTTGTCGGCACCGGCACCCATGATCAGCGGCAGTCCAGCATTGCGGCCAGCCGTGTAGGGAACAATCACGCGACCATCAGCATCAATGACCGACAGATCATCGCCGTTCTGCCAGATGGCCAGCGCCGAACGCTCATGGATCGAAATCTGGATGGTGTTCGGGTAGACCTTGAACACATCGACGGATTCAACCCAAGGCAAGGTAGCAACAGCCTTTTGCGCATCGGCGGCACTCAGGCCAACCAGCGACGTCTCGCCATCAAGACCAAGCGCACCAAGCACGTCGATCTCCGAAGTTTCCTTGTTGCCGACAACCTTCACATCTTCGATGGCAAAACCGAAGGTCGAAGTCGTCACCTTGACCACCTCGGGCGCATGGCCGCCGAGAATGGCACCGTAAGCACCGGTCAGAGCCAGAAACACCACGGCACCGAGCGTGCCGGTGTGATTGGGAATATGAACTTCACCCTCGACCATGCGGGTAAAGACGCGCACAGGCTTGCGCAGGAATTTCGGCAGGACAAAGCGGAAACGGCCAAAAGCAGCCGTCCTGTCCGAAGACACCGGCGCCACACCCCGTGGGTGTATATTTTTGCCCTTCAACGCAAACACGATGCGTCCTCCACCATCCAACTCAACAATTCACCGAAGGTATGCCCCGCAGCTTTGGCGATATCAGGTACAAGAGATGTTGGAGTCATGCCCGGCTGAGTGTTTACCTCCAGCCAAATCAGTTCACCATCTTCGGAAAAACGGTCGTCGTAACGGAAGTCCGACCGGCTAATCCCTTTACATCCAATTGCCTGATGCGCCTTGAGTGCTAGTGTTTGTATTTTTTGGTAAATTTTTAGTGAAATTTTTGCCGGACACACATGATTTGATCCGCCTGCAACATATTTTGAATCATAATCGTAGAACTGATGGCCCACGGGGATGATTTCGCACACCCCGATTGCCACATCGCCCATCACCGCGCAGGTCAATTCGCGTCCATGAATGTAACGCTCGACCATAACTGTGTTGCCATATTTCCATTCAGGCGAGGTGATCACCTGCGGCGGATGCGACTGATCCTCCTTGACGATGACGACACCGAAGCTCGAACCTTCATTGACAGGCTTCACCACGTAAGGTGGCTTCATCGGGTGCTTGGTCGTAAAATCAAAACGGTTCATCACCTTGGCTTCCGCCACGGGAACACCGGCAGCCTTGGCAACGGTCTTGGCCTGCTCCTTGTCCATGGCCAGAGCCGAGGCAAGCACGCCTGAGTGCGTATAGGGAATTTCCAGATATTCGAGGATGCCCTGGATTGTGCCGTCTTCACCAAAAGGACCATGCAGGGCATTGAACGCCACATCGGGGCGCAGCTCAGCCAGCACACTGGCGACATCACGCCCCACATCAACACGGGTGATCTGGTAACCTTCAGCTTCCAGAGCAGCAGCACAGGCATTGCCCGAGGAGAGACTCACCGGACGTTCCGATGAAAACCCACCCATCAGCATCGCAACATGCTTTTTCGCCATGGAGGCAACCCCTTTTACGCATCCCGCCACTACTGCACCGCGCACCCCCATCGGACACGCAAAGGACACAGCAGCATCCCTCACTGGCGCATCACCATTCCAAAAACCGATGTGATTTCCGGGGCTCTGCGCAGCCGAAAAAAGACATGAGTTTCCGCAAGCCCGGCGATCAAGACCGCAGGCACCCGAGGCTGACGCAAATCAGCCGACTCAAATCAGTTAACGCTTGTCCCTAAAGAATCAGAGAGTTGATTCGCTGACAAGTCCCCTTTGATTCAACAATGATATTTCGTGGAAAAAAAGAGTCATGAGCCCGATTATGCGGCCCGTGTTGCCGCTTCGATTGCCCCGGCAATCCATTCATTCAGACTTTTGTTCTCCGCTGCGGCTGCCAAAACGGCAGCCTCGTGAATTTCAGCAGCCAGACGAACATTAAAACGGCCGGAAAATTCGCGAAATGGCGCAATGCCCTTCTCCGCACACATCTCCAGAAATATCTGAAGAGACTTTCTCCCCTCCAAAAGAAGCCCCTCGACGCTTTGCGCGTAAAAATCTGCACCGCCGTTCAGCCCAAGAAACTCACCTCTTATCAGGCCGATCTCAGGGTCAAATGAAATGACAGCCTTGTGGCCATCCACGTCAAGAATGTTCTTCAAGGTCTTACTCCGTGGCTCTCAAGCCATTTTCGGATAGCGGCAACAGCGCCCTTATCGGTATCGGGAGATGGGTGGGACGATGAAACACTCTGACTTCACCAAACAGAAACACACCAATGCGCGAACCTTCCCTTTCGCTCACCTCAGCGCCCAGACAAATAAACAGCGCTTCAATCTCCGCCCAGCGGATTGAACCACTGACCGGACGAGTGAATATCAGCACCAAGGTTGCGCGGTGTTTTCTCTTCAAATTTATGGTACCAAATTATAGTACTAAAAACAATAAAAATGATTTCGGTATTCAAAACTTATAATAGCTGACCCAGATACTCCTGGACTTCCTGACCGGGACGGAAAAGCCCCAGACGCTTGATTTCCCAATGCAGGTGAATGCCGGAATTTTCCAGCACGCGGGCGCGGATTGTCTCACCGAGCGTTTCCAGATCATGCCCGCTGGCAGTACCCGTATTGATCATGAAATTGCAGTGCATCGGCGACATTTGGGCACCGCCAATCATCAGGCCACGACCGCCAGCAGCGTCGATTTCCTTCCACGCGGAAGTGCCTTCCGGGTTCTTGAAGGTTGACCCCCCGGTTTTTTCGCGGATCGGCTGCACCGTCTCGCGGTGTTGCTGAACTGCGTTCATCGCCGCCTGAATGGCGTGAGTTTCGCCGGGTGTTCCCTCAAGCAGGGCGGAGGTGAAAATCAGATCCTTGGCCGCACCGGAATGGCGGTATTCATAGCCCATATCGGCATTGGACAGGATGTGCACATTGCCCTTGCGGTCGAGCGCTCGCACTTCGACCACGCGCTCGCGCGTTTCGACACCATTGGCACCGGCATTCATGCGCAGTGCGCCACCGAGGCCACCGGGTATGCCATGGTAAAAATGGAAACCGGCAATTTTTGCCTCGAGCGCTGTCGCAGCAAGCCGCTTATCTGGCGTTGCCGCTCCGGCGCGCAACTGCGTATCGCCGACACGCTCGACCTCACCAAAGCCCTTGGCTGACAGGCGCACGACAAAACCCGGCACACCGCCATCGCGCACCAGAAGGTTGGAGCCGATGCCAACAACGAGGATCGGATATTCTTCGGGGACGGCTTGTAGGAAGGCAGCAAGGTCTTCTTCGTCGGCGGGCTGGAACATGACTTCAGCAGGGCCACCGGCGCGGAACCATGTGACTTTTTCCATACCCATATTGGGCGTCAGCCGCCCACGTAGCCCCGAGAAACGATTTCCCAGCTTGCCAAGCAGAGCCTCGCCATCAATCCTTGAAGACATGATATCCTTCCAGCAGTTATGGCGTGAGGCACCCCGTCCTCACGCAACCGCAAAAATCTAAAGCGCAGCGAGTTCCTTTGGCAAGGCATAAGCCCACTGGGTGATGTTACCGGCGCCAAGGAAAATCACGAAATCATCCGGCTTGGCAATTGTCGCAATCAATGGCGCGATTTCCTGCGGACCGTTGATGTAACGCGCGTCGCGATGCGCTGCCGTCTTGATGCGGGAAACCAGCGCTTCCGACGTAACGCCCTCAATGGGGTCCTCACCTGCCGTATAGACAGGAGCAACGACAACCGTATCGGCATCATTGAAACATGCGGCGAACTCATCGAACAGGCTGGCAAGGCGGGTAAAACGATGTGGCTGCACGACAGCGATCACCCTGCCCTTGGCAGAATCGCGTGCAGCTTTCAGCACGGCCTTGATCTCAACCGGATGGTGTCCGTAATCATCGAACACCTCGACACCCTTCCACGATCCCGTGTGGGTGAAGCGCCGCTTCACGCCACCAAAGGATGACAGACCTTTTTTGATATCATCAGCCGAAATACCGAGTTCATGCGCAACGGCAATCGCCGCCGTCGCATTGGACACATTGTGCTTGCCAGGCATTGGCAGGCGCAAGCCCTTGATTTCAGTGGTCTCGCCGGTTTTGCGCTTTGATATCTGCACATCGAACAGCGACGATGGGCCATCGACAACGAGATTGACGAAGCGCACATCCGCCTGCGGATTTTCGCCATAGGTGATGACACGGCGGTCCTCGATGCGTGACACCAGCGATTGCACTTCCGGATGGTCAAGACACATCACGCCAAAGCCATAGAACGGTACGTTCTCGACAAATTGGCGGAAGGCTTCGCGCACCCGGTCAAACGTGCCGTAATGATCGAGATGCTCAGGATCGATATTGGTGACAACTGCGACATCGGCAGGCAGCTTCAAAAATGTGCCATCGCTCTCATCAGCTTCCACCACCATCCATTCACCGGCACCCATGCGGGCATTGGTGCCATAGGCATTAATGATACCGCCATTGATAACGGTCGGGTCGAGATTGCCCGCATCGAGCAGGGTGGCGACCATGGATGTGGTTGTGGTCTTGCCATGGGTGCCGCCAATGGCAACGGCCTGACGGAAGCGCATAAGCTCGGCCAGCATTTCGGCACGGCGGACAATCGGCAGCAGTTTTTCGCGCGCCGCAACAATTTCCGGATTGGTTTTCCTGATCGCAGTTGACACCACGACAACCTCGGCATCGCCAAGATTATCAGCATTGTGCCCGACAAAAACCTCGATGCCCTTCTCGCGCAGACGCTGCACATTGGCGCTGTCTGCCTGATCGGAACCCTGAACCTTGTAGCCGAGATTATGCAGGACTTCGGCAATGCCGCTCATGCCGATACCGCCGATACCGATAAAATGAACAAGGCCGATGTTGAGCGGCATCTTCATGGACGCACTCCTTTTTTAATTGCAGTCATGGATTGGCCAGTTGCAATAGCCTCTGTGACATCAGCAAGCAACCGTGCAGCATCAGGCTTGCCGGTCGAGCGGGCTTTATCCGCAATAAATGCCAATCGGGTCGGTTCATGCATGGCACTGGTCAGGATCGTGGCGATCCTTTCAGGCGAAAGCTCTGACTGCTTGATCACATCGGCGCCGCCTGCGGCCTGTAGCGCAGCAGCGTTGGCCGCCTGATCATGATCAAGCGCATGGGGGAAAGGCACCAGAATGGCCGGACGGCCAATGGCAGCGATTTCCGAGACGGTCGATGCGCCGGAGCGCGACATGACGAAATGCGCGTCTGCCATGCGGCGCGGCATATCCTTGAAGAATGGTGCAACATCCGCCTTCACGCCCATGGCCTGATAGGCGGCACGCACCTGCACTTCATCCTCGGCGCGGGCCTGCTGGGTGAGGACAAGACGGGCGCGATTGTCCGGCGATAAAAGCTTAATCGCTGCGGGAATGGCCTCGGAAAAATACGAAGCGCCCTGACTGCCGCCAAACACCAGAAAATGAAACGGTTGATGCGCCTGCGAAGCTTTGTACGGCTTGCCGACTTCCGCCAAAACGGACGGGCGCACCGGATTGCCTGTCACCACGATCTTGCCCGCATAGGGGCCTTCGCCCTGCGGCAGGAATCCGCCAGCAATGGCACTGACACGGCCAGCCAGCGCCTTGTTGGCACGGCCCATCACAGCGTTCTGTTCGTGGATGAGTGTCGGAATTTTCAGGGCCGTTGCCGCATAGAGCGGCGGCAGGGTCGGATAACCGCCAAAGCCCGCAACGAGCTTGGGTTTCAGCCTCCGGAACAGTTTGCGCGAATCGAGATTGCCCTGCCATAGCGTCCAGAAGGTGCGGGCCAGCGAAATCGGGTTGCGCCCGCCAATGGTTGCCGAGCGCACCACATGGATTTCCTTGGCCGGGAAAGCACCCGCAAAACGTTCCGCACGATCATCCGTCACCAGATGGATGTCCCAGCCACGTTCAATCAGTTCATGTGCCAGCGCTTCCGCCGGAAACAGATGACCACCTGTGCCCCCGGCACATAGAACAATAATTCCTTTGGACATCGGCAACTCAGACTGCGTTGGCCAGTGACGGCGTTTTCGAATTCGCCAGTGTTGCCGAGCGTCTTCCTTCCGGTCTTCTTCGTGTCAGGGCCAAGAGCAACCCTGTCGAGATCGCTACTGATATCAGTGACGAACCGCCGTAGGAAATGAACGGCAGGGTCATGCCTTTCGCGGGCATCAGATGCAAATTAACCGACATATTGATGATCGACTGGAAGCCGAACAGGATAACAAGGCCGGATACGGCAAGGCGGGTGAAATCATCCCGCTCTTTCAGCGCGATCGACAGGCCGCGGACCACAATGAACGCGAAGATCAGAACGATCAGCAGACAGAGCGCAATGCCATATTCCTCGGCGGTCACCGAGAAGATAAAGTCCGTATGGCTATCGGGGATGATGCGCTTGATGGTGCCTTCGCCCGGACCCTGACCCAGCCAGCCGCCACGAATAATCGCTTCGCGTCCGGCATCCACCTGAAACGTATCGCCTTCGCCCGTCATGAAGCGGTCAATACGGCCCGCAACGTGCGGGAACACCGTATAGGCGCCGAAGAAACCCGCGACGCCAAGACCGCCGAGACTGACGATCCACAACCACGGCACGCCAGCCATGAAGAACATCGCACCCCATGTAATGGCTGTCAGAATGGTTTGACCAAGGTCTGGCTGGGCCACCAGCAAAGCCGCGACCACACCAAACAGCACCATGGCAAAGAAATTGCCGGGAATATCCTTGCGCCGCTCATTCTCGGAAAAGAGCCAGGCGCAGACGATCACAAAGGCGGGCTTCATGAACTCGGATGGCTGAATGGAGATACCGGCCAGCGATACCCAGCGCCGCGCGCCCTTTACCTCAATACCGAAGAACAGCGCACCAACCATCGCGACCATCGAGATGCCAAGCAGAATAATGGCAAAGCGCCTGATGGTGCGCGGTGCCATGAACGACACCGCAAACATGACGACCACCGCAGGCACCATGAACATTGACTGGTGCTTGACGAAATAGAAGCTCTCAAGACCGATGCGCTCGGCAACGGCAGGGCTTGCGGCGAATGAAAGGAGGATGCCCAATCCCATCAGAGTGAGACAGGCGGCCAGCAGGAAACGGTCTATCGTCCACCACCAGTCAGCGACGGGTCCACGGTCAATGCGGCTTACCATTAGTTTGCCCCTTCAATCGGTGATGCGCCCGCAAGCGCCAGCACGGCGGAGCGGAATGCCTCGCCGCGTTTCTCGAAATTCTGAAACTGGTCAAAACTGGCACAGGCGGGCGACAGCAGAACTACAGCTTCCTGCGCCCCGTCACCGGCTGCGTCCCGCGCGGCGTGTTCTACCGCAGCGTTGATTGTGCCTGAAATCTCGTAGGGTGCCGCCTCGCCCAGTGTTGCGGCAAATTGCGGCGCAGCTTCGCCAATCAGATAGGCCTTGGCGATGCGTGGGAAAAAGCCTGACAGCGAGGAAATGCCGCCCTCCTTGGGTAGGCCACCGGCAATCCAGTAGATACGCGGGAAAGAGGACAGCGCAGGGGCCGCCGCTTCCGCATTGGTCGCCTTGGAATCATTGACAAACAGCGTTTTGCCCTGCCGTGCCACCTGCTCCATGCGGTGCGCGAGGCCGGGAAAGGTTTTGAGGCCCGCATTGATCTCATCAACAGACAGACCGACGCAGCGGCAGGCGGCAAAGGCGGCCAGCGCGTTCTGGGCATTGTGTTCCCCGCGCAGCGAGCCGATGCCCTGCAGCGAGGCGACAGCGGTCCGCGTGCCATTCTCGGCCAGATAAAGCGTGGAACCTTCGGCGAAATAACCGTTCTGAATGGGCAGGCGCTTGGAGATGCGGATCACCCGCTTGCCCGCGCGTTCCAGCCGGTCGGCGATAGCCACACAGAAACTGTCATCGACACCGACAATGGCGGTATCGCTTCCGGCGACCAGACGTTCCTTGATCTCGGCATAGTGCTGCATGGTGCCGTGACGGTCGAGATGATCCGGTGTCAGGTTCAACAGGATACCGGCAGTGGGATTGATCGAAGGTGCAAGGTCGATCTGGTAGGATGAACATTCGACCACGTAATGGCGGCCATCGACAGGTGGCTCCAGCGTCATCACAGCCGTGCCGATATTGCCGCCAAGCTGCATATCACGGCCCGACGCCTTGATGATATGGGCGATCAGCGCAGTTGTTGTCGATTTGCCGTTGGTGCCGGTTATCGCAATGAAGGGGCTATTTTTACCGGCCAGATTACGCTCACGCACAAAAAGCTCGACATCCCCGATGATTTCCACTCCAGCGGCACGGGCCAGATCCACCGTCCAGTGCGGACGCGGGTGGGTGAGTGGCACGCCCGGGGACAAGACAAAGGACGAGAACAGTTTCCAGTCAACGAGCCGCAGGTCGGCGGTTTCGATACCAGCGCCCTGAGCCCGTGCAACGCTATCCGGATTATCGTCCCAGGCGATGACTTTCGCACCACCAGCGGCAATCGCCTTGGCCGTCGCAATGCCCGAACCGCCGAGCCCGAAGAGCGCGACGGTTTTATCCTTCATGGAGTGGGCGGCGATCATGCAACTGGCCTTATCTGAGCTTGAGAGTGGAAAGGCCGATCAGCGCGAGAATGACGGCGATGATCCAGAAACGGATAACCACCTGGCTCTCGGTCCAGCCCTTCTTTTCGAAATGGTGATGGATTGGCGCCATCAGGAACACGCGCTTGCCTGTGAGCTTGAATGATGTGACCTGAATGATCACTGACATGGCTTCCATAACAAAGACGCCGCCGATGATGGCAAGAACGATTTCATGCTTTGTCGCAACAGCAACAGCGCCGATGAGACCACCCAGCGCCAGCGAACCTGTGTCGCCCATGAAAATGGCGGCGGGCGGCGCGTTGAACCAGAGAAAGCCAAGACCAGCACCGATAACGGCACCCAGCACAACGGCAAGTTCACCCGTACCGGGCGTGAAGTGGATTTGCAGGTAATCGGCAAAGATCGCGTTACCGGCAAGATAGGCGATAACACCGAATGAAGCTGCCGCGATCATCACCGGAACCGTGGCAAGGCCATCGAGACCATCGGTGAAATTGACCGCATTGCCAGCGCCAACCATGACGAAGGCGGCGAAGGGAATGAAGAAAATACCGAGATTGAGGATCAACTGCTTGGCGAAGGGGAAGGTCAGCGAGGAGGAGAAAGGTTCCTGCCCTACCTGCATGATGGCAAATCCGGCAAGACCAGCGATCAGAAACTCAATGCCGAGGCGTCCGCGTGCGGAAAAGCCCTTGAACGACTGTTTGCTGACCTTGAGATAATCATCATAAAAGCCGATGGCACCAAAGCAAACCGCAACCAGAAGAACGATCCAGACATAAGGATTTGACCAGTTGGCCCAGAGCAATGATGAGACCAGAATGCCTGACATGATCATCAGGCCGCCCATGGTCGGCGTGCCGGCTTTCTTGAAATGGGTTTGCGGACCATCGGCACGAATTGGCTGGCCCCGGCCCTGACGCACGCGAAGCGAGTCGATGATGCGCGGGCCAAACAGGAACACAATGAGCGCCGAAGTGATCAGCGCGCCGCCGGTCCTGAACGTGATGTAGCGAAACACGTTCAGAAATTGGATATGTTCCGCCAGACCGGCCAGATAATAAAGCATGTACTATGTCCCCATCCCCGTAGGCTTACTCGGCAGGGCCGACGGGCTCCACGGTGTTGTACTTCTGTAGAATTGCCTTCACGATCCTGGCGAACCCGGTTCCCTTCGATGATTTGATCATGATCACATCACCGGCCCTGATCGTGCTCAGCAGATTTGACTGCAATTCGTCGACGCTCTGCCTGTATTCGGCATGGATTTCAACCGGCAAGGCCGCTTTTAACGCCGCCATATCGGGTCCACCGAGAAAAACCATGTTGATATGATTGGCCGCAACAACCGGCGCCAGTTCCGCGTGGAGTTTTGGTGCCTGCTTGCCGAGTTCCAGCATGTCGCCAAGAACCGCGATACGGCGGCCCCTGCCCGTTGGCACAGCAGCGGCAAGAAGTTCAATGGCCGCGTGCATCGATGCAGGATTGGCATTGTAGCTCTCGTCGATCAGCGTGAATGTACCCCGGCCGATCTCAAGCGTGTGGCGGGCTCCGCGGCCACTATCAGGTTTCAGCGATGCCAGTGCCAGCGTGACTTTTGTCATGTCAGCACCGGTCAGATGCGCAGCGCCCAGCACCGCCAGAACATTCTGCACGATGTRCCTGCCCGGAGCGCCGACCTTGACCACAACCTCGGAACCGGCAAGGCGCGCCGTCATGCAGGAGCATTCGCCATGCAGTTTCAGCGCGCGCAGCCGATAATCGGCACGGGCATTTTCGCCAAAGGTCTTGATATGCTCAACGCCCGCATCCACCGCCAGCTTCTCCAGAAGCTTATAGTGCTTGTCGTCACGGTTGAGCAGGGCATAGCCACCAGGCACAAGTCCTTCAAAAATCTCGGCTTTTGCCGTTGCAATTTCCTGCAAATTCTTGAAATGGCCAAGATGCGCCGGGGCGATCAGCGTGATGATCGCCACATGCGGGCGCACCATTTTTACCAGCGGCCTGATCTCGTCCGCATGGTTCATACCGATTTCAAAGACGCCGTAATCTGTCTCCTCGGGCATGCGCGCAAGGGTCAGCGGCACGCCCCAATGATTGTTGAACGAGGCAACCGACGCATGCACATTGCCCGCATTGGCAAGCACATGCCGCAATGCTTCCTTGGTGGTTGTCTTGCCAACGGAACCGGTCACCGCAATGATCTGCGCATGGGAACGCTCGCGCGCTGCCAGCCCAAGCCGTGTCATGGCTGCCAGTACGTCATCCACCACGATCATCGGGGTTTTCAGCTTGCCCAGCGCTGGAAGCTTCACTTCTGCAACCACCAGAAGCGCGGCACCAGCAGCAACCGCAGCGGTTGCATAATCATGCCCATCAAGCGCATCGCCCTTGATGGCAAAGAACGCCTCGCCCTTGCGCAGGGTTCGCGTATCGATGGAAATCCCGGTAATGCCTTCGGGCAGCGTACCAACCGGCCTGCCGTTCATGGCCTCGATCATCGCTTCCGAGGTCCAGAGCAAACTCATGAGTTATGCTCCCCGGCAAGACGATCCTTGAGGGCCTGCGCGACTTCCGTGTGATCGGAGAATGGCAGCACGACATCGCCGACGGTCTGACCTTCTTCATGGCCTTTGCCCGCAACGATCAGGGTATCGCCTGACTTCATCATGCCGACAGCGGCGCGAATGGCTTCGCGCCGGTCGCCGATTTCCTGCGCCCCGGGAGCCGCAGCCAGAATTTCAGCGCGGATTGTTGCCGCAACTTCCGAACGGGGATTGTCATCGGTCACGATGACAACATCAGCAAGACGGGTGGCGATTTCGCCCATCATCGGCCGCTTGCCCTTGTCACGATCACCGCCGCAACCGAACACCACGATCACCCGACCCGTTGTGAACGGACGCACCGACGTCAGCACGTTTTCCATGGCATCAGGCTTGTGCGCATAATCAACGTAGGCAGGCGCGCCCTCTTCCGTCGCACCGACAAGATCAAGCCGTCCGGGCGCACCTTTCAGCCGTTCAAGACCACGCATGGCAGCAGCGGCTGGAACGCCTGTTGCAATAGCGAGACCCGCAGCAACAAGGCCATTGGCCACCTGAAAATCCCCCGCAAGCGGCAAAGTGATCTCGAAAATCTCACCGGCAATCTGCACTTCCACATGCTGGCGGAAACGCTCATGCTCGACGCGTTTCAACGTGATGAACTCGCCCTTGCGGCCAACGGTCAGGACCTTGCAACCCGCTTCAGTGGCAGCCGCAATGGTTGGCTTGGAAAACGGATCGTCGGCAAAAATAACAGCTGACGCGCCCTTGGGCAGAAGGTCAGTGAACAGCCGCAGCTTGGCGGCGTGATATTCTTCGACCGTCGGGTGGTAATCCATATGGTCGCGGCCAAGATTGGTGAAAGCACCCGCTGTCAGCTTCACACCGTCAAGACGGCGCTGGTCGAGACCATGGGATGAGGCTTCCATAGCAGCGTGGGTTACGCCCTCTTCAACCAGTTCGCTCAAAAGCTTGTGCAATTCAACCGGATCGGGCGTCGTCAACGAGCCATAATCATTGCGCGTCGGTGAAACCACGCCGGTTGTGCCGATACTAGCCGAAGCGAAACCGGCATTGGCCCAAATCTGGCGCGTAAAGGAAGCAACCGACGTCTTGCCGCTGGTGCCTGTTATGGCAACCATCACATCGGGTTGGGTACCATAAAAGCTCGCGGCTGCCAAAGCGAGCGCACGGCGCGGATCGTCCACATAGATAATCGGTGCAGAAACATTGCTCAGCTTGGACCCGCTGGCAGCCACAATGATCGCCGCGCCGCGCTTTGCTGCGTCGGCGGCATAAACACTGCCATCAGCTTTCGATCCCTTCAACGCCGCAAACAGGAAACCCGGCTTGATTTGCCGGGAATCCGAAGTCAGGCCAGTAATCTCCGTATCCCCGAATTCGGAGATCGCCAGGGCAGGTATGCCGTTCAAATCTTTCAGTTTCATGACCGAATCTGCTTTACTCATCACTGTCGTAGGAAACCTGCAATGGCGTTACTTGTTGGCCGAAATCGGGCTTTACCCCCAGAAATGACGCTGATCTGCGGATAATTTCAGCCACCATGGGAGCGGCATTGTAGGCCGCGATACCGCTGCTCTGCCCCTCGGCAGGCTTTGGTTCATCGATAATCGTCAGGACAACATATTCAGGTTTTTCAATCGGGAACGCTGCCACAAAGGCATTGAACCGCAAATCCTTGGCGTAGCGGCCATTGACAACCTTATCGGCTGTACCCGTCTTGCCGCCGACGCGATAACCTTTGACGTTGGCGTTACGGCCTGAACCTGTATCGCCATTGAGCTTGTACAGATAGCGCATATCATCGCTGGTTTTCGGCTTGATGACCTGTTCGGCCATCGACTGCGCCTGTTCAAGTGTGCGGGGCAGGAATGTCGGCTCGATCAACTTGCCGCCATTGACCAGCGCTGCAGCACCCACAGCCGTTTGCAGCGGCGTTGTCGCCATGCCGTGCCCGAAGGAGATCGTGATCGAATTCACTTTCTTCCACACTTTTGGCGAGTATGGCCGGGCGACTTCAGGCAGTTCCGTCTTCATCGGATCAAGCAGACCAAGGCGCGTCAGGAAGGCCCGGTGGTTTTCAATGCCAACAGCATCGGCTTCACGGGCCGAACCAATATTCGATGAGAATACAAAGACTTCAGGCAGGGTCAGCACACGCGCCTTGCCGTGGAAATCGTGGATCGTCTGGCGGCCAATAGTGATCGGGCGCGTCGCATCATAGGTGGTGTTGAGCGTCGCGCCATGATCGAGCGACATGGCCGTGGTGAAACTCTTGATTGTCGAGCCCATTTCATAAAGACCCGCCGACATGCGGTTCAGATGGTCCTTGTCGAGCGCGTTGAACGGGTTGTTCGGATCAAAATCCGGCGCCGAGGCCATGGCCATGACTTCGCCGGTGTTGACGTTGAGAACAACAGCACCCGCCGCAATAGCACGGTATTTCTGCATCGCGGTGACGACGACATCGCGCACCACGTGCTGCACACGCAGATCGATCGACAGGCGCACGGGTTCCAGCGAACGGCCATCGGCAAGTCCGACATCGCGCAGATCAGTCAGGCCCTGCCCATCGATATATTTCTCCATACCGGCAATGCCCTGATTGTCGATATTGACGAGGCCAAGAATGTGCGAGGCCGTTGGACCACCCGGATAAAAGCGCGACTTTTCCGTGCGGAAGCCAATGCCGGGAATGCCGAGTGCCATGATCTGGCTTTTCTGCTGCGGTGTCAGACCGCGCTTGAGCCACGCAAAACCGGCTCCACTTTTCAGGCGGGCATAGGTTTGTTCGAAGTTAAGATCGGGCAGAACCGTCGAGAGCAGTTCATAGGCTTCGTCAGGATCAATGATCTTGCGCGGTTCAGCATAGAGCGATGCGGTCTTGATATCGGTTGCCAGCACTTCGCCATTGCGGTCAAGAATATCCGGGCGCGAGGCAAGGACGGTGCCGGTCGGGCCGTTATAACCCGTCGTGTCTTCCTGCATGCCGTAGAAAATCAGCCGTCCGCCGATGACACCATAAATGCCGACAAAGCACATCATAGCCATCATCACACGGTTGCGCGCGCGATTGCCCGACTTTTTCTTCTTTGCATCCAGTTCGAATGCCGGAACTGTTCCGCTTTCCAACTGTGCAGTTTTACGTTTGATCCAGATCGCCATGTTAATGCGCAGCTCCCTTTGGCTTTGCACCAGGGACACCAGCCGCAGGCTTGCTCACGCTGCCTGTCTTGATCGCATCGGTCTTTTTGATTGCATGTCCCGCATCTGCCTCGGTGATGAGGTTGGCAACATCATCGATCTTTTCAGCCGCTGGCTTGGCTCTGGGGATTTCATTGAGGTTGGCGATCTGCTGCGCTTCAACCGGCTGCAAATTCAGCTGGCCCTGAAAGGAGGCGACAAGCTTCTGCAAACGGCTTGGCTGGGTGAGCAGGCTCCAATCGGCTTTCAAAAGATCAATCGTATCTTTCTCATCGGCGATCATACGCTCGATCTTGTGCACTTCCGTCATCTGCTTTTCAGCATCATGCTTGATTTTATACGTTATGCCCGCAGCTGCGATCATCAGCCCGATTAATATGATGTCGAAGGTGCGCAGCATGGATCAGCTCCTCGCCGTTTCATGAAAATGCGGAAGATTGGGCAGGCCATAGATCGAATGATCTTCAGCAAGCGGCGGATTTTCGGTGCGGATAGCAGCGCGCAGCTTGGCCGAGCGCGCCCGCGGATTGCTTTCGGTCTCGGCATCGCCGGGTGCGACAACGCCTTTGCCAATGAGCGCGAAGCTCGCCAGCCGCACATGTGCCTGCGGCAGGTGGCGCGAGCCGCCGCTTGAACCGGCGCGATCATTGAAGAAACGCTTGACGATACGGTCTTCCAGCGAATGAAAGGTCACGACAACCAGACGACCGCCCGGCTTCAGTGCCCGTTCGGCAGCGTGCAGGGCACGGACAAGTTCGCCAAGCTCGTCATTGACGAAAATACGCAGCGCCTGAAACACCCGTGTTGCCGGATGGATCGGTATTTTCGGATTGCGTCCGACCAATGCTTCGATGGCATTGGCAAGGTCACGGGTGCGATGGAAAGGCTCAGTGGCGCGGCGCTTGTCGATCATGCGCGCGATACGGCCCGCATGGCGCTCTTCGCCAAGGAAATTAAAAATGCGGGCAAGATCACCGGTTTTCAGGCGATTGACCACATCGGCAGCACTTGGACCAGAACTCGACATGCGCATATCGAGCGGACCGTCCTTCTGGAAGGAAAAGCCGCGCTCCGCCTCATCGATCTGCATGGAAGACACGCCGATATCGAGCACGATTCCATCAGGAGCACCAAGCAGTGCGACCTGATCGAGCGTCGAGAATGTCCCTTGTACCAGCGTGAGACGTCCCGCATGGGCTTTTTCCAAAGCCCGCCCGGCTTCAATGGCTGACGGGTCGCGGTCGATTGCCGTAACCGACGCACCGGTTTCGAGAATACGCGTTGTATAGCCGCCAGCGCCGAATGTACCATCAATGATCAACTGACCCGGGCCGGGTTTCAGCGCAGCAATGACTTCATCGAGCAGGACCGGTATGTGGCGCGTATTATCCTGACCGCCTGCACCTGCCATTATCCGTTTCCTGTCTGATTTTCCTGAAGACGCCGTTGCATCAGGCGTTGACGAACCTTTGCCCGATGCGCTTCGAACTGATCCGGCTGCCACATCTGAAAATGCGTGTTCGCCCCCGCAAAGGTCACATCCCCGGTAATGCCCGTATGCTCGCGCAGAAAGTCCGTCACCGTGATACGGCCATCCGCGTCCAGTTTCAGAAAACCGCCATCCGCGTGCAGATAAAAAGACATATCGTCCGCCATCTCGGCGAAGGGGTCCTCGTTCTCCAGCCGCTTGTCGAAGCGTGTCAGCAGATCCGGCCCGCCCGCATCGAGGGCAGGAAGGTGCAGGGAACGCAGGGCGTAAAGTTCCGTATGGCCGGCCTGCTGGATGATCGAACGAAAGTGCGCCGGCACGGATACCCGCCCCTTCGCATCGATCTTGTTCGTCACATGTCCAAGGAACCGGTTCAAAACGCAACACCGCCGTTTCCGCCGCGAGGGCCTGTTTCATTTCTACCCCTGCTCCACCCCTTGGAGCCCCATCAATAGCCATGGAAGCATTGGCCAAACCGGCCGATTGCAAGCCCTGGCATGCCAAATCCAATGTCGGGAAACACCGTGTCGACTGAACGCTACTGATGAAACCAATCGATATCATGGGGCACTATGGGCGTCAATGGGATTAGAGAACACAAGTGGGAGCAAGCCTGCAACCAGGCACACTTCCGGCGATTCTGAATTTATCGCTCATTAAGCTTAATGAACGGTTAGGAAAGAGAGTGATGGGGTGATTGATGGGTTGCATCATTGTGCGTGGTTCGTGGTTCGTGGTTCGACAAGCTCACCATGAGGGAGAGTGGGGATGAAGGGAGTTAAGTTCTGCAACCTTTGTGATCTGCAATGCTGATGATTATCGTTGCATCACCGCTCTCCCTCATGGTGAGCTTGTCGAACCACGAACCACGAACCACGATCCAGCGGCGCTCACCCCCCTCTGCCCTGTCGGACTACCGGGGCGAGCCACGGGTCTCGCCCGTCCTTCGGACCCCCCGCAAGGGGGGAGATCAGCCTTCAATGCTATCTTGCACAATCTGCGACGTTTCCGATTGTGCAAAGGCGTTGATGTCAATGTGATCCCCCCCCCTTGTGGGGGGTCCGAAGGACGGGCGAGACCCGTGGCTCGCCCCGGTAGTCCGACAGGGCAGAGGGGGGGGAACCCCGGCACACCACACACAAAAGCGTGCAATCGCCAAAAACAAACGATGAAGTGTCAGCTGGCCTGTAAGCCGGGTTCTGTATGGCCGGACTTTCGTCCGACGCGGCAGCCATTCATCTTGGACGGATGTTACCATCCGCCTCCTGCAACCTACCCGGACGACTGACCGGAAACCAATCGTCAGACTTTCGCCTGACACGCCGTCCCTATTCGGTTTTGCTCCCGGTGGGGTTTACCTTGCCGTTCCTGTTACCAGTAACGCGGTGGGCTCTTACCCCACCCTTTCACCCTTACCCCGTCATTCCTTGTGTCCAATCGGTAACGATCCGACACAACGAAAGACGGGGCGGTTTCCTTTCTGTGGCACTTTCCCTGGGGTCGCCCCCGCCGGACGTTATCCGGCACCGTGTTTCCCTGGAGCCCGGACTTTCCTCACATGCCGCCTTTCGGCTTTTGACATGCGCGGCTGCCCGGCCAGCTGACGAAGCGTATAAAAGGGTTTCGGCGGCAAAACGCAAATGAAAAAGGCCGGATTGGTTATCCGGCCCTTGTCTATGAACAGTTCTCAATGAAATCAGCAACCCGTTTAGTTGGAAGCCATTTCCATCTTCACCTTGGCACAATAGTTGGCCGAAACAGGATTCATGCGCGTTGCGCCATGTCCGGCATTGTATCTGAGAATTGTACCGCAGGTCGTGCCATTGCCCAGCTTATGCGCTCCGGCAAGGTATTTCATGCCCCAGCGAATATTGGTTTCCGGGTTGTAGAGCGCCTGCCGCGAACCGGTGTAGCCGAGGCCACGCGCCGTTTCGAGCTTGATCTGCATGAGGCCGATTTCTCCGGCACTTCCCGTCATATCAGCGCGGTAATTGCTTTCCACCCGCACCACCGCATTGGCGAGCGAAACCGGCACGCCGTAAGAGGCGGCATAGGAACTGATAATCGTCGAATATTTCGTTGACCCTATCGATCCCACGGAAGATGGGATGCTGGCCGTGGTCATTGTATCGACATTGGCAAGGTTTCTGTTGCGGATCGTCACCTTGATGCGAGCCTTGGTTTCAACGATTGGGCGCTTGGCCGATGCCAGAACCTTTTTGCTGGTCCGCTGCTTCACGGCAACCTTTTTGCCCTTGCCGCCTGTCTGTCCAGCCTTGGCGGATTTCCCGCTTGCCTTTTCCTTTTCAGCGGCATCCCGTTTGGCCTTGAGGTAGTCCATCAGGTTTGTTGGCTCTTTCGGGCTACTATACGCTGCGCTTGAGCCAAAGAAGGCCGTCGCCCCGAGAAGGGCGATAATCATACCAATTTTTTTTGTCATCGTTTTCCGTCTAAATCGCTTGGGCGATGCGAGCGCACCACCAGATCCGTTCCACGCCAAAAATCAAAAAGGGCACCACCGGAACAATGGCTAAGGATGTGACGGTCCAATGCAGCCGAATATGGGTCGGCCAAATAACAAAGTATAACACATTGAAATATATAGGTTGCACTGCACAAAAAACAGAAGAGAAAGCGTTTTTTTACAAATAGTTATACTATGAGCGCGGGGAGTGCAGAAAGTACCCTGTGCAGGGTTTCGATGGTTGACATGTCGGCTACTCCATCGACTTTTTCTGGGCGAAAATGGCGCTGGAACGCTAAAATGCCTAATTCTGTCGACCTTCCGAACACACCATCTATGGGTACATCATAGCCATAAAGGGCCAGCATGCCCTGCAAAGCTTCAACCGGCTGGCCCTGATCACCAAGCGAAAAGAACCGGCCGCCACGGATCGGCGATGGCGCTACCCAGTGCCCTACCCCGGAATTGTAAAGAACCGGCCACGGGAATTTTTCACCCGGATCAATCTTGCGCGCGGGCGCAATATCCGAATGGGCGAGCACATTCTCGGGGCGCATCTTGTGGCGCGAGACAATGCCCTTGCACAGGTCAATGACCGCATCGATCTGCACATCGCCAAAATCGGGAAAATCCAGCAGCGGGCCGCCATTGACGATTTCAATGCCGATGGATGAGGAATTGATATCCACCTCGCCCTTCCACGAACTCTGGCCCGCATGCCATGCGCGTTCGCTCTCGGGCACGAGCTGCACAACGCGACCATCCTCATGCACAACATAATGAGCCGAAACTTCGCTCTCCGGGTTGGTCAGCCAGCTTTCCGCAGCCTCACCCGTTGCCATGCCCGTATAATGCAGGATCAGAATGGAAGGGTGCTTGCCATCCTTGCGCGGGCCAAAATTCGGAGAGGGATGCACTTCCGCGCGTAAATGATCAGGTTTAAACGCGCTCATATGCCTTCAGATCTTTTTCGACTTTTTCCCACGCTGCATTGATAGCAGCGATGCGCTGATTGGCAATTGCAACAAATTCTTCCGGCACACCGCGCGCAATCAGCATATCCGGATGGTTTTCCCGCACCAGCGCCCGGTAGCGCTTGCGCGCCTCTTCAAAGCTGACACCGCGTGTGAGGCCAAGCACGACGAACGGGTCCGCCTGCCCGCGCCCGACATGCCGCGCGAGAATGCTGTCGAACTGGTCTTCATCCAATGCAAAAATCTCGGCAACTGTTCCCAGAAAGATCAGCTCTTTATCGTGCAGCGCACCATCTGATTTGGCAATGTGGAACAGGCCGTCAAGAATGTCTTCCAGCATTTTGCAGTTCGGCTGGCCGGAACCGCAGAGCGAAGCAAGCTGCGCCGCATAGGTCTCGTAACCCGCCACATCCTGCTTGGCGAGATTATAGAGCCGCGTGACTTGATCCTGATAGCGCGGCGGAACGTGGAAAATCTCGTGGAATGCCTTGACCTCGACTTCGGTTACAACACCATCAGCTTTGGCCATCTTGGCAGAGAGCGCAATCATGGCAATCGAGAATGCAACGCGCCTGCGGGTTTCGGGATCACCTTCAAACGCAGTGCGCACGGCCTCGATAATGCTGGAGAAAGCATCGATTGCAGTGGTGGTAATGAAGTCGCTGATACGGCGCCAAATCGACATATGACTGTTTTATTCAAATTCTTTCGCAATTGCGAGAGCGATATGACGTAAGTTGAGCAGACGGGTTGACGCACCTGTCAAAATAAAATGGCCAGCACGAGGCTGGCCATTTTCATCAGGGATAGCGGCTCTTACTGAACGCCGAGCGCATCCTTGATAACTTTTTCTGCGGCATCCGCAGCGGCCTTGATCTGGTCAGCAGTCTGACCAGCAGCCTTGGCAGCATCTTCAGCAGCCTTACGGGCAGTTGCAACAGCGGCCTGCTTCTGCTCGGCTGTCATCGTGGCAGCCTGTTCCTTCAGCTTCTTCAGCGTATCCGCCGCATTCATCGGCGTTGCTGGAGCAGCCGGTGTCTGTGTCGTGGAAGGTGTTGCAGGGGCAGGAGCAGGTGTTGCTGCAGGCTGTTCAGTTGTCGCTGGTGCCTTCTTTTCTTCTTCCTTTTTACCGCACGCTGTCAGTGCGAGAAGCGAAACCAAACCAAGCGAAATAAGAAGTTTGCTGTTCATAAGTATACCCTCTCCGTTTCAAACAAATACGTCCCTCATCTTTTATCTTACCTGAAATAAGGCAAAGTTGGGTCTTGTTTTAAAGTTGGGTTAACTTTTCATCGAACATTCACAAAACCTCAAGCAATCCGGGCCCTTTGCTTGATTGCTTCTGGCACATTGTTCTGCAAAATTGCCGCTCCACAGCCGAAATACCGAAGAGATCACTCCCATGCCCCTATCCCCGCTGATTCGTGTCCTGACTTCCCAGGATGCACCGACCTTCCAGCAGTTGCGTCTCCATGCCCTCCAAACAGCACCGGAAGGGTTCGGCTCAAGCTATGAGGATGAAGTTGGCCGGGAACGATCAGACATTGAAAGGATGCTTGGGGCCAGACCCAACGCAGTGTTCGGCGCTTTTACCGGAACTGAACTGGTGGGCATGGCCGGTTTTGCCACCACGCCCAAGGTCAAACAGAAGCACAAGGGTTTGCTATGGGGTGTTTTCGTTCACCCCGATTGGCGCGGCCACAACCTTGGCAAACGGTTGACATTGGCGGTTATCGATCACGCCCGCGATCACGTCGATACGTTGCATGCCACCGTCATGGCGGCAAACCTGCCAGCACGCACACTCTATCTCGGACTTGGTTTCACGGTCTTCGGCTTTGAAAAGGATGCCCTGCGCATCAATGGCCAATCCTATGATGATGAGTTGCTGCGGCTCGATCTGCGCTGAAATCTACTCCAGAAAATCGCAGCGCCATCTTGAAAATAGCGCGGGTTGGGTTTATACCAACCGAAATGATTAGCTCACTACTTATTACATGGCTACCATATGTCTAAAATGACGCCTCGTGACATCTATATCGACGAGCTGGCGAAAGTCAGCCGCAAGATTCGCACATTGTTCGACGCGCGGGTCAAACAACGCGGCCTGACCTTTGCGCGCGCCCGCACGATGATGCTGCTCGACCGCATGGAAATACTCAGCCAGAAAGATCTGGCCGAAGAGCTGGAGATCGAAACACCGACCATGGTGCGGCTTCTGGACGGTCTGGAAAAGCAGGGCTTTATTGAACGACGCTCGGTGGAGGGTGATCGCCGTGCCAAACAGATTGTCATGACGCCTCTCGGCGCGGAGCTTGCCAGCGAGGTCAATCAATTGGCACAGGAATTGCGGGCGGAATTTTTGCAAGGCATCGACGACAAGGCGCTTGTCGCCACGCTGGAGGTCATCCGCGCTATCAATCGCAACATTGGCGAAATGGACAAGGATCAGGCCTGATGATCCCGGAGGCGGAATTTGTCGGGTATGACCCGTTAAAATTACAGCCGGCGCCCGCCGAGGAACAGGCTTTGCCCGCAGCGACCCAGCCTGCTCCACCGCTAGCCATGAGTCCCTATTGGTCGGCCATCTATATTGCTGCATCCACCCTGCTCTCCCTGACACAGGGGCTCGGCATGAACCTTATCGCCACCAATGTGTCACAGATTCAAGGCTATCTCGGCGCGACGAGTACCGAAACGACATGGCTGATCGCTGCCTATATGGCGCCAAATGTCAGTCTTTCGGTCGCCTTGATCAAGATCCGTGCCCAATATGGCCTGCGCAATTTTGCCCAATTGAGCATTGCCGGATTTGTCCTTGTCTCGCTGATGCATCTGTTTGTGACCGATCTGCAATCGGCCATCATCATCCGTTTTTTCAGCGGCATGGCGGCCTCTCCCATGTCGACCCTCGCCTTTCTCTATATGCTCGAAGCATTTCCGCCCGCGCGCAAATTGACAGTCGCGGTCTGTCTCGTGCTGACCAACATTTCTCTGGCATCGCCGTTGGCGCGGTTTCTGTCACCCGCACTGCTCGACTTCGGTCAATGGCGCGGACTTTATATGTTCGAGGTTTCGCTGGCCTTCATTGCCTTTACGGTCATTTATCTCCTGCCACTGACACCGCCACCACGCGCCAAGGTCATCGAGAAACTTGATATTCTGGCCTATCTGCTGATTGCCATCGGTTTCGGCTGTACTGCTGTCGTCCTTGTAACCGGGCGGCTTTACTGGTGGACGGAAGTGTCATGGCTCGGCATTCTTCTTGCCATCGCCGTTGTCACGTTGACGCTGGCTGCCATCATCGACCTCAATCGAACGAAGCCGCTGCTTGATATCCGCTGGATCGTGAGCAAGGAAGTGTTGCATCTGGCCGGAACCATTCTCCTGTTCCGGTTGATCGTTTCCGAGCAAGCCACCGTTGCGACCAACTTCTTCCAGAATCTGGGCCTGCTCAACGAGCAGATTGCCACGCTCTACGCGGTGATGATGGTATCAATGGTCGTGGCAGGTCTGTGCTGCGCCGCCGTAATGACGCCGGAACGCGGGCCTGCCATCCATGTGATCGCCCTGATCTTCCTGATTATCGGCTCCTATATGGACAGCCAGGCAACGAACCTGACGCGCCCTGAGAACATGTATGTCAGTCAGGCGCTGATCGCAGCGGCAACGGTGATTTTCCTGCCGCCTGCCATGTCTGCAGGCCTGATGTCTGCGCTGAAACGTGGGCCGGTCTATATCCTCAATTTCTTCATTGTGTTTCTGGCAACGCAAAGTCTTGGCGGTCTGCTCGGAACGGCGGTTTTCGGCAGCTTCATCACCATCCGCGAGAAATTCCACTCCAACGTCCTTGCCGAACATATCGTCATGTCCGACCCGCTCGTGGCCCAGCGCGTTGCCCAACTGGCAAGCGGCTATGGACGCGTCATCACCGACAAGGTGCTCCTCAATGCGGAAGGTATCGCGCTCCTGTCGCAGCAGGCCACCCGTGAAGCCAACATCCTTGCTTATAATGATGCATTCTTCCTGATAGCGGGCATCTCATTCTTTGCCCTTGTCGCCCTCCTCATCCATGTCAGCTTTCGCTATGGCATCAGGAAGTTCATACTTCCGGCTATCACAGGCGAAATTGCTCAACCAAGTTCGTAAGATATGACCATATTGCTTCGCAACACCGCCACCCTGATTGCAATTTTCCTCGGCCTGCTCGGCCTTGTGCTGGTGCTCTATGCATGGAGGCTGCCGCCGTTTAACAGCGACGTCGAGATCACCGAGAATGCCTATGTCAAAGGGTATGTGACGCTCATCAGCCCGCAGCTCAGTGGCTACATCGTTGAAGTGCCGGTGCAGGACTATCAGCAGGTCAAGGAAGGCCAGTTGCTGGTGCGGATTGATGACCGCATCTATGCGCAGAAGCTTGAACAGGCGAAAGCGACGCTGGCAAGCCAGCAGGCCGCACTCAACAATTCGACGCAGCAGGAACGCGCCGCTCAGGCCCGCATCGGTTCCAGTCAGGCGCAGCTCGACAGTGCCAATTCCGGTCTGCGGCGCACGCAGGCCAATTGGGCCCGCATCGAACCGCTGACCATCAAAGGGGTCATGACAAAAAGCGATTCCGATCAGGCTGAAACCGCATTGGAGCAATCTCAGTCTTCGGTCACACAGGCGCAGGCAGCGCTGGAGGTTTCACGCCAGGATCTTGAGACCATCAGGGTCAGCCGCGGATCGCTCGAAGCAGCTGTCGCAGGCGCGGTTGCCGCCGTCAATCTCGCCGAGATTGACATGACCAACACGAAAATTCTCGCGCCGCGCGATGGGACGGTTGGCGAAGTGGGCGCAAAACTTGGACAATACGTGACCGCAGGAACACAGCTCATGGCAGTGGTCCCGCCAGATGTGTGGGTTATTGCCAATTTCAAGGAAACCCAGCTCAGCAATATCAAGATCGGCCAGCCTGTAACATTCACGGTGGATGCCCTCAACCGCAGGCGTCTGAACGGTCATGTCGAGCGGTTTTCGCCGGCTGCCGGATCAGAATTCAGTGTACTCAAACCCGATAATGCGACCGGTAATTTCACCAAGGTTGCACAGCGCATTTCCGTGCGCATCTCTGTTGATCCGGGTCAGGACCTTGCCCAGTATCTGGCACCGGGCATGTCGGTTGTGGTGCGTACAGAGCTGGAAAAATGAGTCGCCACGGAATCACGAAAACGCGGTTGAACCGACATAAGTGACACTGACAACACCGCTTATGCACCGGTTTGTTGCCTGAAACTGGCTTCCCCGATACGCCATTTGCGGGGCAAGAAATCACCATCATCGCGAATTTAGGGGAAAATGATTTCACTCATTTGCAATGAGAGAGAAATTAACAAAATCAAAGGATTGGGAGAAAAACATCAATTGGAATGCCGCTGCACGCCTACCCCATAGTCGTGAAAATGCAAGGGTTTGGCCGCACAACCGGAATCAATCTGGCAAGGACTTGATTCAAAATCGTCACGGCTCTGTTACATCGAAATGTTAGGCGGAGAGGAATTTCCAACAAGGGGATTCAATCCGATGCCGTTTGCCAAACAGCCCGATAGCGCCTCCGCGCCGCGGCATGAAAAAGTTCAGAACGCCGTTCGCCAGAACAAGCTTCTGTCAAAGGCTGGTCTATCAGAACGGCTCTTCGCCCATGTCTTCAAAGGCCTTGTCTATCCGCAGATTTGGGAAGACCCTGAAGTGGACATGGAGGCGCTGCAAATCCGCTCCGGCCACCGCATTGTCACCATCGCCTCGGGCGGCTGCAACGCCATGTCCTACCTCACCGCTGATCCTGCCAGCGTCGAGGCTGTCGATCTCAACACGGCGCACGTGGCTTTCAATCGACTGAAGCTTGCGGCGGTCTCGCGCCTGCCGAATTACGATGCTTTCTACCGCTTCTACGGAACGGCTGACGACAAGGCGAACCTTGCAGCCTATGAGCGTTTCATCCAGCCACATCTCGACACCACCAGCCGCGCCTATTGGGAAAAGCGGATGCTGTCTGGCCGCCGCCGCATCACCATCTTTTCGCGTGATCTTTATCGGCATGGCCTGCTTGGCCTGTTCATCGGCATGGGCCACCGCGTCGCCAAACTTTATGGCATCGATCCCCGCGATATTCTGAAAGCTGAAACGATTGAGGAACAGCGCGCCTATTTTGATCGCGCCCTCGCCCCGCTCTTTGACAAGCGCATGGTGCGTTGGGCAACGAAGCGCAAATCCTCGCTGTTTGGCCTCGGCATTCCACCCCAGCAATATGATGCGCTGGCAACGGCAGGCGACGGTAATATGGCGCTGGTATTGCGCCGCCGTCTGGAGAAACTCGCCTGCGGTTTTCCTCTCTCTGAAAACTATTTCGCGTGGCAGGCCTTCGGGCGTGGCTACAGCGACAATGCCGAAACCGGCCCGCTGCCTCCTTACCTTTCGCGCAACAATTTCGAGAACGTCCGCGACCGTGCCGAACGCATGAGCGTCGTCAATGCCTCGCTGACGGAGTTCCTTGCGGCCAAGCCTGCCGGATCGGTAGACCGCTTCATCCTTTTGGATGCGCAGGACTGGATGAATGACAAGCAGTTGAATGATCTCTGGCACGAGATCACCCGCACCGCTGCATCAGGCGCACGCGTTATCTTCCGCACCGCTGCCGAGCCCACCATTCTRCCCGGCCGTATTGATGACAGCGTGCTTGAGCGCTGGGACTACAGGCAAGAGCAATCTCTTGACCTGCATAACCGCGACCGGTCGTCGATCTATGGCGGCTTCCATCTTTACGCGCTCAAGGATTGATATTGATGTTGACCAAGATCGAGCATGGACCGCTGATGGATCGCGTCTACCGGCATCAGCGCCATTTTTACGATGCCACGCGCAAATATTACCTGCTGGGCCGCGACCCGATGATTGCGGGCCTGACACCACCAGCCAATGGCAGTATTCTGGAGATCGGCTGCGGTACGGGGCGTAATCTCGTCATGGCCGGCGAAGCTTACCCCACGACCAAACTCTTCGGTGTCGACATTTCCAACGAAATGCTCAGCACCGCACGCAAGAAGGTCATGGCTGCAGGACTTGGCGAGCGCACGCAGCTTGCCTATGCGGATGCGGCAAAGTTCGACCCCTCATCTCTCTTCGGTCTCGCACAGTTTGACCGGATTTTCATCTCCTATGCCGTATCGATGATCCCGCAATGGGAAAATGTCATGCGCGAGGCGGTCAATCACCTCGCGGTTGGCGGCCAATTGCACATTGTCGATTTCGGCGATTTGAAGGATTTGCCCGGCGCAGCAAGGGCGGCCCTTTATAAATGGCTGGAATGGTACCACGTCACACCGCGCAACGATCTCTTTGAGATCGCCGAAACTATTGCAGTTGGCGCCGGGGCCCATGCCGAAGCGCAACGGCTCTATCGCGGCTTTGCCTGGATTTCGATCATTCGCCGCACTGCTTAAGAGCTTTGCACTCGTATGCATGATATACGAAAGGTTGTTTTGATTACCTTTCGGTTTGCCGGGGAATCTCCCATGGATCAAGCAGCGGGACGCCGGTAGGCAGGAAATCAATGATGTTTCGCGTGACGATCGTCATGCCATGAACGAAGCCCGTCGCCGCAATCAGGGCATCGCGCTCTGAGCGCCGATCCGGCACATGAAGCCGGGCGCATCTTTGGGCAACAGCAGTGTCTATGGACAATGTGCGTCCAGCAAACTCCGGAAGAACCTTTTGATCAAGCCATGCGCGAAGGATACTGCCTTGTCCCGGATCTCTCCGCTCCATTTGCAAAACGCCCGTCTCAAGCTCGAGCACAGTAATTGCGGAGATGTAAAGCTGTCCGGATTCAGCAGCGTTGGCCCAACTTGCGAATTGCGGGTCTGCCTTTCCAGCGCGAACCTTGCGTAATTCCGATACAACATTGGTGTCGAGGATAAACATCAGGAGAGATCGGTCGAGCGGCTGTTGATGACTGCTGCCGGGGCTTCAAAATCAATGTCTTCGGCTCCAGCCAAAGCATCCACAATTTTCTGCGTCCCTCCGCTCAGTTGCATATATTCTTTCATAGTCAAAAGGACGTGCGCGGGCCTGCCCCGATCCGTGATGAACACCGGGCCGTCATTGGCCGCCTTCTTTGCGCGGCTGGTGTCCTGATTGAATTCGCGACTCGATAGGGTGGTAATCGTCATGATACCTCCGACGCTCAAATTATGTAGATATGTTACTACATTATTCGCTGAATGCAATGGAAAACCCGGCAAACTCTGTATATGTCGTTGCCTCGAAAGATTGAGCACTAACCGCTTATTTACACAGATCGCCCTTGGCGACGACGGAGCTTGGGGCGGCCTGACAATAAAGTTTGGAAATGTTTTCCGCCGTGCGTCCGCTCTGCGGATTGGATTCCAGCTCGTCGCCGCTCTCACTTTGCAAGAGTTCACAATCACTGCGCAGCAGGCAGATAACCGGGATGCGGGCCATTGCCGTTGCGGTCTTGAACATGCCGCGCTTGCCGTCCATCGGCCCGGCATTGCGGACACGATACCATTGGTGCACACGGGTGATGCGGAAGAACGAGCGGGGATTGGGCAAAATAGCAATCCGCGACAGGAGATCATTGTCAGCGAAAAGATCGACGACCTGTCCGTCATAGGGTTCCGTCAGCCGGAAATTGTTCGAAATGAACGTGGAATTGAAAGCGATAGCCGCCGTGCATGGAAATGCTGCGGCCATGTGGCGGGCAAGTCCGCCACCCAATTCATGACCGACGACAATGTAATCAACAGGTAAGCCATCCGAATTTTTCTGGGCTTCGGCTCTGACCTTGGCGAATTCCTTGCGGGCCGTGCGATACTGATCCCATGGATTGATAATCTGGGTGAAATAGCTGAGCTCACTGATCAACCCCGAAATGCTGGCCAAACCATCGCTGCCGCGAAACACGATCATATAGGACATACGGTCTGAACTGCGGCGGCGATAGACTTCCGCATAAAATCCGCCTGCCTTGGCGATAGGCTCGCCGAAAGGCTCCCAGCCGAAATATTCGGACTTCAGATCAAAATGATGCCGGGCAATCGGCTTGTAGATATTCGACGCATAGGCAGCGTAAACGCCGAAATAGTCGGCGATAAGCTCGTTATTGTAGCTGGGAAAGCCGCGATAATTTCTCCAGAAGCTCGGGACCGTCGGACGCACGCAATTTTCCGTATGGCTATTGCCGATACCAAGCTCCGGCCGGTCGATGGTAATCCACGCGGCCAGCGTCACATTGGCAAGGCCAATGACGCAGATAACAAGTACAACCCAGCCAATTTTCCTGAACATCGTCTTCCCCGGATGGGTCAAATCTGTGTGCTGACAACATTTTTGCCGTCTATCATGTCAAACACGATGATGTGACCTACCATGCCCCAACAGTCACTTACAGATATCACATTGAAAAATAGTGACAAAGTCGCGGCACTGATTATCACTAGTCATCTCTGCCGGTCATGATCTGTTAAGCATAATATCGCATGACTGAAAACCAACAGAATGCCCAATCACGATTCGAGTACGGACCGTCTTTCATGAAGCGACTTGCCGCTGGTTTACTGATACTTCTTCTCGCCGGCTGCACGACGGTCGATTATGATTTTTCCGATACGAAAAAGCGGTCTGCATCCGCTCCGTTGCAGCAGATCGCCGCGCCGTCGGGTCCTGTCAACGCGCCGCGTTTCAATGATCGCGATCCGCATGACTGGACGGGAAAGACGCCATGGCATTATCCTGTTCACGGAACTGATGTTTCAAAATACCAATCGACAATCGACTGGGCGACAGTTCGTGCCAGCCGCATTTCCTTTGTCTTTATCAAGGGCACGGAAGGCGCAGACCGGGTCGATGACCGTCTGGCGGAAAACTGGCAGGCGGCGCGGGCCGCGGGCATTCCGCGCGGTGCCTATCACTTCTATTATTTCTGCCGCACCGCCAGGGAACAGGCACAGTGGTTCATCCGCAATGTGCCGAATGATCCCGGCGCGCTGCCGCCCGTGCTTGATATGGAATGGAATGCGTCGTCCCCAACCTGCAAGCTGCGCCCCAATGCGGCCGTGGTGCGCAGCGAAATGCGCATCTTCGCCGATATGCTGGAGCGCCACTATGGCAAGCGGCCGATCATTTACACCACAGTCGACTTCTTCGACGACAATGATCTGAGGCAATTGGCCGGATATCCATTCTGGCTACGCTCGGTGGCCGGACACCCGGACGAGAAATACGGCACCCACCCCTGGACGTTCTGGCAGTACACGGGAACAGGCTCCATCCCCGGTATTCGCGGCGATGCGGACATCAATGTCTTTGCTGGCAATGAGGCGGCGTGGAAACAGTGGCTGGCCCGCAACAAGGTGCGATAAAGTCACATTCCGGGTTTTCTCGCAATTCTGTGACTTCACGCCACGGACATAATCGTGCATTAGCAGGGAAACGCGCGCGCCGATGGGCGCGCCCCCGAGTTACTGACGAGATTTCCTGAATGAACAAACTATCGATAGCCCTTGCCGCCGCGCTTCTTTCTGCGACAGGTTCCGCCTATGCACTGGATCAGGTCGATCCGCTGCAACCAGCGGCTGCAAAGCCTGCCTGCGGCGGTGAACTCGAGCCATGGTTCAACGGCCTCATTGCCGAGGCAAAGGCAGCGGGCGTGGGCGAAAAGGGCCTGAACGAACTTCTCAAGGCGTCCATGGATGACAAGGTTCTGCAGCGCGACCGCGCGCAGGGCGTGTTCAACCAGACATTCCTGACCTTCTCCTCACGCATGGTATCTGATTATCGTCTCAAACAGGGCGCTGCCAACCTCAAGAAATATGCCGATACTTTTGCCAGGGCCGAAGCCGAATATGGTGTGCAGGGTCCTGTTATTGCCGCCTTCTGGGGGCTGGAGACAGATTATGGCGCGGTTCAGGGCGATTTCGATACGCTGAATTCCCTTCTCACTTTGTCGTTTGACTGCCGCCGTCCGGAACTGTTCCGCCCACAGTTGATTGCCCTTCTCAAGCTCTTCGATAAGGGCGTGGTCGATTCAAAGACAACAGGCGCGTGGGCGGGTGAAATCGGTCAGACACAATTGCTGCCGACGGTTTATCTTGAACGCGGTGTCGATGGCGACGGCGATGGCAAGGTGGACCTGAAGAACAGCGCGCCGGATGTTATTATGACAACTGCACGCTTCCTGCATGATCTGGGCTGGCGCAAGAGCGAGCCCTGGCTTGAGGAAGTCAAGCTGACCAAGGAACTGCCTTGGGAAAACGCTCTGCGCACCAACCGTCTTCCACATTCCAAATGGTCTGAATGGGGTGTGACCGGCATGAAGGGGCCGCTTGGCCCTGACGACGGCGATGCATCATTGCTATTGCCCATGGGCCGCAAGGGTCCGGCATTCCTGTCCTATGCGAATTTCGACATTTTCGTCGAGTGGAACAAATCCATCATTTACGCCACAACGGCCGCCTATTTCGCCACGCGTCTGGCCGGTGCAGGTCCGCTTGAACCTACAACCCCAGAAACTGGCCTCACTCCGGATCAGATGAAGGAATTGCAGACCAAGCTTGCCGCCCGTGGCCATGATATGGGCCCGAAGATCGACGGCGTGTTCGGTATCTTGACCCGCGATGCGGTTCGCGAAGAACAGATGCGCCTTGGCCTGCCTGCCGATTCCTGGCCTACACCGGAACTGCTCGGAAAGCTCTAAGGGGCCAATCGTAAGGCTTACTCTCTGTGCTCGGCCGGGGCCATTGTTTCCAGTGAAGCAAAGCCTTCCGGCTGGCCACCCTCGTCAAACGTTGTTTCCACCTCAACAAACGTATCAGGGTAAAACCCGTTGAAGCGGGTGCGCAGCGACAGGGAATAGGCGCCGATATTGCCGATTTCGATCCAGTCACCGGTTGCCACCGTTTCCGGCAGCCAGAATGGCCGTGACAGGATATCGACGGAATCGCAGGTGGCACCGCAGACGCGGAACGGTACGATTTCCTTGACGTTGCCATTGCGATGTTTGATTGCCGGGTCCGGTATGAACCGTGCGGGAAGTGTGATCTTGCCGGTCCACGAATCCGACAGCGAAGCCCAGATACCATCATTGATATAAAGCCGCCGCCCCTTGCGCAGGAGCACGCGCACGATCAGCGAGAAAGCCCGTGCCACAATCACGCGGCCGGGTTCTGCCACCAAAGGCAGATCGCCAAAGCCCCATTCCTTGATGTCGCCGCGCAGACGCGACATCAACTGCCCGAGCGAGGGCATTTCCACATGCTTGCGCTTGGGATCATGGCCATATTCAGCTGGAAAACCGCCACCGACATCAAGACCCGCAAGCGGCACACCGGCGCGATTGCGCACCCAGTCAGCTGACCGCAGCGCCCGCTCATAGGTATCAGGATCTTCGATCTGGCTACCCACATGGAAACAGATGCCGACCTTGTAGCCGATCTTGTGCAGCCGTTGCAAAAGCTCGACCGCATGGGCTGGCGTTGCCCCGAATTTCTTGGAAAGCTCATAGGCCGCATGACCCTTGGTCTGCAGCCGCACATAGAGCGTGACGCTGCCCGGATCGATATCAAGCGCCCGCACAATACGCGTTACCTTGGCAATCTCATCCTCATGATCCACCGCAAGGATGCGAATGCCATAGGTCTCAAGCGCAAGACGAATATCCGACTGCGCCTTGATCGGATGCATATAGAGCATGTGTGCATTGGGAGCGACCTTGCGCACCGCTTCAAATTCACCCGGCGAGGCCACATCGAATGTGTTGATGCCGTTGCGCGCCAATGTTTCCAGCACAAGGTTTTCACCGTTGGTCTTGACCGCATAGGCGGTCTCGCCGGGAAACATTTTCATGAACTGGTGCGCATCTTCGACCAGTACATTTGGCCGAAAGCAATAGACAGGTTGATCGGGCCGCAGGGTAAGGGCTGCATCGCGGGCCGAGGCGAATCGTTGCATCGTGATGTTCTGCGTCATGCAGAAGTCTTAGCAAGAGCAGATGACGGACGAAAGTCAGTTCTATCGCGATCCCCTGGTCCCGTTTTCACCGTTCTCTAGCACCTCCACGCGCTTTTCCATCTGATGTCGACTTTCCATCTGATGTCGACCACGCCTATTCCCCAATGCTCCCCAATGTCGTTATTCAACAATATCGTTATTCAACTGGTATCCTCGCATTTCCGTTGTGTCTTCGTACCACTCAGGAAATCAAACCCTCGCACCGGTCGAGAACAGATGTTATCGCTCTCTTTAACCTATGTAAAATTATATAAGCTTCTGAAATCATTATCAATTATACTATAGTCTAATTTAAATTCCTTGGTCTTGATGATATCCTTCAATAGTTCGATTTGTGGGTAATCGGGTAATCTTGTTTGGTAGAAGCGCGTAAAACAAAAGCAGCAACGATAGAGCAGCAAAAACGGTAGAACGTGGAGGTGTGCACAAGTGTAGTGCCAAGAGTCTCGCAGTGTTTGGTGTCCAGAGGGTTTGTTTCAGTTATTCATTCTGGCGAGCTGTCGTGAAAGCTATCTCCTCACACGACTATCTTTCCGCGCGAACTATCTTCTCGCACGAATCAGGTGGCAATTTCCCGGTGCGCGCTTAGGAATAGGCGTCTCAGACAGGACCGGGGGACTTCCAGTGACAATGAACCAGACGACGACACCCAATCCGCTTGCTATGACCGGCATTGTCTGGCTGCAATTGCTGCTGCTTGGCGCCATATGGGGTGGTTCATTCTTTTTTGCCAAAATCGCCGTATCGGTAATTCCGCCGCTGACCCTCGTGCTTTTTCGGGTGGTCATCGCCGCCCTCGCCCTGCACATCTATCTGCTTGGCCGTGGCATCAGGTTCTGGGATTACCGTCAGCACGCGCTGGGTTTTGCCGGGCTGGGGCTTCTGAACAATGTCATCCCCTTCTCCCTGCTGTTTATCGGCCAGACGGCGCTTGGCGCGGGAATTGAGTCGATCCTCAATGCGACGACACCGATCTGGACCGTGATCATCGCCAGCTTCCTGACCATTGATGAAAAAATCTCCACCAACAAGATCGCAGGTATTCTGCTCGGCATCTTCGGCACCGTGGTTATGGTCGGGCCCGGCTTGCTCTCCGGCCTTGGCGGACCGCTTTGGGCCGAAATCGCCGTGCTGAGTGCCACCCTCTCCTATGCCTTTGCCAGTATTCTCGCCAAGCGGTTCAAGGGCATTCCGCCTGCGGTCACTGCAACCGGCCAGATGACTGCCTCGACCCTGATCATGATCCCCGTGGTGCTGTTGTCGGATGGTATTCCAAATTTGGCTGCACCGGATGGCGGCGTCTGGGTCGCAGTCTTCAGCCTTGCGCTTCTATCCACCGCCTTTGCCTATATCCTGTTCTTTTCGATTGTCCGGGCTGGCGGTGCCACCAATGCCTCGCTTGTCACGCTGGTTGTTCCCGTGAGTGCAATCCTGCTTGGAACAATTTTTCTCGGCGAACAGCTCGGCTTAAAGGATTTTGCCGGCATGGCGCTGATCGCCCTCGGCCTTCTGACCATTGACGGCAGGCTGCTTGCCGCACTTAAAAACCGCAAAAAAGATAGAGTTTTCAACAAATCCTAGCGGACTGCGCATGAAACGCGGTGGTGGAATTGCGGCGCAATTGTGTCACAAATCCGTGAGAAACCGCGCATTTTGAGTTTTGGTGCGTTGCAAAAATAAACCAAATCTTCGGTAATTTAATCGTGAATACACGATTTTTTATTCCGTTAAATGCGTTTCATTTCAGAAACTTACGATTGGTGAGCAAAAAATTTCTACTGATGATGTCATCAGACCGTAATATTTCCGCTTTTTCTGTGGCAATTTTCCGTTATGCTAAGGCGGTTAACTGCAGGAGACAAACTATGGGACTTACTCGTTCGATGAACGTCCTCATGATCTGTGCAGCGTTCGCATTTATCGGTGCAATGGTCGTAGGACTCATACCCTGATTGAGAAGAAGAGCGCCGTAGAGATGGTCTCTGACCGTTAAGAAGGTGACATACAAATTGGAATGGCCCGGTTATAGCAACCGGGCCATTTCCATTTCAAATGCACCTTATCCGCGATCAGGCAGCGCCTGCTAATGCGGGTTCCAGCGTGCCGCTGGCTGGACGAATCCCGATGAGGTGGCAGATCGCAAAGGCAAGATCCGCACGGTTCATGGTGTAGAAATGAAAATCCTGCGCACCGCGCTCGACCAGATCCAGGACCTGCTCCGCCGCAACAGCTGACGAGACCAGTGCATGGGTCTGCGGATCATTGTCGAGCCCCTCGAACCGCTCAGCCAGCCATGCCGGAATATGCGTTCCGGCCTTCGAACAGAAATTGGTCACCTGCGTGAAATTATGGATCGGCAGAATGCCCGGCAGGATGGGAATGTAAATGCCTGCCCGGCGCACCTTCTCCACATAACGCTCATAGAGATCGTTTTCGAAGAAGAACTGCGTGATCGCACGCGTTGCACCATTATCGACCTTGCGCTTGAGCATATCGATATCAGTGGCAAAGTCCGGGCTTTCCGGATGCTTTTCCGGATAGGCGGAAACGGAAATGTCGAAATCGGCAAAGGCTTTCAGACCTGCAACCAGATCGGCACCATTCTCATAGCCACCCGGTGTCGGCTTATAATGGGCACCAACGCCGCCAGCCGGATCACCGCGCAGTGCAACGAAGCGCTTCACGCCCATGGCTGCGAATTCACGCACGACGGTGTCGACTTCTTCCTTCGTCGCATCGACGCAGGTCAGGTGCGCTGCCGCATTGACGTCGGTTTCGGTCAGAATACGCTTGATCGTGCGGGCCGTGCGCTCGCGGGTGGAACCACCGGCTCCGTAAGTCACCGAGACAAATTCAGGATTGAGCGGCGCAAGGCGCGTCACAGTCTCCCAAAGGCGCTCTTCCATAACCTCGGTCTTAGGCGGAAAGAATTCGAACGAAACCTTGATATTGGTGCCAAGGTCTGCACGGCGGGATTGGCGGAAAAAGCTCATCAGACACTCTCCGATACGCGGGAGGTTAAAGCGGGATCAGCGATCAGCAAGCGTGGGTCGCGTGCCAGCCACAGTTTGACGGTCAGTTTGTCCTGGTCTTTTGGTTCAAGTTCAATGCTGTCTTCCAGTGCAAGCCCGGCTTCAGTCAGCCAGTCACGCATCTGGTTATCGGTAAAGCCAAGCCGCAAATGAGCATGGCTGTCCCGCAGGAATTCAAGATCGTGCGGGGCAAAATCGACGATCAGCATCCGGCCACCTGCCCGTAGCGCCCGTGCTGCCTCGCGAATTGCTTCGGCAGGGTTATCAAGGAAGTGCAGAACCTGATGAATAGTCACCAGATCAAAGGACTCCCGATCGACGGGTAGCGAATAGACATCACCCTGACGAACCTGCGCATTGGCAATACCCGAGCGGTCGAGATTGGACCGGGCGATGGTCAGCATGTCGCGATTGATATCGATGCCGACACCGCGAATGTAAAGCGGTGCAAACAGCTCAAGCAGTCTGCCAGTACCGGTGCCAACATCAAGCATGGCCTGAAAGGGTGTACGTCCGACGATCTTGGTCAGCGCAGCTTCCACGGCACCATCAGGCACATGCAACGAACGGATAACATCCCAGCTTGTTGCATTTGCGCTGAAATAGGCTGCTGCCCGCTCGCGGCGCTGCAGCTTGACCGAGCCAAGCCGCTCAATATCGCGTTCCAGCAGCGGATCGGATATATCAAGGCGGTCGAGCAATATGCGGGCAATGTCGCCAACGATCAGCGATTCTGCCAGGCGGAAATAGGCCCAGGAGCCTTCCTGATAGCGATTGATCAGATTGGCTTCGAAGAGCAGCTTGAGATGGCGGGAGACACGCGGCTGCGATTGTCCGAGAATGGAGGTCAGATCGGAAACCGTCAAATCACCGCGGGACAACAGCGCCAGAATGCGCAGGCGGCTTGGCTCCGCCGCTGCTTTCAGCGTATCGACCATCAGGTCAAGGTTGAGATCACGTTTGTCCATCGAGCTTTCCTCAAAAGATATAAAGATATGTTTATGTGAGAAATGCGGATTTGGCAAGTTTGTTTTTTGTTGACGGCAAATTTTGTCGCGTCTGAAATAGGCGAGCCAATCGACAGGCGAATCTGTGAGAGTGATGTTATGAGTTCAGGAACCAACCGTCAGCGGGCTATCGGCAAGCAGCTCACATTGCTTCTGCCTGCTGTGCCCTATTCGGATTCCGAACCCATACGCGCCGCCGCCACCGCACCGCATATGAAAACCCTGCCGCCGCCCATCGCCGTCTGGCTTGCGACAGTCGCCCATGTCCGCCACCAGCACACGGATTACGATGCCCTGCGCGATGATGGCTACGATAAGGAATCGGCACGGTTTTTTGTGCTTGAAGCCATCAACCGGAAACTGACGGAATGGCGCGCAACCCGGCTTCTCGACCCCGACGAGGAAGATCCGAGCTGACTGGCCATTGATCTTCAAAAATGAGTTCGCTGAGCGGCAGGCGTTTGCGCCAACCACGTTTTTCCAGTTCCGGGCTCTCATAAAGCTGATCGACATAGCCGATGCACAGATAAGCGATAATCTCGATATGGTCAGGGATACCAAGAATGCGGCGCATATCCTGATCGTGATAGATGCTGACCCAGCCGACGCCAATACCTTCTGCCCGTGCCGCCAGCCACAGGTTCTGCACGGCGCACACGGTGCTGTAGATATCCATCTGCGGATTGTGCGTCCGCCCCAGCACCACGTCCCCGCCGCGCGTCCTATCGCAGGTAATGCAAAGATTAACCGGCGCCTTCACGATGCCTTCCAGTTTCAACGACGCATATAGCGCCTGACGCTCATCGGCAAACATCCCAGCTGCTTCCGCATTGGCACGGGTAAATGCCCTGTGCACCTCGGCCTTGCGCGCTTCATCGCGGATGAGAATGAAGTTCCACGGCTGCATGAAACCCACTGATGGCGCATGATGGGCAGCATCGAGGAGCCGCATCAGCACGTCATCTTCTATAGGTCGTGGCAAAAACTGATCGCGCACATCGCGGCGGGTATAGATGGCTTTGTAGACGGCATCGCGCTCATCACGGGAAAAATCAGCGGCGGTCACAGGACCATGGACAGAATCATGCATTGTTTGCTCCCAACAACGCGAGGGGCCAAAGCCCCGGACACCTCCTCCGCCGTCCATGCGGTTTTGGCTATCTGGTCCGGCCGGTCTTCTGACTGAGGTTCATCTGAACCGCGCGCCTTCCGGATATCTCCGTGGCATTCTGCGCGGCCCATCCCCTTTTACAGCGTTGGGCACGTGCCGGATTTTCACCGGCTTCCCGATTCTCCTGCAAGCAGGCACCGAACCGGCTTTCATTCGCCATAAATTCTGAAAAGACGCAAGTATCAGCCGGGATAAATCCATTGCTCCGGCAGACGCGCATCGACTTTTTCACCCGCATTGATGATACCCGGCACTTCAACCCAGGCGACAACCCCACGCAGGCGCTTCGATGCCTTGACGAAATCAAGTGCTGTGGTGGTGTGATCGCGCGTCTGCGCGCTTTCGGCGATGGAACGCCCGGCAACCTTGCAGGGTGCGTTCTGGCCATCCACCTTCAACGTCACCCCGCCTTCGAAGAACAGCAGCGTGCGCGGCGGCAGCATGGAAAGCGAGGCAATACCATCGACCAGCATATTGGCGCCGATCCATTCCGGCTTGATTTCCGCAAGGCCCATGGTCTTGGCAATCGTTTCAAGCTCGTCAGCTGCCAGAATGGAAATATGCCGCTCATTGCGCATTTCAGTGCCACGCGGATACCACGGCTCGCGTCCACCGGAGCGGCGGGTAAGGCCAGCATGATAATCGCCGCGTATACCCTCAAAGGTAAGATCAAGCATTTCGGACGCGGCAGTGACAAAACTGTCCTTGGGCGCCTGAAATACACCACTGACCCGGCCGGCAATCTTGCGGGCAGGAATAATGTGAGTTGTGGTTGCGAAAAGATCAGTCATGACAACGGCGCTCCATGCAATCTGCCGCATCTTAGGAAAATTGAATATTAAAACCAGCCAATATCACTGATGGAAATGTCAAAATCGGTGATGGGAGGGTGTTGCCACCCTCCCGATCTTTTTAGCGCGCCCGCTCTTTTTAACGAGTGAGGGGCTTATAGCTCGGACGCTTTGGATTGACGCTGTCTGGTCCCAGACGGCGAATCTTATCGTTCTCATAATCCTCGAAGTTGCCTTCGAACCATTCGACGTGGCTATCGCCTTCGAATGCCAGAATATGCGTTGCCAGCCGGTCGAGGAACATACGATCGTGGCTGATGATAACGGCGCAGCCAGCATATTTTTCCAGCGCATCCTCAAGAGCCGCCAGCGTTTCCGTGTCCAGATCATTGGTCGGTTCGTCGAGGAGCAGCACATTGCCGCCCGATTGCAGCATCTTGGCAAGGTGAACGCGGTTGCGCTGACCACCGGAGAGATTGCCAACCTTCTGCTGCTGATCGCCACCCTTGAAGTTGAACGCCGAAACATAGGCGCGCGAATTCATCTCGTTCTTGCCGATCTTGATGATTTCATTGCCGCCGGAAATTTCTTCCCAGACGTTCTTTTCGGCGACAAGATGATCGCGGCTCTGGTCGACATAACCAAGATGAACCGTTTCACCGACGCGGATCGAACCGGAATCCGGCTTTTCCTGTCCAGTGATCATCTTGAACAGCGTGGTCTTACCCGCACCGTTTGGCCCGATGATGCCAACAATGCCGCCCGGAGGCAGTTTGAAGGTCAGGTTTTCAATGAGAACGCGATCACCGAAAGACTTGGTGAGGTTTTCGGCTTCGATAACCACCTGTCCCAAGCGCTCGCCTGCGGGGATGATGATCTGTGCGTCGCCCGGACGCTGATCATTGGCGGCATCAACCAGCGCATCATAGGCCTTGATACGCGCCTTCG
The DNA here is from genome assembly GCF_052113785.1 of Phyllobacterium sp. TAF24. NCBI lineage: Bacteria > Pseudomonadati > Pseudomonadota > Alphaproteobacteria > Hyphomicrobiales > Phyllobacteriaceae > Phyllobacterium > Phyllobacterium sp. TAF24. The sequence continues at coordinate 21,977 of NZ_JBFRDN010000009.1, read as the reverse complement.
ACTTGGCCTGACGGGCCTTCGGGCTGGCGGAAATCCATTCGCGCTCGCGCTCCAGAGCCTTCTGGCGCGAGTCGTCCTCGCGGCCTTCCTGCAGCATGCGCTTGGACTTGGCACCGAGATAGGCGGAATAGTTGCCTTCGTAAGGAATGCCACGACCACGGTCGAGTTCGAGAATCCAGCCCGTTACATTGTCAAGGAAGTAGCGATCATGCGTGATGAGCAGGACGGAGCCGGCATATTCACGCAGATGCTTTTCCAGCCATGCGGTGGTTTCGGCGTCAAGGTGGTTGGTCGGTTCGTCAAGCAGCAGAAGATCGGGCTGCGACAACAGCAGACGGCACAGTGCGACACGKCGGCGCTCACCACCCGACAGCTTTTCCACACCGGAATCACCGGGCGGGCAGCGCAACGCTTCCATGGCCATCTCGACCTGTGATTCCAGATCCCAGAGGTTCTTGGCGTCGATGATGTCCTGCAACTTCGCGCCTTCATCGGCGGTCTCGTCGGAATAGTTCATCATCAATTCGTTGTAGCGATCAAGGATAGCTTTCTTGTCCGCAACACCGTCCATGACGTTGCCCATCACGTCCTTGTTGGGATCAAGCACCGGTTCCTGAGCGAGATAGCCGACGGTGGCACCATCGGCCAGCCAGGCTTCGCCTGTGTATTCCTTGTCCATGCCGGCCATGATCTTGAGGATCGTCGACTTACCCGCACCGTTCGGTCCGAGAATACCGATCTTGGCATCGGGGTAAAAGGAAAGGTGAATGTTTTCGAGAACCTTCTTGGTTCCATATGCCTTGTTCAGGCCGGCCATATGATAAATGAATTGGCGTGCCATAACGCGCGTCACTCCGATGTTCGGGATTTTTGGGACATGAATTTGCGCCGTATGTAGGCGAAAGGTACGCGGGTGGCAATGCGCGCGGCGTTTATTTCGGGATATGGCTGATTTGTTTGACCGTTTTACAGCATCTATTGTGCTCAAACACCACCCCCCTATGTCCTGTCGGACTACCAGGGCGAGCCACGGGTCTCGCCCGTCCTTCGGACCCCCCACAAGGGGGGAGATCACATTGACATGAACGCTTTCCCACGACTGGAAGCGTAGCAGAGTGTGCGAAGGCAGTACTGACAGCTGATCTCCCCCTTTGTGGGGGAGATGCCCGACAGGGCAGAGGGGGGTGAATACATCACCCCCAAAACGAGCGAAACCGGGCGCGGATATTTCCGTCACCCGGTTTCCCCTCTGGCGCCGTATTTGGGGAGCGTCCTCTTCTCCCCTGAACGGCCATGTAACTGGCAAAGACCTGAATACTCTGGCTCAAACAATTATCCCTCAACGCAGCAATTCAGCGTTCTGTCAGCATCAAAGCCGGGAGACAATTGAGAGAAGACACGAGGTTCAATCTCTTTCTGAATGAAGTTTTGCGGCAAGTTTTTGTCGTTTGCAAGAGGTTTTGCAAAATAAAATTGCACAACCCAATCGATGATTATTTATTGTGCATAAATACGCCAACATAGCCAAATTTACGCAGAATTTATTGTGGATTGACTAATCACGCGCCACCCTTTCAAGTGTTCCGGAGCCTCCCTTACCCAAACAGAACCACTTCTATTTGGGCAAGGGAGGCCCGTGGGAGGCATGAATGAGTTTTGCAGACATTGAAACGATCCGGTCATCGACGGGCGCGGCGCTTGCCATGCGTTTTTCACCCGCTGACGGTTCCGGCAAAGCCATTGTCCAGATCAGCCACGGCCTTGCCGAACATTGCCTGCGATACCAGCGTTTTGCAGAGCACCTGAATGCCCAAGGCTTTCATGTTTATGCCCATGATCATCGCGGCCATGGATACACCAAAGCCGAGGGCGCGCCGCTTGGCCGCTTTGCCCAGAAGGATGGCATACGGCTGGTGCTGAAGGACATGGACGTCATCAATGCCATTGCCCGCGTTCGCCATCCGGGATTACCGCTCATTCTGTTTGGACATTCCATGGGCGGGTTGATCGGCCTCAATTATGTGCTTGAGTATCAGGAGAAGGTTCAGGCGGCGGCGATCTGGAATGCCAATTTTTCCGTCGGATTATCAGGACGGCTGGCACAGGGCATTTTGCGGGCCGAACGCATGTTCCTCGGCTCCGACGTACCGAGCATGCTTTTGCCCAAACTGACCTTTCAGACATGGGCGCGCGGTATCAAGAATGCCCGCACGCCGTTCGACTGGCTCTCCCGCGACCCCAAGGAAGTCGACGCCTATGTCAATGATCCTCTATGCGGCTGGGACGCCTCGGTCAGCATGTGGCGCGATGTTTTCGGCTTCACCTTTGCAGGCGCTGATAATACCGCACTTGCCAAGGTCAGGCGTGACCTGCCGTTCAATCTTGCTGGCGGTGGGCAAGACCCTGCGACGGCAAAAGGCAGTGCCATGCGTGATCTCGCAAACCGCATGCAAAAACTCGGCTTCTCCGATGTCACCAGCAAAGTTTACGAAGACACCCGCCATGAAGGGTTGAATGAAATCAACCGCGACGTGATTATGGCTGACTTCACCCAATGGGCGGTTCGAGTCGTTCAGAAACAAGCAGTAAATTTGGAGCGCACCTGACAATCATGACTGAAGCTCCCCTCAAAGGCGTGCGCGTCATCGAACTCGCCCGCGTCCTTGCCGGGCCATGGGCCGGACAAATCCTCGCCGATCTCGGCGCCGATGTGATCAAGGTGGAAAACCCTGCAGGTGGCGACGAAACCCGTGGCTGGGGCCCGCCCTTCATTACGAGCAAAGAGGGTGAGAACCTCTCCGCCGCTTATTTCCATTCCTGCAATCGCGGCAAGCGTTCCATTACGGTTGATTTCACCTCGCCGGAAGGTCAGGAAACGGTTCGGGCGCTGTGCCGGACAGCGGATATCGTACTGGAAAATTTCAAGGTTGGCGGCCTGAAAAAATACGGCCTCGACTATGAAACATTGAGCGCCGACAATCCCCGCCTCGTCTATTGCTCCATCACCGGCTTCGGCCAGACCGGCCCCTATGCCAGTCAGGCGGGCTATGACTTCATCATTCAGGGCATGTCCGGCCTGATGTCCGTCACTGGCGAGCCGGAGCGCGAACCGCAGAAGGTTGGCCTTGCCGTCGCCGATGTTTTTACCGGGCTTTACTCGGTCATCGCCATTCAGGCGGCGCTCGCCCATGCGCAAAAAACCGGTGAAGGCCAGCAGGTCGATATGGCGCTGTTCGACGTGCAATCTGCTGTTATGGCCAATCAGGCGATGAACTATCTCGCCACAGGCAACAGCCCCAACCGCATGGGCAATGCGCATCCGAATATTTCGCCCTATGAGGTTGTGCCCACGTCCGACGGCCACCTTATTCTTGCCGTCGGCAATGACGGGCAGTTTGCGCGGTTCTGCGCAATCATGGGGCTGGATGGCCTCAGTGCCGATCCGCGCTTTCTGACCAATCGATCCCGACTGGAAAACCGCACCGAACTGACCGCCCTGATCCGGGCGGAAACACAAAAGCGCACAAGGGCCGATCTGCTTGAAGCCTGCGCGCAAAATGCTGTTCCCGCCGGGCCGATCAACCGTATCGGTGAAATGTTCGATGACCCGCAGATCGTCTCGCGGCAATTGCGGCTCGATCTTGATGATGCCCATGGCAGCAGCATTCCCTCGGTGCGCACGCCGATCGTCATGTCGAAAACACCCCTTACCTATAACCGACCCTCGCCACGCCTTGGCGAACACAGCGCAGACATTCTCCAGGAATTAAAGGACGCATCCGATGAAAACCGGCGGTGAATTGATCGTAGAAGCACTCAAGGCCAATGGCGCGGAACAGCTGTTTTGCGTTCCCGGCGAAAGCTACCTCGCGGTGCTCGATGCGCTTGTGGATGCCGATGTGGGTGTAACAGTCTGCCGGGCCGAAGGTGGCGCGGCGATGATGGCCGAGGCTTGGGGTAAACTCACCGGCAAGCCCGGCATCTGCTTTGTCACCCGTGGTCCGGGAGCCACCAATGCCTCGCCGGGCATTCACATCGCCATGCAGGATTCAACGCCGCTGATTCTGTTCATCGGGCAGGTGCAGCGCGAGGCGCGGGAACGTGAAGCATTTCAGGAAGTGGAGTATCGCCGCTTCTTTGCTGATACTGCCAAATGGGTGGCCGAGATCGACGACGCCCGCCGCATCCCGGAATTCGTCACCCGCGCATTCTCCGTGGCGACATCAGGCCGTCCCGGCCCTGTCGTGCTTGCCCTGCCGGAAGATATGCTGACCGACAAGGTTGAAGCTGTCGCCGCGCAGGGTTGGCAGCCTGTTGCAACGGGCCCCTCATCCGCCAGTATCGAGAAACTTGCCGACCTTTTGCAGGGTGCCAAAAAGCCATTCATGATTCTGGGGGGGTCGCGCTGGGATGAAGCGGCGGTTCGCTCCATCACCCGTTTTGCCGAAAAATGGCACCTGCCGGTTGGTTGTTCCTTCCGCCGCCAGATGCTGTTCGATCATCTTCATCCAAATTACGCTGGCGATGTTGGTATTGGTATCAATCCGGCGCTTGGTACGCGGGTGAAGGAAGCCGATGTGCTTCTGCTTGTTGGTGGACGGTTCGGCGAAATGCCATCATCAGGCTATACGCTGATGGACAGTCCCTACCCCAAGCAGACACTGATCCATGTGCACCCTGATGCCAATGAACTCGGCCGCGTCTATCGCCCCGCACTTGCCATCAATGCCGCGCCGGATGCCTTCGCCGAAGCGGTCGAGCATTTAGCGCCGCCATCGCACATCAATTGGCCTGATGAAGCTGAGATTGCACACGCTGCCTATCTCAAATGGTCGACGCCACCACAAACAGGCCCCGGCAATGTCGCCATGGGCCCGATCATGACTTATCTTGAAAGCGTTCTGCCTGAAGATGCGATCATGACCAATGGTGCTGGCAACTACGCCACTTGGCTGCATCGTTTCCACCGCTTCCGCCGTTTCGGCACACAGGCGGCGCCGACCTCCGGTTCGATGGGTTATGGGCTCCCCGCTGCTGTCGCAGCAAAGCGACTTTATCCTGAACGAACAGTCGTCTGTTTTGCCGGAGATGGCTGCTTTCTGATGAATGGTCAGGATTTTGCGACGGCGGTCAAATATAACCTGCCAATCATCGTGCTTGTCATCAACAACAATATATATGGCACCATCCGCATGCATCAGGAGCGGGAATATCCCGGACGCGTCTCGGCAACCGACCTGACCAACCCGGATTTTGCCATGCTGGCCCGTGCCTATGGCGGCCATGGCGAGACGGTTGAAGCCACCGCAGATTTCGAAGGCGCATGGCAAAGGTCGGTCCAAAGCGGCAAACCATCGATCATCGAAATCCGGCTTGATCCGGAGGCGATCACCCCTGCCAAGACCTTGACGGATATTCGCAATAAGCGTTGATCATTCCCCGTTGAATGATTTGAGGATGGAAAGGCGGCTCTTTCAATGTTAAGGAGCGCGCCTGACCAGATAATACGAAAGTCTGCAACTTGAGCAATCCGGCAATCACAATTGTAATTCCATGCCGAAACGAGGCCGCCAATCTGGCCTTTCTTCTCGACGAAGTGGATGCAGCCATGGAAGGCCGCAACTACGAGGTGGTGGTCGTGGATGATGGCTCGACTGATGGAACCGGCGATGCCTTGGGCGAACGCATACGCGCGGGCAAGCCGCTGCGCCACGTCAGGCATGACAAATCAGCGGGCCAGAGTGCCGCTGTACGATCAGGCGTTTTTGCAGCCAAAGGCGCAATTGTCGTCACCATGGATGGCGACGGTCAAAATGATCCCGCTTATCTGCCAAAACTGGCCGATGCATTGATTGAAGCTGGCCCATCTGTCGGCATTGCCGCCGGTCAGCGCCTGAAGCGCACTGACACCAAGCTGAAACAAATCTCTTCCAAGCTTGCCAACAACCTGCGCGGCGCGATCCTCAAGGACAATACGCGCGATTCCGGTTGCGGCTTGAAGGCACTGCACACCCAGCTTTTCCGCGAACTGCCATTCTTCGACGGCTGGCACCGCTATCTGCCAGCCCTCGTGATCCGCGAAGGTTTTGGCGTCGTCCATGTGGATGTGGTGGACCGCGAACGCCGCCACGGCAAATCCAACTATGGTATTCTTGACCGCGGCCTGCGCGGTATTTTAGACCTCTATGGCGTGTGGTGGCTGAGAAAGCGCCGCAAGACCGTTCCAACAATTACGGAGATCAGCCATGGCTGACGCAATTAGCAATTGGCTTCACTCGGTCTTCGTTGCCCAGTTTGACGCCTGGATACTTCTCGGCTTCTTTGCCCAGGGCTGCTTTACCATGCGCTTTGTGGTGCAGTGGATCGCCTCGGAAAAGGCCAAGCGCAGTGTCGTTCCTGTTACCTTCTGGTTCTTCTCGCTGTTCGGCGGCGTCCTGCTGTTCATCTATGCCATCGTGCGCAAGGACCCGGTGTTCATTGCCGGACAGGGATTGGGCCTTTTCGTCTACATCCGCAATCTCTGGCTGATCGCCAATGAAAAGAAAGCAATGACGCAGGATACATGAGCCAAAGGCACAGCAAGGCGCGATCATGACCCATTCTGACCCTGCCTCTGCGGGCACTGCAAAACTCCGTTTCAGCCACTATCTGCTGCTTATTTTTATCTGCCTCGTGTCATTCGTGCCGGGAATAGCTTCGATCCCGCCGCTCGACCGCGATGAATCGCGCTATATTCAGGCCACGCACCAGATGGCGGAAACCGGCGATTACGTCGATATCCGCTTTCAGGATGCCTCGCGTTACAAAAAGCCCGTCGGGATTTACTGGCTCCAGAGCGCTGTCCTGAAAGTGACAGGCTATGACCATACGGCACCCGTCTGGACCTACCGGCTTGTGTCGGTGATCGGCGCTACCCTTGCTGTGCTGGCCACGGCGGCACTTGGCGCATTCCTGTTCGGCCAGAGTGCCGGTCTTCTCGCGGGCTTGGCGCTGGCAGCCATTGTCATGCTTGGATTTGAAGCGCGCGTGGCAAAGACCGATGCCACCCTGCTCGCCACCGTGATATTTGCGCAAGGTGCGCTCGCATCGATGTGGATGGCCAGCCGCAACAACGCTCCGGCCAAATGGGCACCTGCCCTCATCTTCTGGGTCGCAACAGCCGTGGGCGTCTTGATCAAAGGGCCGATCACGCCCTTTGTCAGCGTCCTCACCGCTGCCACGCTCTGCCTTTTCTATCGTGAGTGGCAATGGTTGAAACGCCTGAAACCCCTGACCGGCATCGTCATTCTTCTGGTCATTGTCCTGCCATGGCTGATCCTGATCACATTGAAAAGCGGTGGCGCATTCTTCAACGAATCCGTTGGTAATGATCTGCTTTCCAAAGTGGGCGACGGACAGGAAAGCCACGGCGCACCACCCGGCTATTTCGCACTGATTTTCGTGGTCTTCATCTGGCCATTTGGCGTCATGGCCATTCGCGGCGGCTTACAGGCTCTGAGCCGCTTTCGCACCGATCCCCGTCTGGCCTTTCTGACGGCATGGTACATTCCCTATTGGCTGGTGACGGAGATGATCCCGACCAAGCTGCCGCACTATATCCTGCCCGCCTACCCCGCACTTCTGCTGATGATGGCATGGGCCGTGGATACGGGTATCGCAAGCCAGCCCTATCGCGGACGCTGGCAAATCTGGCTGGAGCGCCTGACGCTTCTCGGACTGGCCATTGCAACACTTGGCCTGATGGGCGCAGCCACGGTTCTGCCATGGGTGATGGCTCATACGGTGACAATTCCGGGCATCATTGCCTTCTTCACAGCGGCGGCTGCAGGCATCTTTGCCAGCGGGCTCGTGCTGAAGGATGATCTGAAACGCGCCGTGCAGGCGGCGGCTGGCTTTGGCATCGTGACGCTGGCACTGCTCACATGGGGCGTTGTCCCCGCCATCACGCCGATCTGGATGAGCCCTGCCATCAACAATGCCTTCAATGCAGCAAAGCCATGCCCTGACAGCGTGCTGGCATCGGCCGGTTATGCCGAGCCGAGCCTTGTTTTTCTGGCTGGCACAAAAACTATTCTGACCGATGGTGCGGGAGCGGCAAAATATCTTCTCGATAACCCCGCCTGCGCGATTTCAGCTGTTGATGAGCGCAATCAGGCAGAGTTTTTGCAAAACCTGCCTCAGGGGGAAAAATCCGTTGTGGCAGTTGGTAGCGTTTCGGGGATTAACTACAGCAAAGGCCGCAAGACAATAATTACGCTTTATAAGGCTGTGCGGTAAGCTGGCTGTATCTTTGCGGTTGCAGATGCGGTGGTGCGTGGTTCGACATAACAACCATGAGGGAGAGTGGTGGGCTGCAACGATAGTCGCGACGTTGCAGAATTCAGCTCCCCTCACCACCCATCTCCGTCATCCTCGGGCTTGACCCGAGGACCCATAATTTAAAAGCGGTGAATATCCGGTTCGTTTGATTTCTTTGGTCGTGGGTCCTCGGGTCAAGCCCGAGGATGACGGAGAGAGGCGCGGTGTGGGAGCCAAGTACTGCAACATTGGCAACTATCATTGCATCCACACTCTCCCTCATGGTTGTTATGTCGAACCACCCAACCGTGGGCGGCCAAGCGAATGATATTCCAGCCCGGCACCATCAAGATCCTGTTCGCCGAAAACATTGCGCAGATCGAACAGCACATTACCCTTCATCAGATTGGCGACTTTTTTCAGATCAAGCGCGCGGTAGGCGTTCCATTCGGTCAGGAGCACGGTGATATCAGCGCCCTCAATGGCTTCATAGGCTGACTTGCACCAGATAACACCGGGCAGAACAGGCTCGGCTGCTGAGCGAGCTTCCGGGTCATGCGCGCGGACTGTCAGGCCGGCTTTTTGCAGGGCCGGAATGATATCGAGCGAGGGTGACTCGCGAATGTCATCGGTATTCGGCTTGAAGGCGATACCAAGCGCTGCAACCGTCTTGGCACCGCTTTTGGCAGCCGCTGCGATAACACGCTCGGCCATGGAACGCTTACGCTGCTCGTTGACGGTCACAACCTGCTCAATCAGCGTCTGCGGTGCATTCATCTTGCGCCCCGTTGCCGCATAGGCGCGCGTATCCTTCGGAAAACACGATCCGCCAAAGCCCGGACCCGCATGGAGGAATTTTGAGCCAATGCGATTATCCATGCCAATAGCGCGCGCCACATCCTGCACATTGCCACCGGTCTTTTCGCAAAGATCAGCCACTTCGTTGATGAAGGTGACCTTCATCGCCAGAAAGGCATTGGCGGCATATTTGATGATCTCCGCGTTTTCGAGCGTTGTCACAATCATCGGCGTTTCACGCAGGTAAAGCGGGCGATAGACCCGCTTCATGGCGTTGGCACCGCGCTCATCATGCACGCCGACGACAACGCGGTCGGGGCGTAGAAAATCCTCAACCGCCGAGCCTTCGCGCAAGAACTCCGGATTGGAAACCATGGAGAATGGAACATCGGGCCGCGCCTTGGCAATATGGGCGCGCACATCCGCATTGGTGCCGACGACAACCGTTGACTTGATAACGATCACCGCGCCGGGCTTCATGGCCGCCGCGATTTCATCAGCCGCCGCATAGATATATTGAAGGTCGGCCTCGCCGTCACCACGGCGCGAAGGCGTACCCACGGCGATAAAGATCACATCCGCATCGGCGACGGTTGACGCCAACTCGGTGGTAAAAATCAGGCGGCCGTCGCGGGCATTTCGGGACAGGAGTTCATCGAGACCGGGCTCGTAGATTGTCACTTCACCGGCCTGCAACCGCTCGATGATCGCAGGGTTTTTGTCGACACAGGTAACCTGAAAGCCAAACTCGGCAAAGCAAACACCCGAAACCAGACCGACATAGCCAGTCCCGATCATCGCAATCTTCATCGCACTATCCCATCCGTAACATCAATTTCGCGCAGACATGTCGCATATTCGCGCGGCGCTGCCAATTGCAGATCAAAACGCCAGCCACGAGGTCGCAGCTGGCGTTTTCGGTGTCTCTTATCTAGGCCATTTCACCGGTGGTTCAAGCCAGTTTTGGCGGCGTGCGGTCCGGTCCCCGGCGCTCGGCGGATGCTGCCCACAAATTGATGTTCGCATCGTTCGCATAGGTGTCGATTTCGGCAAGCTCGGCGTCGGTAAATTCAAGATTTTCCAACGACTTGACGCAATCGATAACCTGCTGCGGCTTGCTGGCACCAATCAGCGCCGTGGTGATCCTCCCGCGACGCAGCACCCAGGCAAGTGCCATCTGTGCCAATGTCTGGCCACGTTTCGACGCAATCGCGTTCAAAGCGCGGATATTGGCAAGGTTCTGCTCGCTGAGGAATGCCGGATTAAGCGATTTGCCCTGTGCAGCACGGCTCTCATCAGGCACGCCCTTGAGATATTTGTCAGTCAGCATGCCCTGCGACAGCGGTGAGAACACGATAGAGCCGATGCCGAGTTCTTCCAGCGTATCGACAAGACCGTCCTCTTCAATCCAGCGATTGATCATGGAATAGCTCGGCTGATGGATCAGGCATGGCGTGCCCAGTTCTTCCAGAATTGCCGCCGCTTCACGGGTGCGGTACGAATTGTAGGACGAAATGCCAACATATTGCGCCCGCCCGGAACGAACGATGTGGTCAAGCGCCATCATGGTTTCTTCCAGCGGTGTATCCGGATCAAAACGGTGCGAATAGAAAATATCGACATAATCGAGACCCAGCCGCTTCAGGCTCTGATCGCAGCTGGCAATCATATATTTGCGGCTGCCCCACTCGCCATAAGGTCCCGGCCACATGCCGTACCCGGCCTTCGAAGAGATAATCAGCTCATCACGATAGCCGTTGAAATCATTGCGCAGGATTTCGCCAAAAGCTTCCTCGGCGGAACCGGGCGGCGGGCCGTAATTATTGGCAAGATCGAAATGGGTAATGCCAAGATCAAACGCCTGACGGCAAATCGCCTGTTTGGTCTGGTGCGGCGTGTCATGACCGAAATTGTGCCACAACCCCAAAGAAATCGCCGGTAGTTTGAGGCCGCTCTTGCCACAGCGATTATACTTCATCGTGTCATAGCGTTTGGAGTCTGGAGTCCATTTCATGGCTTATTCTCTTCCCTGTCATCTGTCTCGCCGAGACGGACGATTCCCGTTTCAGCGCGCCGGACTATGAACGAAAGTCATAATGATGTCATGACAGGAAATGGCAAAGCCGCTTCGGTGGAAATGGCTTCACACTCTTCTCAAGCCTTGATGATCATGTCCTTGTCGTCGAAACGGTAGGTGCGCCCGGCATCCGGTGTCGCATAAAGCACCTGATCGACCTCATACTGATGCTCGCCGAAGAGCCGCACCGTCAGCGGGCCGAAATCGGTCTGCAGATAGATGATTGTATCGGCGCCGAGATGTTCCACATGGATAACCCCGCCCTTCCACGTGCCTGATGTGTTGCTGACCTGAATATGTTCAGGGCGAATGCCAACGGTCTTTGCCGTGGCGTCGCCGAGCTTTGCACCTTCGATCAGGTTCATCTGTGGCGAGCCGATAAAGCCAGCAACAAACAGGGTCTGCGGCGAATTGTAGAGTTCCATAGGCGAGCCGACCTGCTCGATCCTGCCCTTGTTCAAAACCACGATCTTGTCGGCCAGCGTCATCGCCTCCACCTGATCGTGGGTGACGTAAATCATCGTCGCTTTAAGTTGCCGGTGCAGGCGGGCGATCTCAAGCCGCGTGTTGACGCGCAGCGCCGCATCAAGGTTCGACAGGGGTTCGTCAAACAGGAACAGTTGCGGCTCGCGCACAATGGCACGCCCGATGGCCACGCGCTGGCGCTGACCACCGGAGAGTTCGGACGGACGACGCTCCAGATAATCATCGAGCGAGAGCATGCCTGACGCGACCTTGATGCGTTCCTTAATTTCCTCAGCGGGCTTGCCAGCCTGTTTCAGGCCAAGGCCCATATTGTCCCGGACAGAAAGATGCGGGTAAAGCGCGTAGGTCTGGAACACCATGGCGATGCCGCGCTTTGCCGGCGGTGTGTTGTTGACCTTCTTGCCATCGATCAGGATTTCGCCTGATGTTGCATCCTCCAGCCCGGCGATCACACGCAAAAGGGTTGATTTGCCACAGCCGGATGGTCCGACAAAAATCACGAATTCGCCATCCTTGACCTCAAGGTCAATGCCTTTCAGCACGTCCACGTGGCCAAAAGACTTGCGAATATTTTCAATCTTCAAAGAACCCAATGTCTTGTTCCCGTCTTCAAACTTTTAATTAAAGGTCTACAGGCTTGCCGGTGCGCACGCTTTCATCTGCCGCAAGACAGACACTCAGCGATCGCACGGCATCCTGCATGTGGCGGCCAAGGTCGATATCCTCGCGTATGGCTTTGAGCACAAAGGCCTGCTCCAGATCACAAAGATCCTGATGACCGGGTTCGCCCGCCATGTTGAGCAGTTCGTCCGGCTTGGCAAAACGCCCGTCAGCGCCCCTTTTGGCCGAATGCAACCGGATGGTCGATGTCTTGGTATGCGAGTCGATATCATCCGACTTGGCGTTCTGGTCCATGACAATGGACACACAGCCATTGGGCGAAATGACATCCTTTACGAAGAAAGCCGTTTCCGAAATCATCGGACCCCAGCCCGCCTCATACCAGCCGACGGAAGTGTCATCGAACAGCACCTGAAGATGCCCGTAATTGTACATCTTGGCGTCGATCTCATCAGAGAGTCGCACGCCCATGCCGCGTACCTGAACGGGCTTGGCATCGGTAATCTGCAACATCACATCAAGATAATGCACACCGCAATCGACGATGGGCGATGTGGTCTGCATCAGCGCCTTGTGGGTTTCCCATGTGGGTCCGCTCGACTGCTGATTGAGGTTCATGCGGAAAACATAGGGGCCGCCGAGCTTGCGGGCTTCACCGATCAGCCGCACCCATGAGGGATGATGGCGCAGGATATAGCCAATCACCAGCTTGCGGCCATATTGCTTGGCCGCAGCCACCACACGTTCCGCATCGGCAACGGTGGTTGCGAGCGGCTTTTCGACAAAAACATCGGCTCCGGCTGCCATGGCCGCAACCGCATAATCCGCGTGGCTGTCGGAATAAGTGTTGATCGAAACCAGTTCCGGTTTGAGTTCAGCCAGCGCCTGTTCGAACGATGGATGGATTGTATAGCCCTGCAATTCCTCGGCCAGCGGCACGACGGAGCGGTTCACCAGTCCGACAATCTCAAAACCGGGATTGTTGTGATAGGCGAGCGCGTGGCTTCGGCCCATATTGCCAAGCCCGGCAACCAGAACCCGCACGGGCTTTTGCGTATTCGCGCTCATTTGACGGCTCCGGATGTAATGCCGCGGATCAATTGCCGCGAGAACAGGAAGTAGAGGACGAGCACCGGCAGAATGGCGAGGGTGAGTGCCGCCAGAACCGCATTCCAGTTGGTGACGAACTGGCCGATGAACACCTGCGATCCCAAGGTAACGGTCTTGGTTGCGTCGCTCGGAGCAAGGATCAGCGGGAACCACAGATCGTTCCAGATCGGGATCATGGTGAACACGGCAACCGTGGCCATGGCTGGCCGCACCAGAGGCAGCACCAGCCGGAAGAAGATCGAATATTCAGACAGGCCATCGATACGCCCGGCATTTTTCAGATCGTCGGACACGGTGCGCATGAACTCGGTGAGAATAAACACAGCAAGTGGCAGGCCCTGCGCCGTATAAACGAGGATCAGCGCAGTCAGCGTATTGACGAGACCGGTTGCAACCATGCCTTGAAGGATGGCGACTGTACCAAGGCGGATCGGGATCATGATCCCAAGAGCAAGATAGAGACCCGTCAATGCATTCCCGCGGAAGCGGTATTCCGACAGCGCAAAGGCGGCCATGGCGCCAAACAGCAGCACGAAGAAAATCGACACGGATGTGACGATCAGGCTGTTCTGGAAGTACAGGGTGAAATCCCCCTGCTTCAGCACCGATTCATAACCGATCAGGCTGAAACTCTTTGCATCGGGCAGACCGAGCGGATTGCGGAAAATCGATGCCCGGTCCTTGAATGAGTTGATGACGGTCAGGAACACCGGGAACAGCGCAATCAGCGTGTAGATGATCAACGCCAGATGGACGAAACCGGAGCGAAGGGGCGACGTGCGGGCTTTTGCCATGATGAGACCCTCCTAGAACTGGTACCGGCGCATGCGCCGCTGGATGGCGAAGAGATAGATGCAGACACCGGTCAGGATGATAAGGAACATCACTGTCGCAATGGTTGCACCCATGGATTTGTCGCCAATCTGCAGCTGGAAGCCGAAGAAAGTGCGATAAAGCAGCGTACCCAGAATATCCGTCGATCCGTCAGGCCCCGCCAGCGCGCCCTGCACCGTATAAACAAGATCGAAAGCATTGAAATTGCCAACAAAGGTCAGGATCGAGATGATGCCGATGGATGGCAGGATCAGCGGCAGCTTGATTTTCCAGAACTGGCTCCAGCCGGTGATGCCATCGCATTCGGCAGCTTCCAGAACTTCTTCGGGAATGCTCAGCATCGAGGCGTAGATCAGCATCGTCGGGATGCCGACATTCTGCCAGACAGAGATCAGCGATACGGTGATCAGTGCCGTATCCGGCCTTCCCAGCCATGGCGCGAACAGCGATTTCAGGCCGACCAGATCAAGCAGATAGGGCGACACACCCCAGATCGGCGAGAGGATCAGCTTCCAGATGAAGCCGACAATCACGAAAGAAAGCAGCGTCGGCAGGAACAGCGCGGTCCGGTAGAATGCGCCGAACCGCAGCTTTGGTACGGAAAGCAGGGCGGCAAGGGCAACGCCGATCGGATTCTGCACCAGCATATGGATCAGGAAGAAGACAAAATTGTTGCGCAGGGCATTCCAGAAACTGGCCGACCACCGCGGCTCACCAAACAGGGTCTGGAAATTGCCGAAGCCGACAAACACGCTATGGCCGTCGACCTCGTTGAACAGGGACAGGCGCAATGTCTCGATCAGTGGCAGGATCATGATTGCCGTGTAGACGATCACCGCCGGCAGCAGGAACACAAGGATGTGCCAGCGCCGTGTGCGTTTGTCCTGACCCGTGTCAGACTGGGTATAGTCGGCCGTGCTCATTAAATCGCAAACCCCTGCTTCTTGATTTGTTGGTCATGGAAAACCGGTCCATGACTGCCGTTCGTCAAACGAATGGTCGACAATAATCGCAATATCCGGAGCGGCTCGACAAAACCTGCTCGCGATAAAGAAAATGCCGGGACGGCATGCACCATCCCGGCATTGAATTGCTTATTTCGCAGGCTTATACCAGCTATCGAGACCATCCTGCAGCTTCTTGGCTGCAACTTCTGGTGTATCAGTGCCGTTGATCACATTGGCCGATTCAACCCAGGTTTCGTTTTCGAGGTTCGGCTTGCCGCGCGACAGGATCTGATAGGTCGAGCGGATCGTTGGCTTGCACTTTTCGCGCCATGACACGAATTCCTGCGCCAGCGGGTCCTTCATCTTGACCGGTGTCGACGACAGGCTGAAGAAGCCCGGCAGCGCATTGGCATAGATGTCGGCGAACTCTGGCGAAGCGACCCATGACAGGAACTTCTTGGCGGCCTCAGGATTCTTGCTCTTTGCATTCATTGCTGCGCCAAGATCGGCATGATCCGAGATGTAGCAGGTATCGCCAGCCTTCTGGACCGGTGGCAGGAACGCGCCCATCTTGAACTGCGCCTGTGTGTTGAACAGCGAGATTTCCCACGAACCGGCAGGATAAATCGCAGCGCGGCCGAGTGTGAACAGGTTCTGGCTGTCTGGATAGGTCTGGGCTTCAAAACCGTCGCCGAGATAATCCTTCCACTTGGCGAGCGTCTTGTAAGGCGCAACCCAATCCGCATCGGTAAGCTTCTGCGTACCTTTGATCAGCGCAGTACGGCCTTCTTCGCCCTTCCAGTAGTTTGGACCAATGTTCTGGTAGCCCATGGTTGCGGCTTCCCAGAGATCCTTGGTGCCCATGGCGAGCGGAATGTAGGTGCCGTCCTTCTTGATCTTGTCGAGAGCAGCGAAGAATTCAGCTTCCGTCGTTGGAACAGCGATGCCGAGCTTGTCAAAAGCATCCTTGTTGTAGATGAAGCCGTGGATAACCGAGGCCATCGGCACGCAGAACGTGTCGGAACCATCGTCCGTGCTCCAGGCGGCCTTGGCAACCGGAGAGAAGTTCTCGATGCCCGGAAGGCTCTTCAGGCTCGACAGATTGCCGCGCTTGAACTGTTCAAGCGACTTGTCGAAGGGACGGCAGGTGATGATGTCACCGGCGCTGCCTGCATCGAAGCGGGCGCCAAGTGCGGCATCATATTCGGTTGGCGGTGTCGGTGCGAACTTGATCTTGATGCCGGGATTCTTCGCTTCGAAGGCCGGGATCAGCTTTTCCTGCCAGATCGCAAGATCGTCGGTACGCCAGCTTTCAATTGTCAGCGTGGTGTCGGCAGCGTGCGCGAAACCGGCCGAAGCCAGAATGCTGGTAGCCATAAGCAGTGTTTTTAAAGTCGTGCTTCCCATTTTAGTCTCCTGTTGCACCCTTTTGAGCAGTGCCGTTAACGAGAGCCGAGGCTCCCTTTGAGTTCCGAAAGCGCCGGGCGTAGCCTCTGTTGATTGCCTTCGAGAATGTGTGATGCCTGTTTTGCATTGGCGGCTCCGGCGGCCAGCAGGATCGCGGATTTCACCGAACCGCCAGATGAGGCCAGATGCTGCTTTGCATGCGCGATATCGCAGGCACCGATAGCCGAAACGATGATTGCTGCGCGCTCACGCAGCTTTTCATTGTCGGCAACGAGATTGACCATATAGCCGTCATGCACATGGCCGAGATGCACGGCCATCAGCGTCGACAAGAGGTTGAGCGCGATCTTCTGCGCAGTCCCTGCCCCCATCCGGGTTGAACCTGCGACGATTTCCGGCGGCGTTTCCAGCGTGATGGCAACATCAGCCTGCGCGAAAAGCGGAACATCAGGATTATTGGCAATGGCAATGATTTTCAGCCCGCGCCGTTTGGCTTCGTCGATCGCGCTGAGCGCATAGGGCGTGGTGCCGCTGGCGGAAATGGAAATCAGACAGTCGCCCTGCCCCAGTCCCGCACCGGCAATGTCTCTGGCGGCCTGCTCGACATCATCTTCATAGCTGCCTGCAAGGCGATTGAGGCTTTCAATACCGCCCGCCAGCAGAATAACAACGCGGTCAGGGGCAATGCCGTAGGTGCCAGGCAATTCAAGCGCGTCGGCAAGGGCCATCAAGCCAGAGCTGCCCGCAGCGGCATAGGCGATACGCCCGCCAGTGGCGAGAGTCTCGGCGGCCAGCAATGCGCCCTTGGCAATGGAATCCGTTGCGCGCGCCACCGAAGCCGCAGCCTCGATCTGCGCCTCGTGCAGCAAACGCAAAACATCTTCTGGCGATCGCTCGTCCAGTCCGGATGCCTTGTCGTTGCGTTGCTCGGTACGGGTTACCACCACTCGCCTCTCCTCATTGCGATAATTAATGCCAAAAAAATACCACTTGTCCAGCAGTTCTTAAAAAAATCCTGAATTGATTTTTGCATAAATTAAATTCAGCAACAAAAACAATAAGATAATTAAAAATGGAAAAAACATGGAATTAACGCTTGGCTATTGGTATTTTATTGGTATTCTATTTTTCGGAGGACGGTTGACGTGACATATCTTCTGGGAATTGATGGTGGCGGAACGGGTTGCAGAGCAGCTGTGACCGATAGGAATGGCCTCGTTCTGGGCATCGGCAAAAGCGGTTCGGCCAATATCATGACCGATATGGATGCCGCACGCCTGAACATTCTCGATGCCACGCGCGCAGCCTTTACCACTGCCGGCATTGATCATGCAGCGATTGCCTCCACGGACGCGGTTCTCGGACTTGCCGGGGCGCTGATCAGCGGCAACAGCAAAAAGTTGCAGGCAACACTGCCGTTTCGCCAGTCACTGGTCTTTTCGGATGGTGTCATTGCCCTTCAGGGTGCGCTTGGCGACAATGATGGAACGGTGGTCATCATTGGAACGGGGTCCTTCTTTCTGACACGCGACGGCAATGATATCCGTTTTGCCGGAGGCTGGGGCTTCAAGGTTGGTGATCTTGGCGGTGGCGCCAGAATTGGCCGCGACCTTCTGGAAGAAACACTACTTGCCTATGACCACTTTCATCCCTCCTCGCCTCTGACCGATAGCGTCATGGCACGCTTTGAGAACAATCCGCACCGCATTGTCGAATTTGCCCATTCGGCCCGTCCCGGCGATTTTGGCGGCCTTGCCCCCATGGTTTTCGAATATGCCGCGAAGAATGACCCGATAGCACTGGCAATGCTGCAGAAATCGGTAACGCAGATTGAAGAGGGTCTTGATGCGATCATGCCGTCAGCACAGGAACGTCTGTCATTGATCGGCGGCCTTGGTGCATTGTTTGAAGCGCGCCTTTCCCCCCGTTACAGAGCAAAGCTGCATAAGCCCCTGAACGATGCGCTCACCGGTGCCGTGCAACTCGCCGTGAAGAATTTTGCATCGGCGGGCAAGGAGGCGGTACATGGCTGATGGTCTGATCGATATCCTGCCGACGCTCAATGACAGCTCCGCCAGTGGTGGTCCGCTTTATGTCAAACTGCAACGGCTGATTGAAACGGCGGTGCGTGACGGCATGTTGCAACCGGGCGATGCATTACCACCGGAGCGGGAACTCGCCAACATCGCCGATATTTCGCGCGTTACCGTACGCAAAGCTGTTCAGGGGCTGGTGAATACCGGGCTGCTTGTCCAGCGGCATGGATCAGGCACATTCGTCGCGCCCCGCTCCGAGCGGGTCGAGCAATCGCTTTCGCATCTCACATCCTTCACCGAAGACATGGCGCGGCGCGGCATGATCGTCCGCTCCACCTGGCTTGATCGCGGCATCTATGCGCCATCGCCGGAGGAAATGGTCACACTCGGATTGTCATCAGGCGAGAAGGTCGCGCGTATCAGCCGTTTGCGCGTTGCCAATGACACACCCATGGCCATCGAACGCGCTGCCCTGTCCATTCATGTCCTGCCCAATCCGGAACTGGTAACGCTCTCGCTCTATGCGGTGTTGGCTGAGGGCGGCAACCGCCCGGCACGCGCCATTCAGCGCATTTCGGCGGCGATCCTGAAGGAGGCCGATGCCAAGTTGCTTGAGGTTCCCGCCGGTTCCGCCAGCCTCAACATCGAACGCATATCCTATCTCGAATCGGGAAAAGTGATCGAATTCACCCGCTCGATCTATCGGGCAGACGCCTATGAATTTGTCGCGGAGCTGAAGCTCGGCGACTCCTCGGAAATTTCAGGAGCAGTACTTTGACCAACGGAACACTCATGCGCGCGGAAATCCTGTCCATCCCGGATGTGACAGCACGGTTTCTCGATGCATCCCGCGATACGCTGGCCAATGCCGGGGCAAAACTGCGCGAGAAAAACCCGCCCTTCCTCGCATCCATTGCGCGCGGCTCGTCGGACCATGTTACGGCATACCTGAAATATGCAACTGAACTGACCGCAGGCATTCCGGTTGCCTCGCTCGGACCTTCGATTGCCTCGATTTACGGTGTGACGCTGAAGCTCGAAAGCGCCGCAACGCTTTCCATTTCTCAATCCGGTAAAAGCCCTGACATTGTCAGCATGACCAAGGCCGCGCGCGAAAGCGGTGCGCTGACGCTCGCTATCACCAATGAAATCAATTCTGATCTCGCCTATGCCAGCGATCTTGCTATCGATATTCTGGCCGGACAGGAACGCAGCGTCGCAGCCACCAAGACCTTTGTCAGTTCGGCGGTAGCTGGTCTCGCCCTGATCGGTCACTGGACCCAGAATGAAGAACTTCTGACAGCCATTGATGAGCTTCCCAAAGCGCTTGCGGCAGCCATCCGCTGCGACTGGTCGCCTTTTGGCGCTGCGATGAAGGGCGAAAACTCCCTGTTCGTGCTGGGTCGTGGACCCTCATTTGCCGTCTCTAACGAAGTCGCGCTAAAATTCAAGGAAACCAGCGCCATGCATGCGGAATCCTACTCCGCTGCGGAAGTCATGCACGGACCGAAGGCCATTGTCGGCAAGGACTTCCCTGTTCTGGTGCTGGCAACACGCGATGCAGCTGAGGATTCGCTCGTTGAGGCCGCTGACCGCCTGGCCGAACAGGAAGCCGCCGTGTTCCTCACGTCTGCCAAGCCATCAAAGGCGACCGCCTTGCCGTTCATCGCCACGTCGCATCCGCTCACTGACCCGCTGACCCTGCTGGTTTCGTTCTATGCTTTCGTTGAGGAATTTGCCCGCAGCCGCGGCCTTAATCCGGACGAGCCACCGCATTTGAGAAAAGTGACTGAAACAATATGAGCACTGCCTATACACTGACCGGCGCCGACATTTTCGACGGCGAAAACTGGCATACCGGTTCCGCCATTCTTGTTGACGAGGGCGTTATCTCCGGCATCGTAGCCGAAGCGGATATCCCCGCCGGTATCAGGCGCGTCGAAATGCACGGCGGCAAGCTTGTGCCCGGCTTTATCGATATTCAGGTCAATGGCGGGGGTGGCGTCCTCCTGAATGATGGGCCGACGGTTGAAGCGATAAGGACAATCTGCACGGCACATTTTGCATTCGGCACCACTGCTTTGCTGCCGACGCTGATTACCGATACGCCTGAGATCACCAACGCGGCGATTGCTGCAGGCAAGGCGGCAGCTCAGGAAAAGGTGGCGGGTTTTATCGGCCTGCACCTTGAAGGGCCACACCTGTCCGTATCACACAAGGGCACGCACGACCCGGCGCTTATCCGCCCTATGGAAGACAGCGATCTCGTGGCCATCATCGAAGCCGTGCAGGAACTGCCGGTTCTGCTAACCACCGTTGCGCCGGAAACCGTTCCCACGGACAAGATCAAGGCCATGGTCGATGCGGGCGTTATTGTCAGCATTGGCCATAGCGGTGCCTCCTATGACATTGCAATCGCGGCAAAGGAAGCCGGTGCTTCCATGGCAACGCACCTCTTCAACGCCATGAGCCAGCTTGGGCACCGGGCGCCGGGTGTTGTCGGGGCTGTTCTTGAATCGGGCGAATTGTCAGCAGGCTTGATCGCCGACGGGTTCCATGTGGACAAGGCTTCCATGGCAATTGCCCTGCGGGCGAAAAAAGGCCCGGCGAAAATCTTCCTTGTCACCGATGCCATGTCGACAATTGGCACTGACATCACCACCTTTACGCTGAATGGCCGGACAATCCGTCGCGAAGGCGGGCGCCTGACGCTTGAAGACGGCACATTGGCCGGTGCCGATCTTGATATGATTTCAGCCGTTCGTTTCGTGCATCGCGAGCTTGGGCTTGATCTCGATGAAGCCCTGCGCATGGCCTCGCTTTATCCGGCACAAAGCATCCGCATCGATCACCAGTATGGGCGGATTAGCGCTGGTTATGTCGCCAATATCGTTCACCTTGATGATGCGCTTGATGTTGATCATGTGTGGATTGATGGCGATGTGCATTACGCGCGGATGTAACAGATGATCCCATAAGGGGGTGCATATCTGTTATGTTTGGGTTGTTGTGCGTGGGTTCGTGGTTCGACAAGCTCACCATGAGGGAGAGGGATGATGCAACGCTAATCGCCGACGTCGCAGATCACAAAGGKTGCAGAACTTGACTCCCTTKCATCCYCACTCTCCCTCATGGTGAGCAACTGTGTTTGGGTGTTGATCAGATTTGGTGTTCTAATCTCCATGGTGTGTCGGTTTTGATGATGGCGTTGATGATGACGATGAGTTTTCGCATGATGGCCACAATTGCAACCTTGAAGGGTTTTCCAGCGGCTCTGAGTTTCTGGTAGAAGCGTGCCAGTGGCTGGCTCTTGGCCCTTATGATGGAAAGGCACGCCATGTAGAGGATGCGCCTGATATGAGG
>NZ_JBFRDN010000008.1:0-157855 GCF_052113785.1 Phyllobacterium sp. TAF24 | reverse complement strand
GGGCCGCCCTCATATCAGGCGCATCCTCTACATGGCGTGCCTTTCCATCATAAGGGCCAAGAGCCAGCCACTGGCACGCTTCTACCAGAAACTCAGAGCCGCTGGAAAACCCTTCAAGGTTGCAATTGTGGCCATCATGCGAAAACTCATCGTCATCATCAACGCCATCATCAAAACCGACACACCATGGAGATTAGAACACCAAATCTGATCAACACCCAAACACAGTTGCTCACCATGAGGGAGAGGTGTGATGAAAGGGAGACACGTTCGTCCCATCGTAGTCGATAAGTTTCGAGCATCGTTGTTTACCAATGGTGACGGATGAACGGCAACAGATCAATATTTCGCGCTTGTGGAACCACCGAACTTATAATTCAGACGCCCCAGCACAAGATTAGTACCGCCACCTGAACTGAAGCCCCCGACGGAGAGATCATTCGGGGTGGTGAATGTCACGCTGTGATGATCATCGAAGATGTGATTGTATTCGATACCAAGCGACCAGTTCTCAGCAAGGCCCAATTCGAGACCTGCACCCGCTGTACCGCTGATGCGGGTGTCGAAGCCGGTTTCGGATGCAAATGCACCGCCCGGTGCCAGAAACTGATAGTTTCGATTGGTGACGGCCAAACCGCCCTTTGCATAAAGCAAAACGTCGCTCCACACATAGCCCACTTGACCGGTCAATAGACCGAATGCATCCATCTTGGAGCGAACAACGCCACCCGGAACGACAAGATTGGCGTTGCTCCCGGAGATGTCGGCCCAATTGCCCTGCGCTTCCAGACCGAACACCCAGCCGCTGGTCTGCCAGCGATAGCCAATCTGACCACCGGCTGAGCCGCCGCTGGCATCGTAGCTGCTTAAGCTGCCGAGGCCATCGATCCCACGGTTATCGTGGCTTTGGCCCCAACCACCGTTAATTCCAACGTAGAACCCACTCCAGTTTCCAACCCGAACAACTGTTTCCGATGATGGCAATACCGGATCGGAAGCAAAGGCGGATGTGGAAAAAAGCAACATCGCGGTAAGAAAACCGTACTTCATTGAAAAATCCTACAAATTAAAATGAAAAAAAGATGAATAGAATCAGAATATGCATTTGAGATATATGAAGTTCTCAAAATAACCATACGACCTTCGGCTAGTACGCCCGTTCAACTTTGTATCAGGGATCTCGAACGCAAAACTCCGGGTTTCCGAGCCCAGCGTTTTACTGCAAATTATCCGGCCGATGACGCCGTCGTTTCGCGCAACCAGTCGTCGAAAACCCAGCCAGCTTCGGTGAGCGGCTCGGATGCTTGAGCTTGCGCAGTGCCTTGGCTTCGATCTGCTCTAAACATCTTCTAGTGATTAAGGTCCGGGCTCTAGTTGAGGTGGTAGGAGAGCCCCGCTCTCACTGTCCGCAATGGCAGCTTCCCACCGTCTACATCGAAATATTTCTCGCTTCCAAGGTTGATATACATATATTCTACGTTGGCCGATAATTTCGGAGTAACCATATACTCAAGGCCTCCGCCCGCAGTCCAGCCAGTATGCCAGTGACTTTCAGTTACTTTAAGGTCAAAGCCACTGACAGAAAGCCTATTATGTGCCAAAGCATACCCACCTTTCAGGTAAAACAACGCAGGATCAACAGCGATACCCACGCGACCTGTAACAGACCCAAGCGCGTTAAGTTTACTAGCCATAGTGATCCCGAAGAACTCTACTGATGCTTTGGCGTCCGCGACTCCGGCATAAACGTCGACGCCCAAGACCACCGGGCTATTTGGTATCTGCCAGTTATAGCCAAGCACACCGCCGCCAAAGCCACCATCGACACGAGGGGCGTTCTTACTATCTTCTTTTGCGTAACCGCCCATGATACCGGCATAAAAACCACTCCAGTTGTGGGCAGCGACAGGCGGTTTAGGTGTCGAAGGAAGGGCATCCGCAGCCAATGCTGCTGCGGGAGTCAGCAGAAAAATTGCGAAGAAAAAAACATACTTCATTGGCAAAAACCTTAAAACAAAACAAAATAAAAAAGACAAATAGAATCTAAGTACGCATCGATTATATATAAGATGAACAGAATTTATATTATACTTTTGACTAAGTTACAGTCTCAACTCGTGAATGCAAAAACGCCGGGCTCTGAGGCCCGGCGTTTTCTAGCAAGATATCCGGTCATAAAACCGGCGATATAACGCTTAGCTGTCGAGGAACGAGCGCAGTTTGCGCGAGCGGCTCGGGTGCTTGAGCTTGCGCAGTGCTTTCGCTTCGATCTGGCGGATACGCTCGCGCGTAACCGAGAACTGCTGGCCGACTTCTTCCAGTGTGTGGTCCGTGTTCATGCCAATGCCGAAGCGCATGCGCAGAACGCGTTCCTCACGCGGGGTCAGCGAAGCCAGAACGCGGGTTGTCGTGTCACGCAGGTTCGCCTGAATGGCCGCATCGATTGGCAGCAGCGCATTCTTGTCTTCGATGAAATCGCCAAGATGTGAATCTTCTTCATCACCCACCGGCGTTTCCAGCGAAATCGGCT
This sequence comes from Phyllobacterium sp. TAF24, assembly GCF_052113785.1. Taxonomy (NCBI): domain Bacteria; kingdom Pseudomonadati; phylum Pseudomonadota; class Alphaproteobacteria; order Hyphomicrobiales; family Phyllobacteriaceae; genus Phyllobacterium; species Phyllobacterium sp. TAF24. The sequence continues at coordinate 155,325 of NZ_JBFRDN010000008.1, read as the reverse complement.
CCTTGGCGATCTTCAGAACCTTGCGCACTTTTTCAAGCGGCATGGCCAGCTTTTCAGCCAGTTCTTCCGGCGTCGGTTCACGGCCAATTTCATGCAGCATCTGGCGCGATGTGCGGACGATCTTGTTGATCGTTTCGATCATGTGCACCGGAATACGGATGGTGCGCGCCTGATCGGCGATCGAACGGGTAATCGCCTGACGAATCCACCATGTCGCATAGGTCGAGAACTTGTAACCACGGCGATATTCGAACTTATCGACCGCCTTCATCAGGCCGATATTGCCTTCCTGAATGAGATCGAGGAACTGCAGACCGCGGTTCGTGTACTTCTTGGCGATGGAAATAACGAGACGCAGATTTGCCTCGACCATTTCCTTCTTGGCCAGCGCTGCTTCGCGCTCGCCCTTCTGCACCTGATTGACGATGCGGCGGAATTCCGAAATCGAGATCGCAGTTTCCTGCGCCATGTTCTGGATTTCCGTGCGCAGGTTCTTGATCGTGTCTTTTTCGTTCTTGGTGAACTCTTTCCAGCCACGGGTGGTGAGGTTGGAAACGGCCTTCAGCCAGTTCGGATCAAGTTCGTTGCCCTGATATTCCTTCAGGAAGTCCTCGCGGCGCACGCCATAGGATTCGGCAAGACGCAAGAGGCGGCCTTCATTCTGGACCAGACGCTTGTTGATGTCATAAAGCTGGGCAACCAGCGCTTCGATACGGTTCTGGTTCAGCGACAGTGACTTCACTGCCTTGATCAGCTGATCCTTCAGTTCCTTGTAGCGACGCTCCTGGCTGGGCGACAGGGAACCCGAGGCAGCGAGGCGGGCTTCCACCTGCTGGTCCTGCAGCTTGCGCAGCTTCTTATAGGTATCGGCGATAACGTCGAGCGTTTCCATGACCTGCGGACGCAGTTCAGCTTCCATCGCGGCAAGCGACAGATTGGCTTCATCGTCCTCATCATCATCGTCTTCAACGGGCGTATCACCACCAACATTGGTAATGTCATCATCGTCGCGGCGGCTGCGCGAGCGATCATTGCCAGCGGCAGGCTTTTCTTCCTCGACGCGCTCGATCACTGGAGCCTGCTTGGCTTCGGGGCCCGCATAGGTGGTTTCCAGATCGATGATTTCGCGCAAAAGAATCTGCGAGTCGTTCAAGGCATCGCGCCAGATGATGATGGCCTGGAAGGTCAACGGGCTTTCGCACAGCCCTGAGATCATCGTCTCGCGCCCGGCCTCGATCCGCTTGGCGATGGCGATTTCGCCTTCGCGCGACAGAAGCTCGACGGTGCCCATCTCGCGCAGATACATGCGAACAGGGTCGTCTGTACGGTCGGTTGGTTCTTTCTTGGTGACGGTTGGTGCGACGGCTGTGCCGGTTGCGTCGGCGAGTTCGCGAGCATCGCTCTCGTCGTCGCTATTGTCAGCCTCTTCGGCGTCCGCGTCCTGTTCGTCGTCCTCGACAACATTGATGCCCATATCACTGAGCATAGCCATCGTGTCTTCAATCTGTTCGGAAGTGACCTCTTCGGACGGAAGAACGGCATTAAGCTCGTCCATCGTCACATAGCCGCGCTTCTTGGCGAGCTTGATCATCTTCTTGACAGCGTCATCGGAAAGGTCGAGAAGCGGTCCGTCCGGCGCGCCTTCGCGCTCGACTTCTACTTCTTCGTTTTCCTTTGCTTTCGTTGCCATATTCTATGTCTCCAAGCGACGTTTCGCTTTGTTCATGCATGGGAACTAACGAGTGCGGTGGCGCACCGGTTCCCCTACAGCGTCAAGGTAGTAAATGATCGACTAGCCGAAATCCCGTTAATGCCGGATTAACCTTGTTATTCCGATGGCGAGCACATTGTATATTTGCCGTATTTACAGGTTTTTCAGCCAAACCTACAAACATCAACGCAATATTTTCAATTCCGCGCAATCTGATTCCGTCATTATTCACCCACGTCAACCCCGACTCAACTGATTCGGGGTAAAAAAGCGAATCAATTCCGTCAAAAACCCTTTCCGGAGCGTCCGGAGGGTATTCCGAAGCCCTCGATCAGTGCTTCCGTAGCTTGCGCGTTACGGATATCGTTCTGAATATCGAGCAGCCGGTTCAGGTTTTCGTCGGTTGTATCGGTGGCCAACGCGGTTTCAGCTACTTTCAGCTCTTTATGTAGTGTGCTTGCGCGCTGATGCAAGTGAACGGCCTGCCGTAATGCTTCCAGCGCGTCTTCTTCAGCGGCTTCTGCGGTGGCCGTCCACATGCGCGCCCGCCGGGCAAGCGCTTCCAGCGCCTCGATCAGCGTGCCATGTCCGGCCTCGGTCATCGCTTTGCGCATTTCAGCGCCGTCCACCACATGGTGCTCGGCCAGCGCATTCAGCATGGCCGAATGAAAGCGCTTCAGATCCGGGTGGCTGAATTCCAGCCGCACAACCGTTTCAAAATCCTCTTCGATCAGCCGGGGATGGTTGAACAGCGTCATTAATATAGCTGTTTCGCGCAAAGGCGGCGCTGCCGATGTTGTCTTAACCAGCACCGAACGAGCCAGACTGTCGGAAACCGCCAGCCGTCCCGATGCAGCGCCCCTGCCCCTTTGGCCATAACTGTTCTGGCCATAACCGTTCTGGCCATTGCCGCGCTGCCCGCCATCGCGGCGATTATTGTTATTGCGTTGATTTGACCCAAAGAACTGCTGGATACGCTCGCGCACATCCTGCGCATAATGGCGGCGCACATTTTCATCGGCAATCAGCGCCGTCATCTGCTTGAGCCGGGATTCCAGTTCAGCCCGCCGTTCGGGCGTGTCAAACACGCCGCCGCTGGTCTCGCGGGTCCACAGCATGTCGGCGAGCGGACGCGCATCGTCAAGCACCGCCTGAAATGCCTGCGGCCCTGATGCCTTGACGAGATCATCCGGGTCTTTGCCCTCGGGCAGCACGGCAAAGCGCAATGACCGGCCCGGCTTCAAAGCAGGCATGGCAAGATCAATGGCGCGGTAAGCGGCCTTGATCCCAGCCTGATCGCCATCAAAACACAGGACCGGCTCCGGCGACATGCGCCACAGGAGATCAAGCTGGTCCTCAGTCAGCGCTGTCCCCAGCGGTGCAACGGCCTGGCCAAAACCCGCCTGCGCCAGCGCGATCACATCCATATAGCCTTCAACGGCGATAACTGATTTGGCCGCCTGACCCGCCTGCGGCTGGGCAAACCTGCGCGCACGCAAAGCATTGAACAGGACCTTGCCCTTGTGGAAAAGCTCGGTTTCGTTGGAGTTCAGATATTTGGCTGGCGCATTGGGCGTCAGCGCACGGCCGCCAAAGGCAATAACCCGCCCGCGCAAATCCTCGATCGGGAACATGATGCGGTCGCGGAACCGGTCATAGGAAACAGGCTTGTCGTCGCCATAGACCACCAGCCCGCAAGCCTCGATCTGTTCCCGCGTTGCACCTTTCAGCGCCAGATGTTCCTTYAGCGCATTGCGGCTCTCAGGCGAATACCCCAGACGATAGGCATGTTGTGTGGTCGCTGACAGCCCGCGATCACGCAGATAGGCCCGCGCCTTGGCACCCGCCGCCGACTGCAACTGCTCCTCAAAGAATTTCGTCGCCATATCCATGACGTCATAAAGCGTCGCGCGCTTGGCCTCGCGTATTTCCATTTCGGCATCGCGCGCCGGCATGGGAATACCCGCCATATCAGCAACCCGCTGCACGGCCTCTGGAAAGCTCAGGCCCTCAAGCTCCGTCAGGAACTTGAAGTGATCACCCGTCACCCCGCAACCGAAGCAATGGTAGCGGCCCTTGCGATCCTCACAATGGAAACTCGGCGACTTCTCGCCATGGAACGGACAGCATGCCCAGAAATCACCCTTCGGCGCGTTGGTTTTTTTCCGGTCGAATGACACCCGCGTGCCGATCACACTGGAAATCGGTACACGCTCCCTGATCTCGTCGAGAAAGGATGGTGGAAATCGCATGCTGTTCTTCGTTCGCTCAATCTGGCGGTTCTAAAAACCGCACTGTTTTGATGGCTCGCACAGCGGTCTGCAGAACCAAATCCATATTGCATTATATCGTGTGGCGGTGGAAGGCCTGCAAGGCTGTCATCCCCTGCTCATCACTCTGATTCCGATTTAAATATCAGATTACCTTATCAACATATCAGCGCGCCTTATAGAAAGCCGGCTCATAATTTCCGATTCATCAAAAAACTGTCATAAAACTGTTACACTTTGCCAAAAACGACACAATTCTTCTTAGCCGGAACATATTTTTTCCCCTTTTGGAATGATATGTTATCTTAATAATTAGCAACTAGAATTCGTCTGGTTGTCTACCGCATTTTTCCACCTAGTCAGGATTGGCTCAAGTGAACGGTTCGACAGTTTTATTGCATCTTGCTGGTGCAGTGGCTCTTTTATTGTGGGCGACCCGCATGGTTCGCACCGGCGTCGAGCGCGCCTATGGTGAGCGTATGCGCCAAAGCCTGCGCGGCGTCCTGCACAATCCGGTTCTTGCGGTCCTTTGGGGAACGATGCTTTCCATCGCTCTGCAGAGTTCGACTGCGGTCAGCCTGCTCGTTGGTTCCTTCGTGGGCTCTGGCATTGTCAGCGGCATTTCTGGCCTCATGGCCGTGCGCGGTGCCGAGGTAGGTTCGGCGCTTGTGGTCCTCATCCTCAGTTTTGATCTGACGCTGCTGGTTCCCGTCTGTCTTCTCGCCGGTACCGTCATTTTCATGTCGACCGAACGCGGCGACTGGCGCCAGATCGGCCGCATTCTCGTCGGCATCGGTCTGCTCGTGCTTTCGCTTGAGATGACCGGTCAGGCTACAGAACCGTTGCGCAACAGCGATCTCCTGCCGGTTATCGTCAGCTATCTGAACACCGATCCGATCACCGCCTTCATGCTGGCTGCCCTGATGACATGGCTGTTTCATTCCAGCATTGCCGCCATCCTGCTGCTCGTCACCTTCGCCTCGCGCGGCTTGATCGAGCCGGAACTCGGCGTGGTCATGGTGTTCGGCGTCAATCTCGGCTCATCCTTCATTGCGCCGCTGCTCACCCGTAACGCCGCACCGCAGGCGCGTATCGTGCCCATGGGCAATCTTTTGATGCGCGGCGCCGGTTCGCTGATAATCCTCATCGCATATCTCACCTTCAAACCATCCGTGGCTTTCCTCGGCTCGGCTCCAACCGACCAGATTATCCACGCCCATATCCTCTTTAACGTCATCATTCTGCTAGCTGGTGTACCGCTGTCGGGTCTTGTCCTGAAAGCCACTAAAGCCATCGTCGCACTCAACGCCCCTGCCCCGCAGGCTCCGTCGCTGGAACAGGCGGAGATGAGTGCATTGGATGAAAGCGTGCTGGATATGCCTAATCTTGCACTTGCCAATGCCACCCGCGAAACGGTGCGCGTTTGCGAGACTGTAGAGATCATGCTGCAGCGGGTTATTGGCCTCTACGAGAACCCCGAGCAGCCCCGCATTGACGAACTATCCGGGCTTGATGACAAGGTTGACCGCAAACATGCGGCGATCAAGCTTTACCTCGCCAAGCTGACGACCCGCTCGCTCTCCCCGCAGGAGGTTGGCCGTGCGCAGGAACTGCTTGGCGCCTGCGTCAAGCTTGAACAGGTCGGCGATATCATTGTGCGCAACATGCTGGCGCTGGTGCAGAAAAAGATGGACCGCAACCTCAAATTCACCGATGAGGGCTGGCTCGAACTCAGCAATTTCCACGCCAAGGTGCTGACCAATGCACGTATGGCGTTCAACGTGCTCGTTTCGCGTGACAGCGAAATGGCACACCAGCTCGTTCTGGAAAAGGATCTCTTGCGCGATCTGGAAAAGCAGAGCAGCCAGCGTCATTTCAGCCGGTTGCGCGAGGGTACGCTGCGCAGTCTGGAAACCAGCTCGATCCACCTGGACACCATCCGCGATCTGAAGCAGATCAACTCACTTCTCGCCGCCATGGCCTATCCGGTGCTCGAAGAACAGGGCCTGCTCAACACTACCCGCCTGCGCGCGCTGAATAATTGAGTATTGCATGCAGCATCTTGCCCGCCCCCGAAGTAGGGAAGGTAAGATGATGCTTGATGCAGCTTTGTATTGGGGACACCTCCCCCTACCGGGGCGAGCCACGGCTTCCGTGGTTCGACATAACAACCATGAGGGGCTTGGGTGGATGCAATGCTGATCGCAGAGATTGCAGAACTTGGCAGCCTTCAACCTACCCCTCTCCGTCATCCTCGGGCTTGACCCGAGGACCATGATCGAGAAGCACGAAAATTGTAGTCGTTCCTTCCTCCCCCTTTGTCGTGGGTCCTCGGGTCAAGCCCGAGGATGACGGAGTGGGTTGAGGTGATGACGGAGAGAATTGAGATGTCCGGAGCTATATTCTGCAACCTTTGCGCTGCAACATCTGTGATCTGAAATGTCGGCGATTAGCGTTGCATCCTCCCTCTCCCTCATCCTGAGCTTGTCGAAGGGCGCGACAATGGTTCTGCAACCACCCATTTTCAAAAAAAATCGTGCCAACTTATCCAACACCATCCAGCCTCGCTTATTCTGATGGTGTCCTTTCCGGCGGGAATGCTCCGGAAACCTTCTGAAGTCAGGAAAGGACCGGTGATTTCACCTGCGGGGAGAACCCAACCGCAGATGGAAAGGTTTTATCTCACAAGGGTAAAACCAGTCATCGGGACGGGTGATCCGGGAGTTTTCTTGGTTGAAACAGGAAAGTTCCGGGGGAACGCACTGATTAGACTACCAATACCAAGACTTCCGCGTTCTCCTTTGGATCGCCCGTCTTTCCCACCTTTCAATAGCCAGACGCGAAAGCGGGCGTGGTAACGGGGAAAGCATGTTCCCAAACTGCAATGTTGGAGGATGCAATCACCCCCCTCTGCCCTGTCGGGCATCTCCCCCACAAGGGGGGAGATCAGCTGTCTGTACTGCCTTTGCACAATCTGAAACATTTCCGGTTGTGCAAAGGCGTTCATGTCGATGTGATCTCCCCCCTTGTGGGGGAGATGTCCGACAGGGCAGAGGGGGGTGAGCGCCGCGGGTACATGGTGCGTGGTTCGACAGGCTCACCATGAGGGAGAGCGGTGGATGCAACGATAATCGCCAACTTTGCGTATCACAAAGATTGCAGAATAAAGCTCCCCTCACCCTGAGCCTGTCGAAGGGCCTCATGGTGAGCTTCCTGAGCTTGTCGAAGGGCGAACCGCACGCACAATCGGCAATGCAGCGCGCTACTCCGGCTTGCCCATTGTCCCATCCGCAAGCAAGCTGTTCAGCAGTTCCTTGATCGCCTCGACAGCCCGGCGTGAGGTGGCTTCCGGTTCGGGCGAGTTGGCAATCCACGAGGCGGCATGCAGCAGAGCACCATTCAACAGGCGTGCCAGCGCCTCGGGATCACCCGGTTTGATAATTCCATCCGCATGCAGACCCTCGAGACTGGCCGACATGGAGCGGATGCATTTGTTCTGGTTGGGCCAGATTGCCGGATCGCCAAGGACGGAAGGACCATCGCGCAGGACGATGCGCTGGATTTCCGGCTCCAGCGCCATTTCCAGATAGGCAGTACACTCATCGACAAATCCCTGCCATTTGCTTGCCGATTTGCTGGAGACTTCGAGCAGGCGCGTATCCATCTCCGCATCGATCTCGGCAATAACCGCTTCAAGCAGTCCCTTTTTGTCACCGAAATGATGATAGAGTGCACCGCGTGTCAGACCGACAGCGGATGTAAAGTCATCCATGGAAGCATCGGCATAACCCACCGTGCCAAAAGCTCCTCTTGCCGCAGCAACCAGCTTGGCGCGCGTTTCTGCAATCATTTCGGCGCGAGGTTTATGAGCCATACAAATTCCCTTTACATACACAGCGTATATTAATTGACATACGCTGCGTATGCAACTATCTAATAAACATACGCTACGTATGTAAATGCGAGTCTTCGCTTATAAGGAATGTTCGCCATGACCAATGCTTATCGGGATATTTTCAGAGCCCCCGGAAGTTTCGCCTTCTCCGCATCCGGATTGATCGCGCGCCTGCCTGTTGCCATGATAACCCTCGGCATCGTTACGATGCTTTCGCAAACCCATGGCGCCTATTGGCTGGCGGGCGCTGTATCGGCTGCGTTCGCCCTTTCCAATGCGCTGATTGCCCCGCAAGTCTCGCGGTTCATTGATCGGTATGGACAGCGGCGCGTTCTTCCCCCTGTTACAATCATCACCATTCTTGCACTGACAGCGCTGATGTTGTCGGCGCGCTATGGCGCTGCCAATTGGGTGCTGTTTCTTTTCGCCATTCTGGCCGGTTTCATGCCAAGCATATCGGCCATGGTCCGGGCGCGCTGGACAGAGATTTATCGCGACACACCCAAACTCCACACCGCATTTGCGCTGGAATCAGTTGTCGATGAAATCATTTATATGCTGGGACCGATCATCTCGATCGGACTGAGCGTTGCGCTTTTCCCGGAAGCCGGTCCACTGGCGGCAACGCTGTTTCTGGCAGTTGGCGCACTTCTGTTCATTGCTCAAAGATCAACGGAACCGCCTGTCCATGCCCAGGATAAAAGCAAAGGCACTTCGGTTATCCGCCTTCGCCGCCTGCAATGGATCGTGCTGACCTTGATCGCGATTGGCGCCATCTTCGGCACCGCAGAGGTGACAGCTATCGCCTTTGCCGAGGAACACGGACAAAAGGCAGCCGCCAGCATTGTTCTGGCCAGCTATGCCGCTGGCTCACTGATTGTTGGTCTTGTCTTCGGTACGCTCAAATTCAAACAGTCTCTACAGGCGCAATTTCTATATGCCATCACTTTGGCAATGCTGACCACGCTGCCGCTGCTCTTCGTCACCAATATCCCTGCGCTTGCAGTGATATTGTTTCTTGCCGGTGCGGCCGTATCACCGACCATCATTATCTCGATGGGCCTGATCGAACGCCTTGTCCCACCATCAAAACTCACCGAAGGCATAACCTGGGCCATGACGGGTATCGGCATTGGAATGGCATTGGGTTCGTCAGTCTCCGGCCTTGTCATTGATGCCTATGGCGCGCGCTACGGCTTCTGCGTTTCCATCGCCGCTGGTGTCATCGCCCTGATAATTGCAATGATGGTGTACCGGAACGCACGAGCGACATGCGCCACCAACCTTGAAGCGACCGTTTCAGTGCCCTGCTGAAAACGGCTTCTCCTTGTTCCTATCGTCTGCATCTGCCTTACAAACATAGGAGCATCGCACACCGCGATGCTCTTTTTATTTGAACATACGCAAACCGGCGGGTTCTGTTGACGGTGGTATTTTTGGAATTGGATGCATTAAGATTGCTGGAAGATTGCTGGCAATTCTGAATAAAAATTCGCATGCCCGTAGAACAGGACAGAGAAAATGAAGCCGAACGAAACCGACTATCTCGCCGCGTCCTTTCTGCAGATTAGTCAGGATCTGGTCAAAGCATCGCTTAGCGGAATGACGGATATCGAGATTACAACGGTTCTGGGCACGGATTTATTGAACGCCGGAGTGAACATCTCAACCATTGAGATTGCGTGCGATGTCGTTGATCCTGAAGTGGAACTGCACCGGGTGCGATGGCACAGCCATACGGCCAATGCCGCAAAGACTGACCTTTCTGTCCATGTTTTCCCTTATATGCTGGAAGAGGAAATAACGGTGCTACGGCTCAACGCCGAAAGCGATAGATTTGCATCGGTGCTGCAAGGCAGAGGAACAGACGCCATTGCCTTCGCGAACCATCTTGAGCCTGATGTCACGATTGGTTTTTTTGATGATGTGATGAGCTTTTTCATCACACAAGAGCCCGGTGGCTTTAAACCTTCTGATATCGACCTGCTGCATCTCGTGACGCCCGTTTTTGCACTGGCGTTGGGCGCCCGATTAAATGCCGCCGCTGCCCGCACGCTGCTCCAGACCTATCTTGGCAGCAATGCTGCGACTGCCATGCTCGACGGGCGCGTGGGTCTGGGTGAAGTCGAGCAAATCAGCGCCATCGTGCTTTTCTGCGATTTGGTCGAGTTTACCCATATGACGGAGATGCTGGACGCCCAATCGCTCATCAGCAATCTCAATCTTTTCTTCGAAACGGTGACAAGACCTCTGTCGCGCGCCGGTGGGCAGGTGTCGGGCTATGTTGGCGATGGTGTCGTGATGTTTTTCCCGATCACCGATCCTGCCAATGAGGGCGCTTTGTGTGCCACGGCAGTAAACGCTGCGCTGGAAGGACTGAAAGCGCTGGACATGCTGAATGATGATCCGTCACGAAACAACAGACCATCATTGCGCGCCCGTATCGGGATCGACTTGGGAAAAGTCGTGCATGGCAATATCGGTTCGGCTGGCCGATTCTCATTTACGATCATCGGCTCGCCTGTCAACCGGGCTGCCCGGCTGCAAGCCCTCGCCAAAGAGGTTGGTGCGGAATTGCTCATGACCGCCAACCTTGCCGACAAAGCCAATATACAAGGTAGCTCATTTGGCAATCATGCGTTGAGAGGGTTTGACAGTCCTGTCGACGTTGTCGGGTTCGGCAACCCGCATACCGTCAAACCCTAGAAATCACTGGAGGATTTCCTTCACAATGCCGCTGGCCTTGGTGAAGTCCATCTGCCCAGCATATTTTTCCTTCAGCGCATTCATGCACTTGCCCATGTCGCGCAAACCGCCGGCACCGATTTCATCGATGACCTGCGTGCAGGCCTGACGGATATCGTCTTCGCCAAGCTGCTTGGGCAGAAAACCGCTGATGATCTCGATCTCGCTGCGCTCCTGCTCAGCCAGTTCAAGGCGGTTGCCTTCCTCGTAAAGCTTCGCGGATTCTTCGCGCTGCTTGATCATCTTGGCGAGAATCGCAGTGATCTCATCTGAAGTAACCGGGTCCTTGCCCGATCCACGATTGAGAATATCCCGATCCTGAATAGCGGCCATGATCAGGCGCAGCGTTGAAACGCGGCGCTTGTCCTGTGCCTTGACGGCTGATGTCAGTGCCCCGGCGATAGTATCGCGCAGCATAGCGTATTCTCCTTTTTCCGCGCACACTACCGGTGGGTCCGAGCGAAATCAATCATCGTGGCAGGTGGGGTTAGCACCGAAATCCACGAAGAGTTTTCGTGTCGCAATTGACCGGAAGCGCGGTTTTCTTTAAGGTCCGTGACCTAGCCAGACATTTTGGGTTGTTGCTGCGGTGGTAAGGTCAATCGACCACCGCGTTCAGCCATGTCATATGGAATACCGAAGGGCATTTTTCAATGCCCAATCAATAACGACGACGCCAGTCTACATTCAGGCCCATATTCAGGCCCATATTCAGGAGTGCCGCATGACAACCACAGACGCAGGGGCAAAAACTGCAGCCTGGACAGAATTCAAGCCGACAGCGGTTCTGGTTCTGGCCGACGGAACGGTTATCGAAGGCAAGGGCCTTGGTGCAACCGGCGCCTGCGAGGCGGAAGTCTGCTTCAACACCGCGCTAACAGGCTACGAGGAAATCCTTACCGACCCCTCCTATGCGGGCCAGATCGTCACATTCACCTTCCCGCACATCGGCAATGTCGGCACCAACAAGGAAGACATTGAAGACCTGCACCCGGCCAACCGCGCCGGTGCCGTCGGCGCCATTTTCAAGGCTGACATCACGGCACCCTCAAGCTACCGCGCTGCCGAACACCTCGACCATTGGTTGAAGGCACGCGGCGTGATTGCGCTTGCCGGTGTCGATACCCGTGCGCTCACCGTTCTCATCCGCGAAAAGGGCATGCCCAACGGCGTTATCGCCCATGACCCGGAAGGCAAATTCGACATCCCTGCCCTGACCAAACGCGCCGCCGCCTGGCATGGCCTTCTCGATCTTGATCTCGCCAAGGATGTTACATCAGGCCAAAGCTCGGTATGGACCGAGAAGCCATGGGTGTGGAACGAAGGTTTTGACCAGCAGACGGCACCTGATTTCCATGTGGTCGCCATCGATTACGGCATCAAGCGCAATATCCTGCGCCTCATTGCCGGGCTTGGTGCCAAGGTCACCATCGTTCCGGCAACGGCAACGGCTGATGATGTTCTCGCCCACAAGCCAGACGGTATTTTCCTGTCAAACGGTCCCGGCGATCCCGCTGCAACGGGTAAATATGCGGTTCCCGCCATTCAGGAACTGATCAAGACAGATATTCCCGTCTTCGGCATCTGCCTTGGTCACCAGATGCTGGCGCTCGCGCTCGGTGGGGATACCAAGAAAATGCATCAGGGCCATCACGGTGCGAACCACCCGGTGCGCGACGACACAACGGGCAAGGTGGAAATCGTCTCGATGAACCATGGTTTTGCCGTGGATGCAGATTCATTGCCCGATGGGGTCGAAGAAACCCACGTATCACTGTTTGACGGCAGCAATTGCGGCCTGCGTGTAACAGGCAAATCGATCTTCTCGGTGCAGCATCACCCTGAGGCATCGCCCGGCCCGCAGGACTCGCATTACCTGTTCCGCCGGTTCGCCAATCTGATCCGCGCCCGTCAGGGTCTGGAACCCCTACCCGAACGCGATCAGGCTGCCTGATCGCGGAGCTAAACCGCTTAGCTTTTTCCCACTGAGCGTGGGCGTGGTTCGTGGTTCGACAAGCTCACCATGAGGGAGATGGGGGATGCAACGCTAATCGCAAAGACTGCAGAACTTGGCAGCCTTCAACCTACCCCTCTCCGTCGTCCTCGACACCTCAACCCTCTCCGTCATCCTCGGGCTTGACCCGAGGACCCACGACAAAGGGGAAGGAACGACTGCAATTTTCGTGCTTCTCGATCATGGGTCCTCGGTCATCCTCGGGTTAAACCCGAGGACTGAGGATGACGGAGAAGGGTGTGGGTTGAAGGCTGCCAAGTTCTGCAATCTTTGCGATTAGCATTGCAGCACCTCTCTCCCTCATGGTGAGCTTGTCGAACCACGAACCACGAACCACGCCCCCAACCCACCAACCAGACGAATACCGAACTAAGCCACATCCTCACCGGTGCTGGCTTTCAGAATGGCAAACCATTGCTGGCGCTCAAGTTTGATATCGAGTGCTGACACCATCTTTGCCAGACGATCGCGCTTCAGGCTACCAAGCACTGGAATGAGTCGCGCCGGATGCTTCAGGAGCCAGGCGATGGCAATCGCCGAGATATCATCAATACCCAGCTCATCACCAACAGCTTTCAGCGCAGCACGCACCCGCTGTTCCTGCTCACCTGTTCCGGTGAACAGGCTGCCGCCACCCAGCGGTGACCAGATCATCGGCGAATAGCGCAGCCGCTGGGCATGGTCGAGACTGCCATCGGTCAGCGGCGCCGTATAGGTTACCGACATCTCGATCTGGTTGGTGACAAGCGGGAATGGCAGGCGCGAGGTCAACAGATCCATCTGCGACGGGGTAAAATTCGACACGCCCACGGCGCGCACTTTTCCCGCTTTCACCACGTCCTGCAATCCCGCTGCCGTTTCATCCGCATCCATCAGCGGATCGGGACGATGCAACAGCAGCACATCGATATAATCGGTCTTGAGGTTCTGCAACGAACGATCCACCGAAGTTTTGATATGCGCTGCGCTGGTATCGTAATGTTTAACCCGGTTTTGCGGACGCTCTGATGAGGTCAGCATGATATCGCATTTGGTGATCAGCTCGATGGACTGGCGCTTGCCGCTCCAATCGGCAAGACCTGCACCGAAAGCCGCCTCAACGCCGTAATTGCCATAAATATCCGCATGATCGATGCTGGTCAGTCCGAGATCAACAGCCTCGTCAATCAGCCGCGCCACCTCTGCCGCGGTCGGTTTTGCACCCTGATCCAGCAGCCGCCACGCACCCAGCACCAGCCGGGACAGCGACAGACCTTCGGAATTAAGCGAAATACGTTTTGCGTCGGACATGGGAAACCTCATTGCATCAGGTGGGACAGGTTGCATAGCGCAAAGCGACGACCAATCAAATAGGAGCAGATCTGATTTCTGAACCGACGATTGACAGCTTCGATCAACGATTGTACTTATCAATACAGACTTTACCAATCAGTACAACTCGTTTAACAGGAGCGTACCATGTCTGAACAGCGTCCACCCCTTCCGCCCTTCACCCGCGAAACCGCCATCCAGAAAGTTCGTGCAGCTGAAGATGGCTGGAATACCCGCAATCCGGAACGGGTGGCGCTGGCCTATACAGCCGATAGCTATTGGCGCAACCGCGCCGAATTCGTGCAGGGGCGCGAGGCCATCGCCGCATTTCTTGCGCGCAAGTGGAACCGTGAACTGGATTATCGTCTGATCAAGGAACTCTGGGCCTTCACCGATAACCGCATCGCCGTGCGTTTCGCCTATGAATATCACGATGATTCCGGCAACTGGTTTCGCGCCTATGGCAATGAGAACTGGGAGTTTGACGCAAACGGCCTGATGCAAACGCGCTTTGCCTGCATCAACGATCTGCCGATCAAGGAATCCGAGCGAAAGTTTTTCTGGGACCGCTCCGGACCGCGCCCGGCGGATCATCCCGGATTGACCGAACTGGGCCTCTGAGACATGGCACGAACAATCGCCGAGCGCGCCGATGTCATTCCCGCCCTGGCTGAAACCTTCCGTGAATACGGTTTTGAAGGCGCAAGCCTTTCGGTGATTGGCGAAAAGACCGGTCTTGGCCGCGGCAGCCTCTATCACTTCTTTCCCGGCGGCAAGGACGAGATGGCAACGGCTGTGTTGCAGCACATTGATGCGTGGTTTGAAGAGCGCATCTATCGCCCGCTGCGCCAATCGGATGATCCGCAAGCGGCGATCAGCGCGATGTGCCGGGCCGTGTCGGATTATTTCCACTCGGGGTGCCGCGTCTGCATTGTCGGTGCCTTCGCCCTCGATAATGTGCGGGACCGTTTTGCCAGCGCTATTCTTGACTATTTCGCTGTCTGGCAAAGCTCCCTTGCCACGGCATTGCAAAAGGCCGGTCATGAACAGGATCAGGCCATCGATCTTGCCGAGGAAGCGGTTGCCAATATTCAGGGCGCGCTGGTTCTTGCCCGCGCACTCAATGATCCAGCCATATTCGAGCGCGCGATGATCAGGATCGAGAAGCGCTTGCTATGAAGCTTCACCGGACACCAAGGCACCCGGTTCCAGCGGTTCATGTGTTGCTATGGCGGGCTTCTCCACGCGCAGCACAAAGACCGCCACGGCGATGACAACAAAAATTCCGCCAAGCACATAGGGCGCACCGCCAAAGGCAAAAGGTGCCGTCGGTGCCGTGAAAATCGCAAATATCTGGGTGAAAATCAGCGGGCCGATCACATTGGTGATGCTGAAGAGGCTGGTCATTGCACCCTGCAATTCGCCCTGCTCGGAAGGCGGAACCTTGGCAGAAGCAATGCTGCGCATGGCTGGATCGGCAATGCTTTCAAGGCAGGTCGCGACAATCACCGCATAGACCATCCAGCCCTGCCACGCGGCGGCATAACCGAAGAAACCCAGCGCCGTGAAAACCAGCCCGATCACCGCCGTGCGCCACTCACCAAACCGCGCCACAACCCGCGGCAGGATGAACACCATAACCAGCGCCCCGCCCATGCCGAAGACACCCAGCGACAGGCCAATATCCCGCTGGTTCCAGCCATAGCGATAATCGCTGACAAACGACCAGACGGACGGATAGGCCATGTGGCCAAGCGTCAGCATGAAGAACACGAGCCCAATCCACAGAATGCCCTTATGACCGCGCATCTGCTTCAAGGCGCCGAGCGGGTTGGCGCGTTTCCAGTCGAACGTCCGGCGGTTCTTCACATCAAGCGTTTCCGGCAGGAAGAAATAGGCAACGATGAAATTGAGGAACGCGATCAGCGCCGCACCATAGAAGGGCACGCGCGGACCAAATTCGCCCAGCAACCCGCCAATGATCGGGCCGAGAATAAAACCCACACCGAACGCAATGCCGAGCAGGCCAAAATTCTTGGCGCGATTATCGTCCGTACTCACATCGGCAATATAGGCTGATGCCGTGGAGAAGCTCGCGCCACTGATACCCGCCAGCACACGTCCGATAAAGAGGATGCCGAAACTGGTTGCAAGCGCGCAGATCAGGTTGTCGATGGCGAAGGTGAACACCGAGGCCAGCAGCACCGGACGACGGCCATACCGGTCACTCAGATTGCCGATCAGCGGCGCAAAGACAAATTGCATGGCCGCATAGACAAACAGCAACCACCCGCCATCAATCGCCGCGTGGCTGACATCGGACCCCGTCAATTCTTCCAGATAGGCAGGCATGACAGGCACGATGATCGCAATGCCAATGACATCAAGAAGAAGCATGACAAAGACAAGTGTCAGCCCACGCTTGGCAAGAACGGGATCAATCATCGGAAACCCTCAACTGGCATTGCGGAGCAAATAGGCCCGGAAAATGGTCTTAAACGATTTGGGCCAGCGAAACAATACGTGAACATTATTGAAAGGTGGTGCCGTTTGAGGGGGATGATTGAAGTTGATTGTGCGATGCGACCGTCACCCCCCTTTGCCCTGTCGGGCATCTCCCCCACAAGGGGGGAGATCAGCCTTCACTACTGCCTTTGCAAAATCTGAAACTTTTCCGCTTGTGGGAAAGCGTTCATGTCAATGTGATCTCCCCCCTTGTGGGGGGTCCGAAGGACGGGCGAGACCCGTGGCTCGCCCCGGTAGTCCGACAGGACAGAGGGGGGTGAGCGCCACCGCTGCGTTGTTCGTGGTTCGTGGTTCGACAAGCTCACCATGAGGGAGATGGGTGGTGCAAGGGAGCTATATTCTGCAGCCTTTGTGATCTGCAACCTTGGTGATTAGCGTTGCATCCTCCCTCTCCCTCATGGTGAGCTTGTCGAACCACGAACCACTCCCTTATCAACAAACCCTACCGCGCATAATGCGTTGGCAAAGCCGTGGTTGCTTTCAGCGTCTCCATGGAAACCGAGGCGGATATGTCAAAGAACTCAACCTTTTCCACCAGTGTCTTGTAAATCCCGTCATAGGCTTCAACACGCGGCAGAACCAGCTTCAGAATATAGTCGATGGTGCCGGTCATCCGGTGTACCTCGACAATTTCAGGGATATCGATAATGGCAGCGCGGAACTGTTCCAGCCAGTCGGCGGAATGGCGGGCGGTGCGCACGATGACGAACATTGTCGTTGGCAGGCCCATAACGGGCCGGTCGAGAAGAACAACTCTTCGGGCAATATAGCCCTCATCCTCCAGACGCTGGATGCGCCGGGAACAAGCCGACACGGATAGGCTGACCCGGTCAGCCATGTCAGACACCCCTATGGACGAATCTTCTTGCAGCAAATCAAGGATTTTGCGGTCGCGATCATCGAGCATATCAATTCCCAAGCAAAATTTCAGCGTGTATCACTATAGATACGCTTATTTTTTGCGACAAGACAGATTTTATTCGCAAACTTTGCGAACCTTTCGCGCGCTATCCGAACTATTATTCCTGTAATGACTTCAATGGGAGAATAAGAATGCGCACGATTGGCCTGATTGGCGGAATGAGCTGGGAAAGCACTGCGGTTTATTACCGGCAGATCAACGAAGCCGTCCGTATTAGGTTGGGTGGTCTTGCCTCCGCCAAGGTCGCCATGCAGTCGCTGGATTTCTCCGAAGTCGTCGCCCTGCAAAAGAGCGACCGCTGGGATGATGCCGCAGCCCTTCTGTCCGATGCCGCCAAGCGCCTTGAAGCTGCGGGCGCCGATTGCGTGCTCATCTGCACCAACACCATGCATCTGGTTGCTGATGACGTTGCCAAGTCCGTCACCATTCCGCTGATCGATATTCGCCGCGAAACCGGCCTTGTGCTGGCTGCCAATGGCAAGAAGCGCCCGCTGCTTCTGGCAACCCGCTACTCAATGGAGCACGGCTTTTACGCCGATTACATGCGCGATGAGTTCGGCATTGACGTTATGGTACCCAACGAGATTGATCGCGCGAAAATTCATTCGGTGATCTTCGATGAACTCTGCTGCGGTATCGTCAAGCCAGAGTCCCGCCAGGCACTGGAAAAGATTATCGTGCGCGGCAAGGAAGCCGGAGCCGATTGCGTTATCCTCGGTTGCACCGAGATTTGCCTGTCCATCACTGATGACAATGTCGCTCTGCCGGTGTTTGATTCCACAACCATTCATTCCGATGCAGCTGTATCCATGGCGCTGGAACAGGATGCGGCAGCCAAGCAGAACGCTGTTTAATCCTGCATGGTGATAAGTGCGTGGTTCGTGGTTCGACAAGCTCACCATGAGGGAGAGGGGTGATGTAGGGGAGCACATTTCATCTCCCCACCCCACCCGTCATCCTCGGGCTTGACCCGAGGACCCAAGGCAAAAAGCACAAACCGGGTTTCGTAATCTCGGTCGGCTAGTTGGTATATCTCTGTTTTGGAATTGTAATTTTTCCAATGGTGGGTCCTCGGGTCAAGCCCGAGGATGACGGAGAAGTGGATGATCAATATGAAGTGCTTCAATAAGAAAAAGGCGGCATCTCTGCCGCCTTTTGTTTGTGTGAGTGATCGGTCTCAGATACCGCCGCTGAATGTATCGCAGCTATCGAGTTTACCGCTGTCAAAGCCGCGCTTGAACCACGCACTGCGCTGGGCAGAGGTGCCGTGGTTGAAGCTTTCGGGAACCACATAGCCCTGCATCTTGCGCTGCAGGGTGTCATCGCCGATCTGCTTGGCGGCATTGAGCGCCTCTTCCAGATCACCCGCTTCGAGAATACCCTTCTGCTGGGTAAAATGCCCCCAGATACCGGCAAAGCAATCGGCTTGAAGCTCGACCCGCACCGACATGGCGTTGGCATCGGCCTCGCTCATGTTCTGGCGCATCTGGTTGAACTTCGGCAGAACACCAATGAGGTTCTGCACGTGATGGCCAACTTCATGCGCCAGCACATAGGCCTGAGCGAAATCGCCCGAAGCACCAAATTTCTTGTCCAGCTCGTCATAGAAGCTCAGATCGATATAGAGCTTTTTATCACCAGGGCAATAGAATGGCCCGGAGGCCGCACTGGCAAAACCGCAGGCCGAACGAACCTGTCCATTGAACAGAACCATGGTGGGTGGTGGATACTGCTTGCCTTCAGCCTGGAAAATACCGCTCCAGACATCTTCTGTCTCGGCCAGAACCGTTTTGACGAACTGAGTCATCTGGTCGTTCGCCTGGGCAGTAGGGGCCTGACCCGCAGGGCGGGAAGCCGGCGACGTTTCGGTCTGGCTCTGCCCCGGCGCCAGCTGATCGAGCCCGCCATTCACCAGAATCTGCATCGGATCAATATTGGTGCAGAATTTCAGGAACAGGAAAATAGCCGCGAGAATAAGAATGCCGGAGATACCGCCGCCGCGCACTGACTGCATGCCGCCGCCGCTTGGGAAGCGAAATCCACCGCCGCCCGTTCCTCCGGGAGTACCACCATCGTCACCCTCGGTGCGGCGGTCCTCAACATTGTCACTTTGTCTACCGCCTTGCCAGCGCATTACCAACCTCCAGATGAACCCTCAGCCCACAGGCCGATATGCTGCACGTCAACAGTATAGTCCCATATTTGTTCCATGCACGATGCTATTTTCAACTGCTGGCTGCAATCAGTTCATAATCAATTTTCGTGACTGAATAATGCAGCTTGAAGCAGACATTCCATGGCCTTAGCGAGACAAGAGGCCATCAGGCGCAATATCCTGATAAAACTGCGGCGAAAAAGCATGGAATTGTGCGTTTTTGGGGTTACGCAACGCGATCGCTTTGCCTATAAGGCAGCCTTAGCCTCGCATTAGGAATTTTGTGTCTGCCCGTACGGTCAAATCCGTGCGGTTTTTTGCGCAGATACGCTGTTGATAGGAAGAAGCCATGCCAAAACGCACCGACATCAAATCTATTCTGATCATCGGCGCTGGACCGATCATCATCGGTCAGGCATGTGAATTCGACTATTCAGGCACGCAGGCCTGTAAAGCGCTGAAAGAGGAAGGCTACCGCGTCATCCTCGTCAACTCCAATCCGGCCACGATCATGACCGATCCGGAGCTGGCCGATGCGACCTATATCGAGCCGATCACTCCTGAGGTTGTCGCCAAGATCATCGCCAAGGAACGCCCCGACGCCCTGCTGCCGACCATGGGCGGACAGACCGCGCTGAACACCGCCCTGTCGCTGCGCCGCATGGGTGTGCTTGAACGCTACAATGTCGAAATGATCGGCGCCAATGCGGAAGCCATCGACAAGGCCGAAGACCGCGCGCTTTTCCGCGAGGCCATGGCCAAGATCGGGCTGGAAACACCCAAATCCATGCTGGCCAATGCGACCGATGTCAAAAACCTCGACCGCCGCCTACACAAGGAACAGCGCGAAGTTGTCAAAGCCAAATACTCAGGTGATGAACTTGATGCGGCACTCGACAAGCTGGAAACCGAATGGCAGCTCGGCGAAGGCGACCGCAAGCAGCGCTACGTCTCCCATGCGCTGGGGATGGCCGGTGCGGCGCTTGATCATGTCGGCCTGCCCGCCATCATCCGCCCTTCCTTCACCATGGGCGGCACCGGCGGCGGCATTGCCTATAACCGCTCTGAATTTTACGAGATCATCGGCAGCGGGCTTGATGCATCGCCAACCACCGAAGTGCTGATTGAAGAATCGGTCCTTGGCTGGAAGGAATATGAAATGGAAGTCGTCCGCGACAAGGCGGACAATTGCATCATCATTTGCTCCATCGAGAATATCGACCCGATGGGCGTCCACACGGGCGACTCGATCACCGTTGCGCCAGCCTTGACCCTGACGGACAAGGAATACCAGATCATGCGCAACGCCTCGATCGCGGTGCTGCGCGAGATCGGCGTGGAAACTGGCGGTTCAAACGTGCAGTTTGCCGTCAACCCCGAGAATGGCCGTCTGATCGTCATTGAAATGAACCCCCGCGTCTCGCGCTCCTCGGCGCTGGCTTCCAAGGCAACCGGCTTCCCGATTGCCAAGATCGCGGCAAAACTTGCCGTCGGCTACACGCTGGATGAACTTGAGAACGACATCACCGGCGGCGCAACCCCGGCATCGTTCGAACCCTCAATCGATTACGTCGTCACCAAGATTCCGCGCTTTGCCTTTGAAAAATTCCCCGGCGCCGAACCGACGCTGACAACGGCGATGAAATCCGTTGGCGAAGTCATGGCCATTGGCCGTACCTTCAAGGAATCGCTGCAAAAGGCGCTGCGCGGCCTTGAAACCGGTCTGACCGGTCTTGATGAAATCGCCATTCCGGGCCTTGGCGAAGGCAGTGACAACAATGCCATTCGCGCCGCTATCGGCACGCCTACACCCGACCGTCTACGCATGGTCGCACAGGCGCTGCGCCTGGGCCTTTCCGTTGAGGAAGTGCATGAGGGTTGCAAGATCGATCCCTGGTTCCTTGAGCAGATGGCAGAGATCATCGCCACCGAAGAGCGCGTGCGTGAGCACGGTCTGCCGCAGGATGCCCAGAACCTGCGTATGCTAAAGGGCATGGGCTTTTCCGATGCCCGCCTCGGCAGCCTTGCCAAGATCGATGCCAACGACGTGTTCAAGCTGCGCCGGAAGCTGGGTGTGCATCCGGTGTTCAAGCGCATTGACACCTGCGCCGCCGAGTTCGCCTCACCAACAGCCTATATGTACTCGACCTATGAAGTCCCCTTCGCCGGAGCCGTCGCTTCGGAAGCGCAGGTTTCGGACCGCAAGAAGGTTGTCATTCTCGGCGGCGGCCCCAACCGGATCGGCCAAGGCATCGAGTTCGATTATTGCTGCTGCCATGCGGCCTTTGCGCTACGCGATGCGGGCTATGAAGCCATCATGATCAACTGCAATCCGGAAACGGTTTCAACGGATTATGACACCTCGGACCGGCTCTATTTCGAACCACTGACGGCCGAAGACGTGCTGGAAATCCTGCGCACCGAACAGACAGCGGGCACATTGCACGGCGTCATCGTCCAGTTCGGCGGCCAGACACCGCTGAAGCTCGCCGATGCGCTTGAAAAGGCCGGTATCCCGATCCTCGGCACCTCACCCGATGCGATTGATCTCGCCGAAGACCGCGACCGCTTCCAGAAGCTGCTGATCAAGCTTGATCTGACCCAGCCGAAGAATGGCATCGCCTATTCCGTCGAACAGGCGCGCACCATTGCCGGTGAACTCGGCTTCCCGCTGGTCGTTCGCCCGTCCTACGTTCTGGGTGGCCGTGCCATGCAGATCATCCACGACGAGCGCGCCTTGCAGAGCTATCTGCTCGACACGGTGCCCGAACTCGTGCCTGAAGACATCAAGCAAAAATATCCGAATGACAAGACGGGCCAGATCAACACGCTGCTCGGCAAGAACCCGCTGCTGTTCGACCGTTACCTGAGCGAAGCCATCGAAGTCGATGTGGATTGCCTGTGTGACGGCAAGGACACCTGGATTTGCGGCATCATGGAACATATCGAGGAAGCTGGTATTCACTCCGGTGACAGCGCCTGCTCGCTGCCTGTACATTCGCTCTCCGCCGAAATCGTCGAGCAGCTTGAGGCGGAAACCGCTGCACTGGCAAAGTCGCTGAATGTTGTCGGCCTGATGAACGTGCAATACGCCATCAAGGACGGCACAATCTATGTGCTTGAGGTCAATCCGCGTGCGTCACGTACGGTGCCTTTTGTTGCCAAGACTATCGGCAAGCCGATCGCCAAGATCGCCGCGCGCATCATGGCCGGTGAAACACTGGATGAGGCACTTGCCAATTACGGCGGCAAGCCCTCAGGCACCGCGCGCAAGCACATCGCTGTCAAGGAGGCGGTCTTCCCGTTCGCCCGCTTCCCCGGTGTCGACATTCTGCTCGGACCGGAAATGCGCTCGACCGGTGAAGTCATGGGCCTCGATTACGATTACGCCCTCGCCTTTGCCAAGGCGCAGCTTGGTGCCGGTGTTGATCTTCCGCGTGACGGCACATTGTTCGTGTCGGTGCGTGATGAGGATAAGCAGCGCATTCTTGCACCGGTCAAGCGCCTGTCGGAATTGGGCTTCAAGGTTCTGGCGACCGGCGGTACAGCCCGTTTCCTCGCGGAAAACGGCGTAGCGGCCCAGAAGATCAACAAGGTTCAGGAGGGACGTCCGCATGTCGAGGACGCCATCCGCAACCGGCAGGTGCAGCTGGTGTTCAACACCACCGATAGCGCCAAGGCGATCTCGGACTCCAAATCACTGCGCCGTGCCACATTGATGCAGAAGGTGCCTTATTACACCACCCTTTCGGGTGCTGATGCGGTGGCGGAAGCCATTGCAGCGCTCAAAGCCGGTTCGCTCGAAGTGCGTCCGCTGCAGGATTATTTCTAAGACCATATCCGGTCACGGCCCGCGCCGTGACCGGATACTTTTTTCAGTCGCGCTTGGCTTCCTTTGTCGGATCGCCCTTTTCCGCATTGAGCGCCACACCTGCCGTGACAAGCTTGCGGACAATAGCTGTCTTGATCTCGCCCGGTCCCTGAAGTTTTAGCGAAGCCATCAGAAAGCTGCCGCTCTCATCCAGTTTCGGTTCGAGCGACTTCATTTCCGCACCGCGCCACAGGGAAAACGCCACATGCGACTTGTGCGCTTTGAACAGACACACCGGACCATTGGACTCATAGACGGGATGCCCCCATTTGAAGGTCTCGGTAATGCCCTCGACACTCAATATGTCGCGGCGTAGCGCGACAACAGCTTCCGCCTGCCAGCCGCCAAGGCCCGCAATATAATCGTCAACCGTCTTGGCCATATTCACTCCCCTCATGCTTTGGAAATTGGTTAGTTCGGCGTCCCGTTGGGATCACCCTTCTGCAAGGTCTGCAGATAATCTTCAAGCCGGTCGAGGCTCTGATCCCAGAACCGCCGGTAATGCTCGAGCCAGTCGGATACTTCACGCAAAGGTCCGGCCTCCAGACGGCAGGGCCGCCATTGAGCTTCGCGCCCGCGCGCGATCAGGCCCGCCTTCTCCAGCACCTTCAGATGTTTTGAAACCGCTGGCATGCTCATGTTGAATGGCTCGGCCAATTCAGTCACAGATGTTTCGCCTTCGGACAGTCGCGCCAGAATAGCCCGCCGCGTTGGATCGGCGAGAGCAGACAATATGCCACTGAGACGGTCAGGCGTCATCTTTATTACATTACCCTTAGGTTAAATAACCAAATAGTTTAATACTGCAAATCCTATGGGATTGTCAAGATTCGACATTGCAATGGTATCAGAATTGAGAGGTGTAATCTTGATCGATATTCAGCGCTCCAACGAAAAACGCAAAAGGGTGTAAAGCGATCTTTCATACTTCGATCAGGGCCGAAGTATCTCATTGAGATAACGTGCTTAGCTCGTGCGATAACGAGGTAGCAAATAAATGAAAAAGCAATTTTACACATCCGCCGATCTAAACGAGGGTTTCGTTGTTGCGATCAGCATTGAAGCCAAGAAAGGCCAAGAAGAGGCTGTAGGAGCCCTGCTCAAGGGGCTCGTTGCGCCAACAATGGCTGAACCCGGCGTCAAACTCTTCTTGCCGTATCGCTCGCCAACCAACCCGGCCAATTTCTTTCTTTACGAGCTTTATGTCGATGAGGCAGGTTGGCAACAACATCAAGAAACTGAGCACTTCAAAGCAGCCATCGAAAAGCTGCTTCCCCTGACAGCAAAGCGCGAGCGACTGCCATTCGTTCCGTTTTTTGAGTAAACTATTCTTTCAGTTTGGAGCCAACCACGGATCAGCTTCTGCCTATTTTCAGGCATCACCCTCGCTTGGACAAAATGACCTTCAACAGACCGATTGACCTCAACTTAAGTTGAGGTTCTATAAACCACGCTCCTATCGGAATCGACCTATCCAGGAGCAATCATGTTGACCGACATTGAAAGACTAACAGACGCACAGTTTCTCCGGCTGTTTCAGGCAAAACGATTTCTTGTGACAGGCGCGACAGGCAATGTTGGCCGGCATATCGTCAATACACTATTGGAAAATGGCTATCTTGTCCGGGCGCTCACCCGTGATGCGAAGCGCGCCAATTTACCCCGCTGCGTTGAGGTGGTCGAAGGCGATCTGACAAGGCCTGAGACATTCGAGCGGGCACTGGCCGGGGTTGCAGGGCTTCATCTCATCACCATTGGCGGTGATGATTATACACCGCTCGAAAACGGCGACGAAATCGTGCAACTGGCGCGTTGGGAGGGTGTGCAGCGCATCAGCGTGCTCAGCGATGGCCGCACCGGCAGCGTTGAAAAGGCTGTTATGGCAAGCGATGTGGACTGGACGATTTTGCAGCCTGTTGATCTCATGTCCAACACGCTCGGCTGGATCAAGAGCATCAAATCCGCCAATGTGGTGCGTGAGCCCTATGGCCGTATGGCCAAAACGTTGATCCACGAAGCGGATGTCGCTGCAGTTGCCGCAAAAATCCTGAGTGACGGCGGGCATTCGCGCAAAACGCTCAAGCTGACAGGATCAGAAGTCCTGACCATACCGGACAAGATCCGGGCGATCAGCGCCGCCACGGGCAAGCCCATCACATATGTCGAGGTCAGCGAGGAGCATACAAGGCAGTCCATGCGCGAACTCGGCATTGACGAGGATGTCATTGATTACGTGGTGGCATGGAACAGCAACCCGCCAGTGGAAGGCCGTGCGGTGACAAAGAGCGTACAGCAGGTGATTGGCCGCCCGCCCCTAAGCTTCACCCATTGGGTGAGAGAGCATGCTCCGCTGTTTATGTGAGTGGGGAGAGGGTGTGGTTTGTGATGGGTGGGATGTGGTTCGTGGTTCGTGGTTCGTGGTTCGTGGTTCGTGGTTCGTGGTTCGACAGGCTCACCATGAGGGAGAGGGGTGATGCAACGCTAATCGTAAAGATTGCAGAATAAAACTCCCTGCAACCTCACCCCTCTCCGTCATCCTCAGTCCTCGGGTTTAACCCGAGGATGACCCAAGGACCCACGGTTAAGGAGATTGAACGAAATTGGATGCTCGGAGCTTTTAAATTGTGGGTCCTCGGGTCAAGCCCGAGGATGACGGAGAGGGGGGATCTAAGGGAGCCAAGTTTTGCAACGTTGGTGATTAGTATTGCATCACCCATCTCCCTCATGGTGAGCTTGTCGAACCACGAACCACGAACCACGAACAATAGACATGCAAACCTATAGGCGTATCGAAGGACACGTGAACCACGGCCCTAAACCCCGCTCAGGCCCTCTTCTTCCATACCGTGACCGCTGGGATCGCTGATAAAATGCAGCACTTTGGAGAACACATGGTTGGTTTTGTCTTCGCGCCCGATATGCACCACGGTTGACTTGGCGAGTTTATCGCGCAGCACGCCCAGAACGCGGTCATGCGCTTCGGCTTCCATGGCATCAAGCGACTCGTCAATAACAACCCATTGCGGCTTGTGTAGCATCAGCCGGGCGAAGGCCAGAGACTGCTGCTCGTCATCGCTCAGCTCACGATCCCAGCGCGTGCGGAAATCCAGCATGGTTTCCAGCCGATCAAGACCAAGCTCATGCAGGGCAGAGACAAGCTCCGTGTCAGGAAAAGCATCTTTGCCGAGCGGATAGGACATGACCTCCCGCAGACTGCCCGGCGGAAAATAGGGCGAACGCGGCATATAAAGAATTGAGGTGTCCTTTGGTAGGGCGATGTTCCCCGCACCCCATGGCCACAGACCGGCAATCGCGCGGAACAGCAATGTCCTGTCAATGCCGGGCTCGCTGGTGATGAGCACGCGCTCCCCCTCTTTCACCACGGCTTTCTTCTCTTTCAGGCGCACCGTTGCGAGTGGCGCAGTAATCTTCAATCCATCGAAAACCAGCTGATTGCTATCCGATTCCGAGAATTTGATCCGCTGTTCGACGCTGTTGAGCGTGTCCATCGACTGCACCGCCTGACGGAAGGATGTGACACGCAAAAGCGTGGCGCGCCAGTCGGCAATCGCCCCGAAATTATCGACGAACCATTTGAGCGAGGCCTGAAGCTGGTTGAACGAACCAACAGCGATGATCATGCCACCAAAGGACAAGTTGCCGGTGAAATAGACAGGTGCGGCCACCAGATAAGGCGCGACATTGGTGAACCAGCCATAGCCCGATGTAACCCACACAAGTTGCGTCCAGGCGGAAACCAGTTTGCGGATCGCCCCCATCAGGCTGTCGACATCAAGACCGAGCCTCACCTTTTCATCCTGCTCGCCCCGATAGAGCGAAATGGCATCAATATGCTCATTGACGCGCATCAGCGAAAAACGCAGGTCAGACTCGCGCTGATAGCGGTCAGCATTGAGCTTGATCAGCTTACGCCCGACGAACCAGCTGATTGCCGATGCTGAACCCGCATAGAGGATTGCGGCCCAAACCATGTAGCCGGGAATGGAAAAACTGTAGCCATAGACGTTGAAGACAAAGCCGCTGGAAAGCCCCCAGAGCACGCCAATGAAGCTTGCCACCAGAATGGATGCCTGCAGCAGGCCAAGACCAAGATCCGTCGACATTTCAGCCAGGTGGCGCGCGTCCTCATGCAGACGCTGGTCGGGGTTAACGCCGATAGGCCCGGAATTGGAAAGCTTGAAAGCGCGGCGCGGGACGAGCCACTCGCCGATCAGATCGCGGGTCAGGCCCTCGCGCAGTTTCATGCGCGTCATCTGGTTGAACCACGCCTGCGCCACGGCCAAGATCAGGAGAACAATCGCAATACCCAGAAACACCAGCAACTCATTGACAAATGCCGGGAAATCCCGATGGGAAAGCGCATCAAGAAAGCGCCCGTTCCATTGGACGAGGCGGACTTGTCCTGCCGATGTGATGATGATGATGGCAAACAGGGTCAGCAGCAGCAATATGAGCCGATTGCGGACGGGTGAGATCCAATAAACGTCGAGGATAACGCGAAGCTGAGAAAGAAGTCCCACCTGCACTTCGCCGGCAACAGCGATGGCGGACGTCTTGCTCTGTTTCTCTTCCGCCATGAGTTAGCCCCCGTGGACGACCATGATTCGCCACATCCACTCTACCATCAAAGGTTGCCAGCAAGGTTAAATTGCACGGGATAACGTGCTGGATTTCCCCAGCGCAAGTAAGGCTGAATTTCGCCTAATCAAGGGCAGAAGCGTGACCCCAACAATGTGCGGTTTTGAATCCGGCTTGTTTCTGCTCCGATTCTGTCTTATGTATCCCGCATCGATTTATCGGTCGAGTGACTTTGCGACCCGCGCAACCTGTTGCGCTTCCTGATGAACTCCATTGCATAGGTTCGATTCCCTGGGCAGCATAGCTGTATGTTGCCTG
The DNA here is from genome assembly GCF_052113785.1 of Phyllobacterium sp. TAF24. NCBI lineage: Bacteria > Pseudomonadati > Pseudomonadota > Alphaproteobacteria > Hyphomicrobiales > Phyllobacteriaceae > Phyllobacterium > Phyllobacterium sp. TAF24. The sequence goes on along the minus strand of NZ_JBFRDN010000008.1, from coordinate 126,988 downwards.
TTTTATATCTCTGAAAGGAATTTCCCATGGCTACGGGAACAGTGAAATGGTTCAACAGCACTAAAGGCTTTGGTTTCATCCAGCCTGACACCGGCGGTGCAGACGTTTTCGTACACATCTCTGCTGTTGAGCGTGCAGGTTTGCGCGGCCTCAATGACGGCCAGAAGATCAACTACGAAATCGTACAGGATCGTCGTTCGGGCAAGTCGTCCGCAGACAACCTCAGCGTTGCTGGCTAATCGCCGCAAGCGAAAATCTCCGGATTTTCCAGCGCACACATTTGAAAAGGCGGGATTTTAATCCCGCCTTTTTGCATATTATCAATTGGGTTTCAGGCTTCAGCCGATCTCGACAACGACCTTGCCAAAGGGGCCACGCTCCAGATGGTCGAGCGCAGCGGCAAAATCTTCCATCTTGTAGACGGCATCAATGACGGGCGTCATGCCGGACAGATCGAAGGCGCAGACCAGATCTTCCAGCGAACGCCGGTGCCCGACCTGAATTCCCTCAACGATCAGACGTTTGCGGGCAAAGGCGCCGAAACCACCCGATATCTCAAAACCATCAATCACGCCGATCAGCGATATCCGTCCACAGACCGCAGCGGCCCGCAGGGATTTGTCGAGATGTGCGCCGCCGATCGTCTCCAATATATGGTCCGCACCATGATCATTGGTCAGACGGTAGACCGCTTCCACCCAATCCTCATTCTGGCGATTGATGCCGTGATGGGCACCAAGCTCCTTGGCCCAAGCCAGCTTCTTATCATCGCCTGATACAACGATGACTTGGGCGCCGTGCATCAATGCAATCTGCATGCCGGAGATCGCCACACCGCCGGTGCCGATCACAACCACCGTCTGCCCTGCCCGCAGCTTGCCGCGCTCGACCAGCGCCGTCCATGCGGTCAGGCCAGCACAAGGCAGCGTGCTTGCCTGCAGATCAGTAAGCTTGCTCGGTGCGCGCACTGCCCAATCCTCGTGCAGGACAACATATTCGGCAAGCACACCCTGCAACGGCCCGCCGAGAACACGGTCATTCGGATCGCGGGCAGTCCCCGGACCGTTACCGTCGATCCAATCGGGTAGAAACGTCGAGATGATCCGATCACCTTCAACGAACCGTGTTACATCACGCCCGGCAGCCACAACGGTTCCGGCCAGATCGGAAAGAGGCGTGACCGGTTCGGTCTGTGGTATCGGCAAACCAAAACCGAGATCGACCAGCAGCTTGTCGCGATAATTAAGCGAGGCAGCGCTCGCTTTCACAAGGATTTCCCTCGGGCCAGGTACCGGGATGTTGGCCTCGATCAATTTGAGGTTTTCGCGTCCGGCACCGCCAAGCACCCAGCGCTTCATTATCTTGCTCATCGTTCTTCCTCGTTAAACCCTTTCATCGGGTGGAGGACATCAAACTATATGATCGATAGGCGATGCAGTTGCGCTCATATTGTGCAATATTGTATCCTGAAACTCTACAATGGAGCGATAAAATGGATCGGCTTGCGGGTATTCAGGAATTTGTCGCGGTGGTGGACGCCGGAGGCTTTTCTGCGGCTGCCCAGAAACTTCACCTTTCCCGCTCTGCCGTCGGAAAGGCCATTGCCCGGCTGGAAGAACGGCTCGGTGTTCGTCTTTGCCACCGCACCACCCGGGCGTTCCAACTGACAAGCGATGGCCACGCTTTTTACGAGCATTGCGTGCGGATATTGGCCGAACTCGATATTGCCGAAAACGCCATGACGTCGGACAAGGAGCAACCGGCGGGCCGCCTGCGCCTCAGCGTTCCCGTGATTTTTGGCCGACGCTGCGTGGCTCCCGTTATCGCGGATATCGCCCGCCAGTACAGCGAGCTGCGTTTTGATGTTTCCTTCACCGATCGGCCTGTTGACCTGATCGATGAGAGCTATGATCTCGTCGTTCGCAATTCTGCACTGCCTGATAGTGCCGTTCTCACAGCACGCCGGATTGCGCGTCAGCGTATGACGATATGTGCCGCTCCCGCCTATTTGGCTGCGCGTGGAACACCACGAAATATCGAGGATATTGCGGAGCATGACTCCATTGTTTATGGCCGCGACGGCAATACACGGTCTTGGGTTTTCCCCAACGGAAAAGGCGGCACCTACACCGCCCCTGCCCGCAGCCGCTTGATCCTCGATGATCTGGAGGCTGCTGCGGATATGGCCGTCGCGGGCATGGGGCTGGCGTGGCTGCCCTGCTGGCTCATTCGTGAACGAGTGCATAGCGGGACGCTTGTCCGGGTACTGCCCGACATCGAGCCGCTGGTTTTTGACACGTTTGCCGTCTGGCCGAAGGCACCGTTCATGCCCGCGCGGCTGCGCGTGCTGATCGATGCGCTTGCCTCCCGCCTGCCCGGGATGACCGGAGCAGATGGCGAAATCAAATCAGCCGCCTGATGCGTCGGGCAGCCAGCCGATAGGCACATGCCCCTCATCGCCAGCAACACGGCTCAGCCATTTGGCCACAGACGGATAGGCAGACAGATCATAGCCACCCAAGCTTGCCTCATGGGTATAGGCATAAAGCGCGATATCAGCGATGCTGATGGCATCACCGGCAAAATAGGGGGTCTTCTGCAATTGCTGTTCCATGACCAGCAATGCCTTGTTTCCGCCCTCCAGCGTTGCCGCCAGCCGCTCCGGCGTCGCATCTTTCGCCCGCTCGGGATAGACAAGCAAAGCCCGCCGCACGGCAATATTGGGCTCATGCGTATATTGCTCGAAGAACAGCCATTGATACATCAGGGCGCGCGCATAGGAATCTTCCGGGATGAAGCGGGTGCCCTCGGCCAGATAAAGCAGGATCGCATTCGACTCCGCCAGAAACCGGCCATCATCAAGCTCAAGCAGTGGCACCTTGCCATTGGGGTTCTTGGCGGTGAATGCAGGTTGTCGCGTCGACCCGTCGATGGACGAAATGGCCACATGCTCAAACGGCAGACCAAGCTTGGCCATCAACAGGCGCGGCTTGTAGCAATTTCCGGAAGTCATCTGCGAATAAAGTATAGGCATGATTGGTCTCCTGTGGCGGCCGACCGTAGCCGCTGGTGTCCTGATGTATCTGTATATGTGAAGCATCTTGCAAACATACGTGATGCTTTGAACGTTTCATGTCACACCCTGCATAGAAACAGCGCGATGTGAAGCCTTCAATGTATGCTTTTGCTTGCGATTCCGCGGCCATTGCGACATAGCAGACGCGCAAACCGGCTTCCAATTATCAAACACCTCAGGAGAACGATACCATGGCATTCCTCGCCGACGCCCTTTCCCGTGTGAAGGTTTCCGCAACGATTGCGATCACCCAGAAAGCACGTGATCTGAAAGCCGAGGGCCGGGATGTGATTTCGCTCTCCGTGGGCGAGCCGGATTTTGATACGCCTGAAAATATCAAGGAAGCCGCCATTGCCGCCATCCGTCGCGGCGAAACCAAGTATACACCGGTATCCGGCATTGTGCCGCTGCGCGAAGCCATTGCCCGCAAATTCAAGCGTGAGAATGAGCTGGAATACAAGCCAAGCCAGACCATTGTTTCAACCGGCGGCAAGCATGTCATCTATAACGCGCTGCTCGCCACGCTGAACCCCGGCGATGAGGTTATCTGCGTTGCGCCCTACTGGGTCAGCTATCCGGAAATGGTTGCGCTGTGCGGTGGCACACCGGTTATCGTTTCAGCCCTCCAGAAGAATGAATTCAAGCTGCAGCCGGAAGATCTGGAACGGGCGATCACACCAAAGACCAAATGGGTCATTCTGAATTCGCCATCCAACCCTTCGGGCGCCGCTTACAGCTGGGATGAACTCAAGAAGATCACCGACGTTCTCGTGCGTCATCCGCATGTCTGGGTTCTGACCGACGACATGTATGAGCACCTGACCTATGGCGACTTCAAATTCGTCACCCCGGCGCAGGTCGAGCCAAGCCTTTATGACCGTACGCTGACCATGAACGGCGTGTCGAAAGCCTATGCCATGACCGGCTGGCGCATCGGCTATGCGGCGGGTCCGCAGGCGCTGATCAACGCCATGGATATGGTGCAGGGCCAGCAGACATCTGGCACCAGCGCGATCTCGCAGTGGGCCGCCGTGGAAGCTCTCGACGGAACGCAGGAACATCTGCCCATCTTCAAGAAAGCCTTCGAAGGTCGCCGCGATCTCATCGTTTCGATGCTCAATCAGGCGCCGCTGCTGGAATGCCCCAAGCCGGAAGGCGCATTCTACGTCTATCCGTCCTGCGCGGCAGCCATCGGCAAGACGGCCCCATCAGGCAAAGTGATTGAAACGGACGAGGATTTCGTCAGTGAATTGCTGTCGAGCGAAGCTGTTGCCGCCGTGCATGGCTCAGCCTTTGGCCTTGGACCGAACCTGCGCATTTCCTATGCCACATCGGATGCCAAGCTTGAGGAAGCCGGCAAGCGTATCCAGCGCTTCTGCGCCAGCCTGCGCTGATCTGGCAATCCTGTTCGACATGATGAGGGGCCTTCATGGCCCCTTTTTCTTTGGCATGTCGGCTTCACAGCTTTGTGTGAAGCATCAGCACGGGGAAATGGCATATTTTCACGGGCAACCCCCGCAGGAATGAAAGAGCAGTCATGGTCGCAATCCACCGCAAGCCCGTCTGGGCAATAGCCGAAACCCTGGCAACCCCGGAAGCTGCATTCATGAACCGGCGGGCAATTCTTCAGGCGTGGGGGCTTGGTGCGCTGGCAACCGTGGCTCTCGCAGCTTCGCCGAAGATGGCGCGCGCGGAAGGCGAACGCAAACCCGCTGGCAACCCGGCGCTTTATCCGGCCAAACGCAATGACGCCTACAAGCTTGATCGCAGTCTGACACCGGAAGAAATCAACGCGAAATACAATAATTTTTATGAATTCGGTTCCGACAAGGGCGTTTACACGGAAGCGCAAAGCCTGATTACCAATCCATGGGCGATTGAAATCGACGGCATGGTGGAAAAGCCTTTTACGATTGACTTCGCTGACCTTGAAGCAAAAATCCCGCTGGAAGAGCGCCTTTACCGGCATCGTTGTGTCGAAGCATGGTCGATGACCATTCCATGGACCGGCTTTTCCCTGTCCAAGCTGGTTGAACTGGCAAAGCCGCTTGGCACAGCCAAATATCTCAGGTTCGAGACCTTCAACGATCCATCCATGGCCAGCGGCCAGAACGGCTTTCTCTACACATGGCCTTATGTGGAGGGCGTTACCATGGCAGAAGCCGCCAACGACCTCGCCTTCATGGTCACGGGAGCCTATGGCAAACCGCTGCTCAACCAGTTCGGCGCCCCGATCCGGCTTGCTTTGCCGTGGAAATATGGCTTCAAGTCGATCAAATCGATCCGCAAGATCACTTTCACGGACAAGCAACCGGTGAGCTTCTGGGAAGAGCTGGCATCGAACGAATATGGCTTCTGGGCCAACGTTAATCCGGCTGTTGCGCATCCACGCTGGAGCCAGGCGCATGAGCGCGTGCTGCATACGGGTGAAAGTGTGCCGACGCTGCTGTTCAATGGCTATGGCGATCAGGTCGCATCGCTCTACACGGGACTGGAAGTCGAAACGCTCTATCGCTGATTTGTGAAAACAGACCCCAGAAAGAAAAGAGGCCGGACAATTGCCCGGCCTTAAGTTTTGAAGGATGCCATTTCTGGCAAAACCTCCAGAGGGGAACACTTGCGGATGCGCAATGGGAGGAGGAGACGCATCGGCAAGTGATGTGGATATGGGCCTATTAACCGTTTCTTGCAATCCCCCAATTGTGCATTGCACCCATGCACAAAATGCATATCGACAATTTATCGGCATTTTTGAAATGATGATGTGCTTTACCTGATCAAACGGGCAACGTTATGCTCCAAATGATCGCGTTTTAGAAAGAATATTTTTCCACCAAAATGCTGAAAACCTCGATCAATACGACCAGGTACGCGCCTTCGAGAAAAGAAAATCTCTGAATACGTGCAATTTGGCGGCGTTCTTGATTCCCTCGGGGTAGCAGAAGAACGTATCGAAGGATGGCATTTCCATCTCCGGCAACAGGCGCACGAGGGTCGAATCCTTCTCGACCATATAATCAGGCAGCACCCCAAGACCGACGCCTTTCTGGATGGCGCGCTTGATCGACAGGAGGTTGTTGATCTGCAGCACAGCGGGCCGCAGATTGCCGTCGGAGCGACCGATCACCTCAAGCCAGTTGAGATTGGTCAGGTATGACGGTGCCGGTTCGCCAAAGCTGACAATGCGATGGGAGTCGATCTCGTCGATGTTTTCAATCTTGCCATATTTGGCAATATAGCCCGGCGAGGCATAGACGTGCATATGCACCGTGAACAGTCGCCGCTGGATCAGGTCAGGCTGTTGCGGCTGGCGCAGACGGATCGCACAATCTGCATGGCGCATCGTCAGATCAAGCTCTTCATTGTCGAGCAACAACTGCAACTGCACTTCCGGGTAGAGTTCGATGAATTCCTGCACACGCTCGATCAGCCAGCCGGAGCCGAGGCCCACGGTGGTCGTCACCCGCAGCTTGCCCGATGGCCGGTCCTTGCTTTCGGTGAGGCGAGAGCGGACGTTTTCCAGCTTCATCAGCACTTCATGTGCCGTGCGGTAAAGCACCTCGCCCTGCTCGGTCAGGATCAGCCCGCGGGCGTGCCGGTGAAACAGGGGAACGCCGACATCCTGCTCCAGGGCGCTTACCTGACGGGAAATGGCTGATTGCGACAGATGCAGCGTCTCGGCAGCGTGGGTGAAGGACCCCGCTTCCGCCGCAGCATGAAATATTCGCAACTTGTCCCAGTCAAGCGACATGGCGCAGTCTCTCCCCCGTTCCGGTTTCGCACATCGAAACCGGCTCCATTATTTCAACCCCTATTCGGCAGCCTGACGCACCGGTTCCTGTGCCGTCAGCCAACGTTCAGCCTCAAGCGCCGCCATGCAGCCCATTCCGGCCGCCGTCACAGCCTGACGATAAATATCGTCTGTGACGTCACCGGCAGCAAAAACGCCGGGAACATCGGTTGCTGTCGAATCCGCAGCGGTCCACAGATAGCCATTCGGCTTATGTTTGAGTTTCCCCTTGAACAGTTCCACCGCTGGCGCATGCCCGATGGCAACAAACACGCCATGCGTTGCAACATCCGTCGTCTCGCCCGTTTTGATATTCTTCAGGCGAACGCCGGAAACCGATGCTGCCATAGGCGGCTTTGCCTCCGTACCCGTAATCTCGTCAATCACGTTGTCCCAGACGACTTTGACATTTTCACGAGCAAACAAACGATCCTGCAGAATTTTTTCCGCACGGAAATGGTCGCGGCGATGCACGACCGTGACGGCCTTTGCCAGATTGGCAAGATAAAGCGCTTCTTCGACAGCGGTATTACCGCCGCCAACCACAACCACGTCCTTGTTGCGATAGAAGAAACCATCGCAGGTGGCGCAGGCGGAAACGCCAAAGCCCATAAATGTCTGTTCGGTGGGAATACCCAGCCATTTTGCCTGCGCGCCTGTTGCGATAATCAGCGCATCGCAGGTGTATTGCGTGCCGCCGTCGCCGACGAGGCGGAACGGGCGAACGGAAATGTCCACTTCCGTAATGATGTCGTGAATGATCTCGGCGCCCACATGCTCCGCCTGAATGCGCATCTGGTCCATCATCCATGGCCCCTGCACCGGATCGGCATAGCCCGGATAGTTTTCCACATCCGTGGTGATCATCAGCTGACCACCCTGTTGCAGACCGGCGACGATCACAGGTTTCAGATTGGCGCGAGCCGCATAGATAGCTGCGGTATAACCGGCAGGACCGGAACCGATAATGAGGACGGGCACGTGGCGCTGTGACATATCAAGACCTATAACAACAGATGTTCAGCCAGAAAGGGTTCGGAGCAGAGTTTTCATCATTTCCAATGCCATAAGGTAGTGGGTCAGCCCCCTCCGTTGCAAGGTCTGAGCTTGATATAGCCGGGTTAGCCACAGCTTGTACGTGGTGTTTTGCTATTTCTGGCGCATTGTGACACCTGTCAGAACCGGTTATGAAACATTCTCATGTCCATCTCGCCAGCCTGAGGTCCGCTCATTTTTCGTACCATCATCAATATTTGCGCGCGATTTGGCTTGGTCATGGCCGCAGCCATGCTGATTCCGGCCGCTGTTGATCTGCATATCGGCAATCGGGACTGGATCGCTTTTGTTCAATCGGCCATTTTCACCGGCGTTCTCTGCGGTCTGATTGCACTTGCCACAAACAACCCCGAGATACGCTTCACCCCTCGCCTTGGCTTTCTGCTGATCGTTGCTGTGTGGCTGACGGCCGCTGTGCTTGGCTCCCTGCCCCTGTACTTTTCCACCCTGCCGATCAGTTTTGCCAAGGCATTCTTCGAATCCATGTCCGGCATCACGTCAACAGGAGCGACGGTGCTGACGGGATTAGATGCAATGCCGCGCGGCATCCTGCTCTGGCGCTCGCTGCTGTGCTGGTTTGGTGGTTTCGGGTTCGTTGGCTTGGGGCTCTTGCTTCTGCCATCGCTACGCGTCGGCGGCATTCAGCTGCTTCACATGGAATCCTCGGATAAATCAGAGAAAATCCTGCCGCGTATCCATCAGATCGCCACAGGTATTATCATTGCCTATGTCAGCATGACGGTGCTGTGCACCATCCTCTATTTCGCCGCCGGCATGGGCATGTTCGATGCGGTTAATCACGGCATGACGACGGTTGCGACTGCCGGCTTTTCTACCCATGACTCATCCCTCGGTTTTTACGCCCATAATCGGGCGATCCTCGTTATTGCCACCGTGTTCATGGTGCTCGGGGCCCTGCCGTTCGTGCTCTATATCAAGGCCGTGATGCCGCAGCGCCTGACTTCACTGGCCGATCCTCAGGTGACACTGTTCTTCATCATCGTGATCGGCCTAAGCTTCTTTCTGGCCGTGGGTCTCACGCTCGAAACCGGTATCGGCTTTGGTGACGCGCTGATTGCCGCATCCTTCAACCTTGTATCCGTCATTTCCACCACGGGTTTTGCCACTGAGGATTACACGCGCTGGGGATCGGAAGCGCTCGGCATCTTCTTCATCGTCACATTCATTGGCGGCTGCGCCGGGTCCACCTCGGGCGGCATCAAGCTTAATCGTCTGATTATTCTCTGGCAGCTCGCCTCCGCCAGCCTGACGCGGCTGATCATGCCCAATGCCATTGTCAAAATGCGTTATGGCCGATCGGAAATCAGTCAGGAAGTCGCCCAATCGGCGCTGCTGTTCATTTTTCTCTATATGGCATCATTGGTTATTGGCGCCACGGCTCTTGCCATGCTTGGCAATGATCTGGGCACATCAATCACCGGCGCCCTCACGGCGCTTTCCAATGTAGGCCCCGGTTTTGGCGATACAATCGGTCCCGTTGGCAATTTCTCGACGCTTGGCGATCCTTCCCTGCTTGTTCTCAGCTATCTGATGCTGGCCGGACGGCTTGAAATCATCACCATCGTTATTCTGTTTACACGCCGCTTCTGGAGCAGATAGGTCCATGCTATGTACCGAACCTGTTTGTAACTGGATGCGGATGCATTACACAGCGACAGGAATCGCCTATGGTGCTTACCGCAAGCGCCTTTTTGACAGGGATATAATCAGACCATGCCTTTGAAGGCGGACTTGGACGAGATCGACTGGAAAATCCTGAAACAGCTTCAGGATAATGGCCGCATCACCAATGTGGAGCTTGCCGAACGCGTCGGCATATCGGCGCCGCCCTGTCTGCGCCGCGTGCGCAAACTGGAGGAAAGCGGGATTATTCAGGGCTATAGAGCCATTCTGAATGGCTCCATCCTTGGTCAGGATATTGTGGCATTCTGCATGATCCGGCTGCACCGGCAGTCCGATGCCGACCTGAAAAGTTTTGCTGAAAAGACCAAAGGCTGGACGATTGTCCGCCGCGCATGGATGGTATCAGGGGAATCCGACTTCCTGCTGCATTGCGTGGCCAGCGATATCAGCATCTTCCAGAATTTCGTTATCGAAGACCTGACGGCAACGCCCAATGTGGATTCGGTGCGCACCTCGCTGACAATCCGTTCGGTCAAGAACGAACCGCTGATGGTGCTCTAACGCCTGATCTTTGAATAGAGAAACAAGAGAACCCGGTAATAGGGCCGGAGCACCTCGCGCTTCAGCTTGTCCGAAAGCGTCTTCTTTCCCTGAACAACCGTGCCGCCGAGATTGAAATCAATCTCGCGAATGGTGATGGGCCGCGCCGAAAGCACCCGCACCGGATGCAACCAGCGCATTTGCAGCGTGGTGTCCACAGGTCGGTCGAACCGCTCCGTCGCCGCAAGCAAGGCAATCGCCGCCTCACGACCAATCAGTTGCATCTGCATACCCAAACCCGGCAGTTTAGGCTGCATGATGGACATATCGCCCGCACGGACAACCTCATCGCCCACCTCACCCCGTGGCCAACGGGGAAACCGGATATAGTCCGCAGGCTTGATTGTCTCGACAGCCAGCTTCAACTGTTCCGCGAAACCCGCATCGATATCGACATCATCCTCAATGACCAGACCGGCATCAAGATTATCGTCGACAATCGCCTGCCACGCCTTTCGGTGCGAGAGGAAACAGGCAATCTCGGTGATACGCAAGTCGAAGGGATAAACAGGGAAATGCAGCGATTTCCGGCTGTAAACCGCCGCAATATCACTCTTCCCAAGCTGCTGCGCGTCAACAGCGTCGATAATTTCTGATTTGATCGGCAGCCGCTGCATCAGTGCGTGGACATGCTCACCACGTTTTTCGGCGCGCTTCAGATGGATGATGAAAGCCGCGACTTTCATCATCCGGCCCTGCTGTTGCTGCCGAACAACCGCTCATACACAGTGAGAATTTTGGCTGCCTCGTTCTGCAAGGGAAAATTCTCCCTGACATGCTCAAGACCTGATTTGCCCGCTTCTTCGCATTTATGCGGATCGGCCAGATAGCGCTCAATTGCCTGTTCCAGCGCCAGGCCATCGCCAGCCGGAACCACCATACCCGAGGCGCGGTCGACCATTTCCGCATAGGCACCCGCATCGCTGGTGACAACAGCCGTTTGCGAGGCCATGGCTTCAAGCGGCGTCAGGCCAAAGCCTTCATTGCGCGAGGGCGCGACATAGAGCGTCATGCGGCGGTACCAGAGCTTTACGTCAGGTACTTCGCCCAGAAAAACCAAACGATCCGGCAATCCGGCTTTGGCAATCTTCTCGCGCAGGGCCTGTTCGAAGCCCTTATGCTCGGCAGTTGTCCGCCCGGTCATCACAGCTGTCCACTCAGGGTAGCGCGGCAACAGATTGATCATCGCGTCAACGAAAAGATCAGTCCCCTTGGAATGCCGGATACGCCCGGAACAGCCAACGAGATATTTGCCCGGCAAACCCGAGGAGGCAAATGCGTCTTCATTCGTCACAGGCGGATGGAACATCTCGGTATCCACGCCGTGCATGATGACCGTATGCGACACTTTGAGAAAGCTGCCCGACTTGGCGCTGGTGGCGATCACGGCATTCATCCGCCGGATCAGCCATTTGGTGAAAGGCTTGTGATCGCGCTGCGCGGCTGAGGTAAACAGCAGGCGCAGCTTCATGCGCAGCACATGGCGCAGGAAGATACCCGCAATCATTTCATTGTTGCGGCGCGCATGCCAGATTCGAAAAGGACGGGTCTTGGGCTTGAACCACAGTCCGGGCAGCGCACGCCACCCGATCTTTGGCAAAGTGTCGGGAAGCCCCGGCCCCATGGCAACGATATCGAGACCGTTTGCCCTTTGCAGCGGAATAAGCTGCACGATAGTCGAGGTGACCCCGGAAAGCTTGCGCTTGAAATTCGGGGCGATCACCTCAACGTTATCTACTGGTTCCGGCACGATATCAGGCGAACTTGAATCCGACGATTTCATAGGAACGGGCACCGCCCGGTGCATTGACCTCGATCGTGTCGCCTTCGCTTTTGCCGATCAGGGCGCGGGCGATGGGCGAGGAAATGGAAATGCGTCCGGCTTTCGGATCAGCTTCCTGATCGCCGACGATCTGGTAGATCTTCTTGTCTTCCGTATCTTCGTCGATCAGCTGCACGGTGGCGCCAAACTTGATCTTGTCGCCTGACAATTTCGAGATATCGATGATCTCGGCATGCCCGATATAGCCTTCAAGCTCGCCAACGCGGCCTTCATTGTGGCTTTGGGCTTCCTTGGCGGCATGATACTCGGCATTTTCCGAAAGGTCGCCATGGGCGCGCGCTTCCGAAATGGCCAGAATGATACGGGGCCGCTCTTCTTGCTGGCGCCAGCGCAACTCTTCCTTGAGCTTGTCAAATCCGCCTTGAGTCATCGGGACCTTTTCCATGCCCTCTCCTTTCGCAGTCAGTGTCAAATGCGCGCCGCCGGGGCCGCGCGACACAAAAAGAAAACGGTCACCGAAGCTCAAGACTTCGGAACCGTTCAGTCATCAGTCGTTTAATATAGCATTCTTTCCGGCGATTTCACGCAGAAAGTAGAAAATGTCGCGGATTCCCCTGTTTGAAGTGCGAACCACAACGGTCACGCGAGTGTGATTGAGTGTGAAAAGACCGGGGCGGCACAATACTTCACACTGCTTTCGACAAGATGGGACAAAACAGGGAGGACGCAGTGCTGAATCGAAAGAGCATATTGGCCGTTGGGTTCACATTTCTGCTTTGCACCACCCTGCCGCTTTCCGCTGCCAATTTCAAAACCGAAAAGGTTGATATCACCACCGAAACAGTCGCTGAGGGACTGGAGCACCCGTGGGGACTTGCGTTTCTGCCCGACGGCGCGCTGCTCGTGACGGAGCGAACCGGGAGCCTGCGGATCGTCAGGAATGGCCGGACATCGCAACCGGTTGCCAATGTTCCCGAGGTCGTCGCTGCCGGTCAGGGCGGGCTGCTTGACGTGACGCTCGCGCCGAACTTTTCCACGAGCGGTACGATTTACTTCACATTTTCTGAACCCGGCAAAGGCGGTGCTGGCACAGCGCTGGCGAGCGCCAAGCTCATACGCGGCGAAAACAGCAACAGGCTTGAGAATATCAAAATCCTCGTCTCGATGAACAAGAAGACGACGAAAGGCCAGCACTTCGGCTCACGGATCGTCATTGCACCCGATGGCAAGCTGTTTGTGACCATGGGCGAGCGCGGCGAGCAGAATCGCGCGCAGGATTTCAGGGATCAGGCAGGTTCAGTGCTGCGGATCAATGCCGATGGTTCTATTCCATCAGACAATCCATTCGCCGATGGCAAGGAAGGGCTTCCGRAACTCTGGTCGAAAGGACACCGCAATCCGCAAGGTGCGGCGTGGGACCCGCTGACAAAATCACTGCTGACTGTCGAACATGGCGCAATGGGCGGTGACGAGGTCAACCAGCCAAAGCCCGGCAGGAATTATGGCTGGCCGGTCATTTCCTACGGCAAACATTATTCCGGAGCCAAGATCGGCAAGGGCACCAGCGCCGCAGGCTATGAACAGCCGCTCTATTATTGGGACCCGTCCATCGCTCCGTCAGGATTGGCAATCTATCAGGGATCGATGTTCCCGGAATGGCAAGGCGACCTTCTGGTCGGATCGCTCAAATTCGAGCTGCTATCGCGTTTGGACAGGGACGATAAGGGGGCATTTACCGGCGAGGAGCGGATGTTCGACGGCGCGTTCGGCGGCATTCGCGATGTCAGGGTGGCGCCTGATGGCTCGGTCTATCTGTTAACCGACGAGGCCAATGGTAAGATCATCCGGCTGACACGCGGCTAGTGGTGAGTGCTCTTGAAGTCGCCCACGACAACCGGTAGAGCAAGGCGCGGGCTCAAATCCTTGGGATGACCGCACATTTTCTGTGGGTTCATCATGACGCAAGGCCGTGCCAATCTGTTGCTGCTTTTCGCAGGCGCCATCTGGGGCCTCGGATTTGTTGCGCAGGCCAGCGCCGTCGGCAATGTTGGCGCCTTTCTGTTCATCGGATTGCGCTTTGGTCTGGCGAGCCTCACGGTCGCGCCGCTGGCAATCCACGAAGCACGGCAAGCCAAACAGCGTCTCGCCCTCAAAGACTATGGCGGGTTCATCTTTATCGGATTGTTTCTATCAGTCGGGTCCGTTCTGCAGCAAATCGGCCTTGCCACGACAACTGTCACCAATTCAGGCTTTCTGACCGGCCTTTATGTGGTGATGGTGCCCATTTTCGGTGTCATGCTGTTCTGGAATTGGCCGAGCCCTATTGTATGGCCCTGCGCCCTGACAGCGCTTGGCGGCATTTATCTGCTATCCGGCGGGCAGTTGGGCAATCTGACGACCGGTGACTGGCTGACAATCCTGTGTGCCGCCTTCTGGGCGCTCCAGATCATCTTTATCAATCGTCTTGCCCATGAAAACGGCCGGCCCTTCATGCTTTCCCTCGTGCAGTTTCTTACCTGCGCTGTGTTCGGCATCACGATTGGCCTGTTCACCGAGCCGTTCAACCTGCCATCCATCATGCTGTCATGGCCCGCCATTCTCTTCGGCGGCGTGTTCTCCTGCGGCATTGCCTTTACCCTGCAGGCAGTGGGACAGCGCTATACCAGTGCGCCACAGGCGGCGATCATGCTTTCCTCCGAAGCCCTGTTTGCGGCACTTTTCGGCGCTCTTCTTCTTGGCGAGCGCCTGACATTCCACGGCATGATCGGTTGTGCGCTGATATTCATCGCCATGATAACGGTCGAACTCGTACCGGCACTCCGTAACCGTACGGATGCAGCGTAAAAAAACGCCTCGGAATCACCACATAGGTTAATCCGAGCGCTGACCTTTCCTTTACATTTTGGCTTTATTTTATCGCATCAACGCTTGGTTTCAGGCGAAAAGGATGTGGTGACATGAGTTTTGCGTTGTCGTCCGCCGTACCCTTGCGGCGCCTTTCGACCGTCTTTGTCCTGTGCACGGCAACCGCGCTCAGCGCCTGCGGCATGGGCGATGTCAGGCGTCCGCAAGCCAATGTCGGCCATGGCTCCAGCACAATAGAAAGCGACACCTATATCGCCGAGGCTCCGCCCGCGGACACAACCACCGATACGTCCATTGCTGATAATTCTCTGGCTGGTGAAGAAAGCCGCATTGCAAACAATGAGGTAGATCAGCCCGCGGCAAACGAGCAAAGCCCTCCCGCCGAACAGAATCTTGCAGCCGAACAGCCCGTTATGACGGAGGAAAACCACGCGGTGGCAAGCAATCAACAGAATTATGGCTATGCGGGCGGCAATCTTCGCGATCCTATTGCGCGCAGCGAGAGCCGTTATGGAATGCCCGCTAGTGAAGCCGCCTGCCGAACACAGCTCAAACAGCTTGGTGTCGTCTTTCAGGAGAGTGCGCCTATCAATGATGGCGGTGTATGCCGCATCGACAATCCGCTCAACGTCAGCGGCTTTGCCAGCGGGCAAATCCGGTTGAAACCGAGTGCAACCCTGAATTGTCAGATGACGCTGGCCTTTGCCCGCTGGGTCAAGGGTGATCTGTCGCCCTCAACGCGGCTGCGCTATCTGTCCGGCGTCAACACCATCCATCAGGCATCCAGCTATTCCTGCCGGACCATGAGCAACCGGCGCGGTGCCAATATGTCTGAACATTCCAAGGGCAATGCGCTGGATATTGCAAAAATCACCCTGAACAATGGCACGGATATCAAGGTACAGAAACCGGGCTTCTTCGCTTTCCGCCAGCGTGGATTGCTCAACAATGTCCGTTCCGACGCCTGCGATTATTTCACCACGGTGCTTGGACCCGGCTACGACATTTTCCACAAGGACCATTTTCACTTCGACCTCATGCAAAGGCGAAATGGTCATCGGGCCTGCCGTTAGTCCGCCCTAGTGATGGGCCGGTTCTTGAACCCGGCCGATATATTCCCAGATTGTCACGACGATGAGGATCAGGCTGGTGGCAGCGCCAAGCACCAGCGGAGAAAGCGCACCACCTGCAAACGCCAGAACCGCGCATAGCACTAGTCCTGCGATGTGAGACAGTGGCGGCCTGCCCTCGACATAGCCCTTGAACAGCAGATTACCGATCAGATAGAGCGCCGTGCCCCCGATGGAGGTCCATAGGACAGCGGGTGCAGAATGGCCGGTCGGGTGCGCCAAGATCAGCTCATCTGAAACCGCCACAACGATAATACCCGCCACCAGCAACACATGAATATAGGTATAGGCAACACGGGCGATGCGGCCCGGATCATCCGTCGAAGCGATTTTATGGTGGGCGCGCAACTGCCCGACATTGAAGTAGATCAGCCACATTGCCACCGAGGCGACAAAGGTGGTCAGGAAGGCCGAAAACGAAATAAACGTCCATTCCTGCTCGGCGAACGTCGCACCGGAAACGAGAATGGATTCGCCTAATGCGATGATGATGAACAGCGCCGCCCGCTCGGCCATATGGTCGCCGTCCACATCCCAGTCTGTCGTGGACGATGCGCCAAGACCCGGCGTGCGAAAACCCATCGCCGGTCCCGCAATCTCGATCAGCAGGGCAATGAGCCAGAAATATACCCGGTTTTCCGGCTCGGCCAGACCACCTGTGATCCAGAATATGCCTGACATGGTCAGCCAGATCGAGATACGGACAAAGTTGATATAGTTGGAGCGATTGTGGTGCCGCATCGCCCACATCATGAAGAGTGAGCGGCCAAGCTGCATCGTGACAAACGCCACGGCAAAAACCAGCCCGCGCCCGGCAAAGGCGGTGGGTATCGAGGTTGATAGTACCAGCCCCGCAAGCATCAGCACGAAAAGCATGACCCGGACGGGCGGCGTTGTCGGGTCGAGCCAGTTCGTCACCCAGGCCGTATAGACCCACACCCACCAGACTGCCGCCAGCAGCAGCGTGCTTTCGCCGAGCCCCTTGAGGCTCAGATCATGCAGCAGAAAATGCGAAATCTGGGTGATCGCGAACACAAAGACGAGGTCGAAGAACAGTTCGACGAAATCGACCTTTGCACTATCGCCTTCACCGCGCTTACGCGAATAGTTCCGGATTGCCCCAGATAATGTCATTTGCCGCCCTCAAATATCCCATCCGCACAAATGGTGCCTGATACAGCGTTTTATTCCAAGCTTTTTAGGGTGTTAACCCACAGCCAGTTTATCTCCACCCATCACCATATTCGAATGAAGGTGCATGAACACTCCTGACAAAACACCCTTGTCATTGGCGGATCAGCTGCCTTTAATGCTGGTAAATCCCAACCTTCAGGAAAGGCCTACCATGCGCTTTACCGATCGCTACCCGATCATCGTCACCGACAGAAAAGAGGCATGCCGCGATTTCTGGATACGGCATCTCGGCTTTACCAGCGGCTTTGACAGCACATGGTTCTGCTGGCTTTCAGGCGAAGATCACACGGCTTCCATCGCCTTTATGACGCCGGATCACCCATCAGCACCGCCCGGCCCGGAAAGCTTTGGCGGCAAGGGCATGTGTTTTGAATTGCAGGTGGAAGACGCCGCCGCGGCATATGAAAAAATCGTCGCCACAGGATTGCAGGTCGAATATCCACTCACCGACGAACCTTTCGGCCAGCGCCGTTTTGGCTTTCACGACCCGTCGGGGCTCTGGATCGACATTGTCGAGCAGATCGATCCGCAAGCCAATTTCTGGGACAAATATATGATCGGCGGCTAGCCCTTTGTCTCAGGCGGCACTGGCGTTGGATTGCCCGATGAATCAAGTGCCACCATGACGAAATCCGCATGGGTAACGCGTTCCATCAGATCGGAAAGATAGCGCTGTGCCCATGCCTCCACTTTCAGGGTGATGGATGTGCGCCCGACACGCTCGATATGGGTGTAAACACACAGCGTGTCGCCGATCTTGACCGGCTTGGCAAAGGCCATCTCTTTTACAGCCGCCGTCACCACGCGACCACGCGCCCGCTCCGCCGCCCGAATCCCGCAGGACAAATCCATCTGCGCCATAACCCAGCCGCCGAAAATATCGCCAGCTGCATTGGCATCCGCTGGCATGGCGAGCGTACGCAGGGTCAGTTCGCCGATAGGCTTGGTTTCTTCAGTCAATTCCGGTCTCCGTAGCAAATCATCTGCATTGATGATGCAGTGCAATAGAGGCAATGGAAAGACCTTGTGTGCAAGAACTGTCAGAAAGCCGACATGCCGGGTCGCTGCACGGTTTTTGACATCGCCGCCCACTCGCTTAGGGTCGCAATGACAGTGAACGACCGGAGCAGGCCATGAAAATCACCGATGTGAAAACCTTTGTCGTCGGCAATCGCCCGCCCTCGTTCGGTGGCACATGGTTCCTCTTTGTCAGACTCACCACCGATTCCGGCGTTGTCGGCTATGGCGAAGCCTATAATTCGACCGTCAGCCCGCAAGTCATGCGCAAGGTGATCGAGGATGTGGCCGAGCGCTGGCTGATCGGCGAAGACCCGCATCATATTGAGCGATTCTTTCGCCGCGCCTATTCCGGCGGATTCACCCAGCGTCCTGACGTGACCATCATGGGCGCCGTGTCGGCTCTCGAAATGGCCTGCTGGGACATTATCGGCAAGGAAGCAGATAAACCCGTTTATGAACTGCTGGGCGGGCGGGTGCATGACCGGCTGCGCAGCTACACCTATCTCTACCCGAAGCCCGAGCTGGGCGAGACATCGGCGATCTACTGGAATGCCGAAGCCTCGGCGGAGCGCGCTGCCGAATATGTGGCCGAAGGCTATACGGCGGTAAAATTCGATCCGGTCGCGCCCTATACTTCTTTCGATCCGCGTCAGCTTTCGCTCGAACAGCTGGATCTCGGAGAAAAATTCGTCCGCCTCGTGCGTGAAGCGGTTGGCTCGAAGGCCGACCTCCTGTTCGGTACGCACGGCCAGATGACGCCCACCAGCGCCGTAAGACTGGCAAAGCGGCTTGAGCCCTATGACCCGCTCTGGCTGGAAGAACCTGTTCCGCCTGATATGCCTGAAAACATGGCCTATGTGCAGCAACACACCTCAATCCCCGTTGCAGCGGGCGAGCGTCTGACGACAAAATACGAGTTTCAGCGGCTGCTGGTGAACCGCGCCGCCAATATCCTGCAAATGAATCTCGGGCGCGTCGGCGGCATTCTTGAAGCCAAGAAAATTGCTGGCATGGCCGAGACATTCCATGCGCAGATCGCGCCGCATCTCTATTGCGGGCCGATTGTCGGCGCTGCCAATATCCAGCTTTCCACTTGCAGCCCCAATTTCCTCATTCTCGAATGTATTCAGGCTTTCGGCGGCTTTCATGCGGAAATTCTCAAAAAGCCCATTCAATGGGAGGAAGGCTACATCATTCCGCCAACAGCGCCGGGCCTCGGGGTGGAACTGAATGAAGCTGTAGCCGAAGCCCACGCCTATGACGGCCATGAACTGCATCTGAACATGGGCCGCGACCCGTTGATCGTCTGACGAAATGGGTGGTTCCATTGTTGGAAAATTGTCACGCTGGTCAGTGATCAGCGTAGCAATTCCATGCCGATGGATGCTTTTAGGTTGCGGTGCGGTCTAAATACTGGTTCTAACTCTGGAATGCAGTTCGGAGTGCGATCATGAACGTTTCCCGCTTGTCGGCCTTTCTGCTCGTCATGCTTGTGCTGACAGGCTGTGGTGGTCGCGCCGTGCTTGGCCTTACCTCCCAGAATATCGTCAAGGCCAATGCTGCCGTGCCGTCCCCCGTGCTGAACAACAAAACGGGTCCGAAAGCGGTCATTCCGATTTTCGTTGCAACAAGCCGCGAGCGTTCGGACAATCTCTCCCTGCCCTATTCATCGAAACGCTCCGTATCGCTCAATTTTGCCCGTGTTGATGTGGGTATTCCGCCCAATCACAAAAGCGGCGAAGTGGAAAAGAGCAGCAGCAAGCCCAATCCTGCCCGCGATTTTGCCGCCACAGCCTTCCAGCCCTATGGCGATAAACGCGTCTTCGTTGACAAGATCAACGCGGAACTGGCCAAGCGCCCGGTGGGCCAGCGCGAACTCTTTGTTTTCGTCCATGGCTACAACAACAATTTTGCCGACAGCGTTTTCCGTCAGGCGCAGTTTGCCTATGATTATGGTCTTCCCGCCGTAGCGGTCCAATATTCCTGGCCATCAGCAGGTTCGCTCGGCCTTTATGTCTACGATCGCGACAGCGCCACCTATGGCCGTGATGGTCTGGCTGAACTTCTGCAACTTGCTGCATCGACCAAGGCGACAAAAATCCTCCTTGTCGGACATTCCATGGGCTCGTTCGTGGTTATGGAAGCCTTGACAAAACTGGCGCAAACCGGTCATCGCGATGTTTTCAAACGCTTTTCCGGCGTTATGCTGGCCGCGCCGGATATCGATATTGATGTGTTCAAGAGCCAGGTTGCCGATATCGGCACGCTGCCCAAGCCCTTTACCGTTCTTGTGTCCCGCGCTGACACGGCGCTCAATTTCTCCGGCCGCATTACCGGCGGGCACCCGCGCGTTGGCGATGGCAGCAGCATTGCCGTGTTGCAGAAACTCGGCATCGTCGTCCTTGACGCGTCGGATCTGGATGGCGGCTCACATGGCGTCTTTGCCAGCTCGCCAACACTGATGAATATGGTGCGGAGCGGGCAGCTGTCGCAGAAGGTACTGGATGGTGACGAAACGCCTGCCGGACAGTCCGTTCTGGCCGACGGAACCTCTGTCATAACGGGTGCCGCATCCCTTGTGATTTATCTGCCAGCCCGTCTTCTGGGTGCCGTTCAATAGTCGGCGCGCAAAAGACACGCGATCAACAATCCGCGATATAAATTTTTATCGCTGCTAGCCGGTTACGTCATGATTTCGCTGTATTTTTTCGAAGAATCCCCTCATATTTCAATTCTCTCATTTTCTGAAAGTTTATTCCGTGGATCAGCATATCGAGCTTGTGGGTAGCCTCGCTGCCTTGATCACCACCCTGTGCTGGGTTCCGCAGATCATCAAGATCGTACGGTACCGGGAGACTGGCAGTATTTCGCTGGTCACCAACGTTTCCTTGGCGCTTGGTGTCCTGCTTTGGCTGTTTTATGGCGTCATGATCAGTTCGTGGCCGGTCATCGCCGCAAATGGTGCTACGCTTCTGCTTATTCTGACCATCCTCGGGCTGAAACTGCGCTACGGTTGATCGGGTTTTCGAGCCTATAGCTCGGACTATTCCAGCCTCGCCCCTGACATTCCTACTGACAACCTTATGTCAGTAGCCTGTCGCTTCGGGTGACTTTTGCAGAGTTGGGTCTTTCCATTTCGCCGGACTCCCACCATATTCAACCCATGGTTAAATCTCCTGACAAATATAACGCAGATGGTTTCGGCGAAGCGCCGCAGTCTGAACTGGAAGGCGCACCGCTTTCCGGCTCGATCAGCGATTGGGCCAAGCAGATTTCCGAGGAAACCGCCAAGGCAAAGCCCAAACCGGTAAAGCCGAAGAAGGCAGCTGCCAAGGAAAACAGCAGTTCCAGAACGTCGCGCGGCACATCCATCGGCGGATCGAGCGATCCCAAGACGCGCGCCGCCGCCGGATTGAACCCGGTCGCAGGGCTCGATATTGCGCTTGAGGATGTGGGTAGTCTGCCGGCTGGTGGAGCAACGGCAACCGTTGCCGCCCTGTCGGCACTGATCGAAAGCGGCAATCCGCTGTTCAAGAACGGGACCGCATGGCAACCGCATCGCCCTGCCCGYCCATCGAAATCCGAAGGCGGCATCGCCATTCGCATGGAAACGGATTTCACACCATCGGGCGATCAGCCAACGGCCATCCGCGATCTTGTCTCGGGCATCGCCGATGACGACAAGACGCAGGTGCTGCTCGGCGTGACCGGCTCGGGCAAGACTTTCACCATGGCCAAGGTCATCGAGGAAACCCAGCGCCCGGCACTGATCCTTGCGCCCAACAAGACATTGGCGGCGCAGCTTTACGGGGAGTTCAAATCCTTCTTCCCCAACAATGCGGTTGAGTATTTCGTTTCCTACTACGATTATTATCAGCCGGAAGCCTATGTGCCGCGCTCGGATACTTTCATCGAAAAGGAATCGTCTATCAACGAACAGATTGACCGGATGCGCCACTCCGCCACCCGTTCGCTGCTGGAACGCGATGATGTGATCATCGTCGCGTCCGTATCGTGCATTTACGGTATCGGATCGGTCGAAACCTATACGGCCATGACCTTCGAAATGAAGATCGGTGACCGGCTCGACCAGCGCGCCCTGCTCGCCGACCTTGTGGCGCAGCAGTATAAGCGCCGCGACATGGATTTCACACGCGGTTCGTTCCGGGTGCGCGGCGATACAATTGAACTGTTCCCAGCCCACCTTGAGGACAGGGCCTGGCGCATTTCCATGTTTGGCGACGAGATTGAGACAATCACTGAATTCGACCCGCTGACCGGCCAGAAGACCGGCGATCTCAGCCAGGTGAAGATTTACGCGAATTCGCACTATGTAACACCGCGCCCGACGCTCAATCAGGCCATCAAGTCGATCAAGGAAGAGCTAAAACATCGTCTTGTCGAGTTGAACGAGGCTGGTCGCCTGCTGGAAGCCCAGCGGCTGGAACAGCGCTGTACCTTTGATCTTGAAATGCTTGAGGCGACGGGTTCCTGTGCTGGCATCGAGAACTATTCGCGCTATCTGACCGGCCGCAAGCCCGGCGAGCCGCCGCCCACTTTGTTCGAATATATTCCAGATAATGCGCTTGTCTTCATCGATGAAAGCCATGTGACCGTTCCGCAGATTGGCGCGATGTACAAGGGCGACTTCAGGCGCAAGGCAACGCTGGCCGAATATGGCTTCCGCTTGCCCTCATGCCTGGACAACCGCCCGCTGCGCTTCGAGGAATGGGACGCCATGCGTCCGCAAACCGTTGCCGTTTCCGCCACCCCCAGCAATTGGGAAATGGAAGAGGCAGGCGGCGTGTTTGCCGAACAGGTTATTCGCCCGACAGGTCTGATCGATCCGCCTGTTGAAGTGCGTCCGGCGAAATCACAGGTCGATGATGTTCTCGGTGAAATCCGCGAAACCTCGGCAAAGGGCTATCGCACGCTGGTGACCGTTCTGACCAAGCGCATGGCGGAAGACCTGACGGAATATCTGCACGAACAGGGTATTCGCGTGCGCTATATGCACTCTGATATCGATACCCTTGAGCGCATCGAAATCCTGCGCGATCTCAGGCTTGGCGCATTTGATGTTCTTGTTGGTATCAACCTCTTGCGCGAAGGTCTGGATATTCCCGAGTGCGCATTTGTTGCCATTCTCGATGCTGACAAGGAAGGGTTCCTGCGGTCGGAAACATCGCTGATCCAGACCATTGGCCGTGCCGCCCGTAACATTGACGGCAAGGTTGTCCTTTACGCCGATCACATCACCGGTTCGATGGAACGGGCCATGGCGGAAACCAGCCGCCGCCGCGAAAAGCAGGAAGCCTACAACACCGAACACGGGATTACGCCCGCCAGCATCAAGAAGAATATCGGCGATATTCTCAACAGTGTTTACGAGCGCGATCATGTTCGTGCGGATATTTCCGGCTTTACTGATTCCGGCGCGATGATGGGGAACAACCTCAAATCGCACCTCGAACATCTGGAAAAGCAGATGCGTGTGGCCGCCGACGATCTCGACTTCGAAGTGGCCGCAAGACTGCGCGACGAAATCAAGCGTCTGCGCGAAACGGAACTCGCTATTTCAGACGATCCGATGGCGCGCGAGGTGGAACTGGAAAGCCCCGTTTCCGGCCGTACCAAAGGCAGGCACAATGCCGGACGAGCCATGCACCGTGTGGTTACGGATGAGAACAGCGATCCAAACTCGCCGCTGTTCCGCAAGCCGCATCTGGATGAAATGGGCGGCGATTCCACCCGGCCTCTGGGTGGCGGTCAGTTCCGCAAGAACACGCTGGATGAGATGACCGTGGGCCGGACAGAGAAACCTGTTCGCGGCGCTGTTCCGGAAAAGCCAGCAAATCCCGGTGCCACCAACCGGAATGACGACGCCATTATCAGGCGCGAGCGCAGCGGTATCGGTTCATACGAAGATGCGAATGATGCGCGCAAGAAACGTCGTCCGGGCAAAACAGGGCGTCCGGGGCGGTAGTTTTGGGCTTATGACGGTGTGTTGCACCACTTATCGCGCGTGGTTCGACAGGCTCACCATGAGGGAGATGGGTGGGTTGCAAGGATAATCGCCAGCATTGCGGAACATCGCGAAGGTTGCAGAACTTGGTTCCCTGCAACCCTCACTCTCCCTCATGGTGAGCCTGTCGAACCACGCGGCAGGGTTATGCAATCCTTTGAATCATCGACATAAATGGCATTGATATCCCCTTCAACGGGAGATATCCCACACCCTATTCCGTCTCTCTCCCAAACGCTGCTTCACCAATCCTGTTGATTTCTTTGGCAAATTCCGGATCGTCCACCGCGTGGGACAGAACGACTGTTCCCACCAGTCCGGCCATAACAGCAATGGCTTTCTCCCGTTGCTTGGCTTTTGTATTCCCGGTCACGGCGTTGATCAGAATATCGAGCAGCGCCTTTGTTCCCTCGGTAAAGCGCGAGCGCACAGGGCCACCACGGCGGGCAATATCCGGCGCGAGAGCCGCCATCATGCAGCTGCTCATTTTGCCCTCGCCATGCGCGTCACCGGTCAGGTAGGATTTGGCAATCGCGGAAAGGGCGTTGTCAGGAGATTCCTCGGAAAGGCTCGTCCATTTGCGGACTGACAGCGCCATGGCCGCTTCGCAGGCCTCGGCAATCAGATCATCCTTTGAATCGAAATGGCCATAGAAGCCACCATGCGTAAGCCCGGCGCTTTTCATGACGTCGGCAACGCCGATTCCATCAAAGCCCTTTTCGCGGAACTGCTGCCCCGCGATCTGTACAATGCGGGCGCGGTTCTGAGCTGCCTGGTCCCTGCTGACGCGCATGAAACATTCCTTCAAAAAAACTGCATTGACAATTTATATGATGACCGTCATCAATAGTCAATGATGATGACCGTCATTTAAATCAATTGTCTATACTCGCCCATCGGGGAAACGAACATGATTTCTTCACCACTTGCCGCGACCCTCGCCCGACGCAATATCCATTATGGCTGGGTGGTCGTTGCCGTCACCTTTCTCACCATGCTTGTTACCGCGGCAGCTGTTGGCGCGCCGGGCGTACTTATAGTGCCACTCGAAAAAGAGTTCGGCTGGACCACGGAACAGATCGCAACCGCCTTTTCCATCCGCCTTCTTTTGTTCGGCCTGATGGGCCCATTCGCTGCCGCTTTCATGAACTATTTTGGTGTGCGCAAAGTTGTCTGCGTGGCGCTCGCACTCATCGCCGGTGGCTCGTTTCTATCCCTCGGCATGACCGAAATCTGGCAGCTTATCCTGCTATGGGGCGTCGTGATCGGCTTCGGCACCGGCTTGACAGCCATGGTGCTCGGCGCAACCGTTGCCACGCGCTGGTTTACGGAGCGGCGCGGGCTTGTGCTTGGCATGCTGACCGCAAGCTCGGCGACCGGCCAGTTGGCCTTCATGCCACTTATGGCCTCCATCAGTGAAAATTACGGCTGGCGTGCCGCCACCATGATGGTCTGCGCCCTGCTCGCCGTCGCTGCGGTTGCGGTATTCCTGCTGATGCGCGACCGTCCATCGGATGTCGGCTTGCCGGCCTATGGCGAAAACGAAGTAACGAAAACTGCTCCGGTAACGGGTGGACTTTTGAGTCTGATCATTATGCCGATCACCACGCTCAAAGAAATCTCCCGCAGCAGCACGTTCTGGGTCCTGTTCGCTACATTCTATATCTGTGGTGCGAGCACCAACGGTCTCATCCAGACGCACTTCGTTGCTCTTTGCGGTGATTACGGCCTCGCCGCAGTGACGGCAGCCAGCGTGCTTGCCATGATGGGCTTCTTCGATTTCTTTGGCACAATCGGTTCCGGCTGGCTGTCCGACCGCGTCGATAATCGCTGGTTGCTATTCTGGTACTATGGCCTGCGCGGTGCCTCGCTGCTCTTTTTGCCTTACAGCAACTTCTCCATCTATGGCCTGTCGCTGTTCGCCATGTTCTATGGATTGGACTGGATCGCCACCGTACCGCCAACCGTCAAACTGGCAACCGATCGTTTTGGCCGCGAAAAGGCCGGTATGGTGTTCGGCTGGGTCTTTGCCGGTCACCAGCTTGGAGCCGCATCAGCTGCCTATGGCGGCGGTTTTGCCCGGACGGAATATGCAAGCTACCTGCCCGCATTTTTCACCGCCGGTATTCTCTGCTTCATCGCAGCCTTGCTCGCCTTGACCATCAAGAAAAGCAGCAAGAGCGACGTTGTCGGTGAACCAGCCATCGCGCACTAAGCGCGACGGGAACAACAAGCTATCCTATTGAGCGACGCGCGCGCGGCGACCGGCAGCTTTGGCCCGGTTGCCGCATGCCTCCATGCTGCACCAGCGGCGCGTGTGGTTCTTGCTGGTGTCATAGAACATGATGCAGCACCGCTCATTGCTGCATTTGCGGACATTCGTGTCTTCGGTGGCAACGAACCGGGCAAAATCACTGGCGATATCAGCCAGAACGCGCTCAGGCCCCTCGGTAACCGGCATCGAGCGGGTTGCCCATCCGCTTCCTGATTTTTCCAGAACTGTCGCGACAGGATGATCCGCCATGCGACGGTTGATATCGGCGATAAAAGCAGGATTAAGCGCGGTGCCCGCAGACAGATCATTTGCCGCCGCGCGCAACTGTTCCCGAAACAATCGTGTTTCAGTCAATGCCGCGTCAAAGCCATGCGTCGCATGTTCATCAGCCGGAATATCCGCCGCCCTTGCCCACTGCATAAAAGCATCGCCGCCGCCGATGAGGTCAACAAGCTCGCCGTCGATGATCTGTGTGTTGACGAAATCCAGCCAGAGGGCATTGCCCAGAAAAATGAACGACATCGCATTTCCTTTCGACTCCAAAAGTAACCATCAAAATTCGATTTGACAAGTTACTTCTTCGCGAGTAACCATTAAAACATAATTTAGACGGTGCAACGCACCACGCAACAGGAGCAAGAACGATGTCACAGTCGAACGAACATGCACGCCCGGTGATCAGTTACCGGACACAGGACGTTGATGGTCTCAATATTTTCTACCGGGAGGCAGGGCCAAAGGATGCGCCGACGCTGCTCCTGCTGCATGGTTTCCCTACATCGTCACATATGTTCCGTGATCTCATTCCATTGCTTGCCGACCGCTATCATGTGGTTGCGCCTGATTATCCCGGTTCCGGTTACAGCGATGCGCCGTCAAACAAGGAATTCGCCTACACATTCGATCATCTGTCCGATATCATTGACGCGTTCACGCAGAAGCTTGGGCTGAAGCGCTATGCAATCTACTCGCAGGACTTTGGCGGCCCCGTGGGTTTTCGTCTCGCTACCCGCCATCCGGAACGCATCACTGCGATTTTCGTCCAGAACGCCGTGGCTCATGAGGAAGGTCTGTCGGAGGGTTTTGCCACCGCCCGCCGCCTATGGGCCAATCGCAATGCTGAAACCGAAGCCGCCATGCGCAGCCATCTCACAATCGGAGACACAAAGGGCCAATATCTCTTCGGTGCAAAAGACCCGACAAGAATCAACCCCGATGCCTGGATGCATGCACAGGACGGCCTTGATCGTCCGGGTATTGCAGATGCCCAGATCGATCTGCTTTACGACTATCAGTCAAACCTCAAGCAGTATCCGCATTTTCAGGCCTATTTCCGTGACCATCAGCCGCCCATGTTGATCACATGGGGCAAGCATGATCCATTCTTCGCACTTGCCGGTGCCAAGGCCTTTGCCGAACAATTGCCCAAGGCTGAACTGCACATTTTCGATGGCGGGCATTTTTTGCTGGAAGATCATGCAGAGGAGGTCGCGGCTCTGATGCGGGAATTTCTTGAGCGCACGTTAGCCTGATTGCAAAGCTAAAGTTCGTGGTTCGTGGTTCGTGGTTCGTGGTTCGTGGTTCGACAGGCTCACCATGAGGGAGAGGGGTGATGCAAGGCTAATCGCGAACATATAATCGCAAACGTAGTAGTACAAAGTTGCGGAATTTAGCTCCCTGCAACCCACCCCTCTCCCTCATGGTGAGCCTGTCGAACCACGAACCACGCTGTATGCCAATGCAAAGCCCATTTCTCGCCATGCTGCACAAAACCATCTGTGGGTTTCCGGGGAGAAGCGACATATCGCTCGCCCATGAGCGAAAAGGAATGCTAAGGAGTTCCGCGCGGTTTATCACGCGCGGAATCACCACCGGTCTGGAGAAGCAATGAAGGTCGATATCGACATGGGGGCGGCGCCCGCAGGCGCAAAAGCCATGCTCGATCTGGAAGAGCTTCTGGCCACGCGCCTTTTGGTGCAGGGTAACTCCGGCTCGGGCAAATCCCATCTTCTGCGCCGCCTGCTCGAACAGAGCGCCCAATGGGTGCAGCAATGCGTGATTGATCCGGAAGGCGATTTCGTCACGCTCGCTGATAAGTATGGTCACGTCGTTGTTGATGGCGCGCGCACCGAGAATGAACTCACCCGTATCGCCGCCCGTATCCGCCAGCACCGGGTTTCCGTGGTGCTCGATCTTGAAGGGCTTGATGTCGAACAGCAGATGCGTTGCGCCGCCGCCTTCCTTGGCGGGTTGTTCGATGCGGAACGCGACTACTGGTATCCGATGCTTGTTGTCGTCGATGAAGCCCAGCTTTTCGCCCCGGCTGTCGCCGGTGAAGTCTCCGACGAAGCACGCAAGCTCTCGCTCGGCGCCATGACCAATTTGATGTGCCGTGGCCGCAAGCGCGGACTTGCCGGCGTCATCGCCACGCAGCGTCTGGCAAAGCTTGCCAAGAATGTCGCTGCCGAAGCCTCCAACTTCCTGATGGGGCGTACCTTCCTCGATATCGATATGGCCCGCGCCTCCGACCTTCTCGGCATGGAACGGCGGCAGGCCGAACAATTCCGCGATCTGGCGCGCGGACACTTTGTGGCACTTGGCCCTGCCCTGTCGCGCCGCCCGCTGCCCGTCACCATTGGAGCGGTTGAAACTTCTGCCCGCTCGTCTAGCCCGAAGCTGACACCCTTGCCGCGGCAAGCGGATGACGCGCATGATCTGATTTTCACCCCCGCCCCGGAAGAACGGCGACCAGTCGTGCGGCGCACGCCTCCACCACCGCAGCCAACACCAACAGCTGACATTCTGGCGCAATTGAGCCAGGCCAAGGCAATGGCCGAAGCGGAAGCACCCGCCATGACACTCTTCCCGGAGATCGATCAGGCTGAGCGCAACGGATTGATTGATGGCGTTATGCAGGAGATGCTTGGCGATCCCGATGCGGGGTTTCGCACCGACGCGGTTCTCTATCAGGATTTTCTCGTGCGCTGCCGCATTCGCCGGGTACCGGGCGAAGCGCTATCCCTGCCCGCCTTCCGCCGCAAGCTTGCCGTCGCCCGTGCCGGTATCGACGGCGAGACCGCACAGAGCGAGCCATGGCAACAGGCATTGGAACTGTCGAAAAGTCTGCCAGATGATGTGCAGGGCGTGTTTTTTATCGTGGCGCAGGCGGCGGTGACGGGAAATCCCTGCCCATCCGATGCAACGTTAGCGCGCGCTTACGGAACCCACTCGGCGCGGCGCGCCCGGCGACTGCTGACCTATTTTGAAGAACAGGGACTGGTGGTGGTCCGCACCGATTTCGCTGGTAACCGCGTTGTTGCCTTCCCGGATCTTGGCTGCGAAACGCTGGCGGGTGATCCCAACGGTCCCGATGACGGCGCGCAGCAACAGCACGCCGCCGAATAGCAATAGCTAGATTTCAGCAAGCAGAGGTGCGAGTGCACCGAGATTCTCGATTTCCCGGAAACGCGGCTCGGCAACCGGCGCATCCACATGTTCAAGCACCCAGGTCAGCCCATGCGGAACATAGACGCCCCAGCCACCCGCCTGAATGGCTGGAACCACATCGGATTTCAGCGAATTGCCGATCATCATACTGCGTTCAGGACCATCGCCATGGCGGCTGAAAATCCGTTCATAGGTAGCCCGGTCCTTGTTGCTGACAATTTCCACCGCATCAAAGAAATCACCAAGGCCTGACTGCGCGAGTTTGCGCTCCTGATCGAAAAGATCGCCCTTGGTGATCAGCACCAGCCGGTAGCGACCCGCCAGTTGTTCCAGCGTTGCTTGCACATGCGGCAGGGTTTCAATGGGATGACGCAGCATTTCGCGGCCAGCCGCCAAAATCTCATTGAGGACCGATGAGGGAATCTTGCCGTCGGTCACTTCCAAGGCGGTCTCAAGCAGCGAAAGCGTGAACCCCTTGATGCCAAAGCCATAGAGATCGAGATTGCGCCGCTCGACTTCCAGAAGCCGGTCCGAGAGGTCAGTCGCATCCGTATAGGGTGCCAGCAACGCTTCAAAATGCTTTTCCGATAACCGGAAGAACTGCTCGTTTTCCCAGAGCGTATCGTCTGCGTCGAAACCGATGGTGGTGAGGGAGGACATTTTCAAACTCTCATGCTGACATCGTATGGCGATCTGTGTAGCGCGCAGCTCAGGCAAAATCCATCCATCTTCATCCCCGCCTTGTTTCGCCACAAATGAAACCCCACCTGCGGCTGACAGCAAGCCGGAGCACCGATCTATTGACCAAAGCCAAACCGCCAAGACGCGCACTCTTTATCGTCAATCCCAATGCACGCAGCGGCAGAAAGCCAATCGATCCTATTCGCAAGGTGCTTGAAACGGGTGGACTGACCCTGATCGATGCTGCACCTGATAAAGACGAATCCATCTCCGATGTAATCCGCCGCATGAAAGATCAATGCGATCTGGTGATCATTGGCGGCGGCGACGGCACCCTGAATTCTGCCGCTTCAGGTCTTGTTGAGACCGGCCTGCCACTCGGTGTCCTGCCGCTTGGTACTGCGAATGATTTTGCCCGGACAATTGGCTTGCCACCCCTGCCCTTGAAAGCTGCGGAGCTGATCCTCACCGCAAAACCGCGTCCTATCGATCTGGGCGAGGTCAATGGCAACCTGTTTTTCAACGTCGCCAGTATCGGCTTCAGCGCGGAACTTGCAGCGGAACTAACCGAAAAGGCTAAAAAACGCTGGGGCAAGCTCGGCTATGCCATTGTCGCTGCCCGCCTTCTCGCGCGGTCACGCCTGTTCACCGCCTATGTCGAGCATGATGGTTCGGTCGAGACGATCAGGACGATGCAGGTTTCCGTCGGCAATGGCCGTCACTATGGCGGCGGCATGACGGTGGAAGAAACCGCAACAGCCGATGATGGGCGGCTCGACTTCTATAGTCTTGAAGTCGATCACTGGTGGCGGCTGCTCGGTCTCCTGCCCAGCCTGCGCAAGGGCACCCATGGACGGTGGGACGATGTTCGCGCCTTCCAGACAACGGAAGTGACCATCAAAACCAGTAAACCACGCGCCGTGAACACCGATGGCGACCTGACCACATGGACACCCGCGCATTTCCGTATCCGCGAAAAGGCAATCAAGGTTTTTGCGCCGGAAACTCCACCTGAGAACGCCGTATAGCGAACAAACAGGCAAGCCAGACTTTCGTCGGCAATTTCTCTGTGCTTTATGCTGAAGAGCATCACGAATGGGGAATGAGGGCTGGGTGAACTGGTTTTATAAGATCGCTCTGGTTGCATCATTCACTATGCTGACCGCATCAGTTGTGCGGGCGGCTGATAATCCTTCCGTATCTGTGCCGGTGCAGCCGCCCGCCCCGACTGTCAGCCAGATTTGTGCTGCCATCGCAACCCAAGCCGATGGCCATGGTGTGCCGCGCGACTTCTTTGCAAGGCTGATCTGGAAGGAAAGCCGCTTTGACGATCAGGCCTTGAGCCCCGTCGGCGCGCAGGGCATTGCCCAGTTCATGCCGGGTACGGCCAAGGAGCGGCAGTTGGAGAATCCATTCGATTTTGCTCAGGCACTCCCCGCCTCCGCGGCGCTCCTGAAGGATTTGCGCAAAACCTTCGGCAATTGGGGATTGGCTGCCGCCGCCTATAATGCCGGGCCAACCCGTGTGGCAAAATGGCTATCGAGCGGCGGGTTCCTGCCGCTGGAAACCGAAGACTATGTGCTTGATATTACTGGACGTCCGGCCGACGACTTTGCCGCTGGCGCAGAGATTGGCGCAGCGCCGCTCAATGCGAAACTGGATTTCGATGTTGCCTGCCGGCAATTACCGATCGTACGGTCTGCCACAGTTTCCATGGCACAGATCAAGCCAAAACCCTGGGGCATCCAGATTGCCGGCAACTTCCGACGCTCCGCTGCCGTGAACCAGATGGAGCGGCTTCGCCGGGCTTTTCCGGCTATTTTGAACGTGCATGAGCCCGTGATCAGCCGTTACCGTACCCCCATGGGCAGGCGTGGCATCTACGCGGTGCGCATCGGTGCTGATACCCGCGGCGAAGCCAACACGATCTGCGCCCAGCTGCATGGAGCCGGTGGCGCATGTATTGTTTTGCGCAATCGTTAGGATTGAGCCGTAAATATTTGACCATTTGGACAGTTTTACTCTTATTCCCGCTTCCACAACCTCAAATTGCAATGTCTGTCACAACCAATACACCGGTACTAGGCAACAATTTTGTGCGACCAAGTATGTCAGCTGCACAGCTGTTCGATATAGTCGCCTAAACGTTGGAAAAACTTTTGCTTGCCAAAAAACACTTATTCTAGCAGTCTTCCAGCGTTCGGGCATCTGCGAACACTGGAAGACTGGAAGAACGGCGCGCCGGAACCGCAAGAATACCGGGTCGGGAGAAATCCCGGCAATGATCGGCTCCTTTCCTGAATTCGAGACTTGCCTGCATGACTTACGCTGGATGTATTTTGCAAAAGGCGACACTACCAATCCCGCAAACCCGGAGGGGAACGCGGTAGTAAGGAAAAGGAACGGAGCATGGCACAGACCGGTACGGTCAAATTCTTCAACAGTGAAAAAGGCTTTGGCTTTATCAAACCGGATGACGGCGCGGCGGACATTTTCGTCCATATCTCCGCGGTACAGGCGTCCGGCCTCACAGGTCTCGCAGACAATCAGAAGGTTTCCTTCGATACCGAGCCTGACCGTCGTGGCAAGGGCCCAAAGGCCGTTAACATCACGGTTTCGGAATAGTTTAGCGGCGCAAGCCGTTTTGGAGCCCCCGGCTAAAATCGGGGGTTTTCCTTGAGAGTGCATACCCAACCGGTCGCGGCGATGGCTGCGCTTCCGCAACGGGAATAGATTTTGCGTGGCTTTGCCCCGAAATTACCCGCTTTCCACCCCCTCCACATATGTTTTGCCATTGATTTGCTAATATTGTCGTGTGTTGTGCCCTGAATGAAGGGAACGAAACTGTGCGGTTTCCGTTCAGCTTGCATTCATTCAGGAGCGTTTAAAACACACATCACGGCTGGCGCCCCCACGAAAGTCCAGCCCAACACGATCAGGCGGTTCGAAAGTTTCGCCAGGGATGCTTCAAAGGAGGCACAGATGTTTAAGAGTATGAAAATTGCCATTCTTGCAACAGCAGCTTTTGCAACGATTGCTGTTCCGCTTGCTTCGTCAGCATCGGCTGATGACTGGGGCTGGCGTGATCGCGGCTACTACCGCCATCATCGTGGCCACCGTGGCGGCGACGCCCTTGCTGCCGGTGCAATCGGCTTGGCAGCCGGTGCGCTGATCGGCGGTGCATTGGCCCAGCCACGCGAACCCGATGTCGTCTATCGCGATTATGATGATCGTCCTGTCTATCGCGCCGCACCGGTTCGCGTTTATCGCGAAGTCCGCCCCGCTTATTATGGCAGCGCGCAGCCATGGTCACAGTCATGGTATCGTTATTGCGCCGACCGCTACCGTTCCTTCAACCCGGAAACCGGCACATTCCGCGGCTATGATGGACGCGAATATTTCTGCAACGCCAACTGATCTCCAGTCAGTGCGACATGCAAAAGGCCGCCGGAGTGATCCGGCGGCCTTTTGTTATGTCAGAAATGGATTGGTGCGGCGCTCTTCGCCAAACCGGCCGCCAGGCCCATGCCCGCAGATAAAGCCGATATCATCACCGAGCGGAAAAAGCTTGTTCTTGATCGAGCTGATCAGTGTCTCATGGTCACCGCCGGGCAAATCTGTCCGCCCCACCGAGCCATTGAACAACACATCACCCACATGGGCGAACTTGGCAGCGCGATTGTAAAAAACCACATGCCCCGGCGCATGTCCCGGACAGTGCAGCACTTCAAAGACATGCGAGCCAAACGAAACCGTGTCGCCATCCACAAGCCAGCGATCCGGCGTGCAATTGCGCACGTCGCCCTGAAGACCATATTGCAGGGCCTTGGCTTCCATCGAGTCGAGCAGAAACTTATCCGCCACGTGCGGGCCAATAATATCGACACCGAGCGCCTCTTTCATGTCCATGGCACCAGCAGCGTGATCCACATGGCCATGGGTAATCCAGATCGCATCAATGGTGATGCCGTTGGAACGGATAGCGTCAAGTACCTGTTGATTGTCACCACCCGGATCAATCAGGACGCCGTGCTTGTCATCGCTGTCAAAAAGGATGGTGCAGTTCTGTTGAAAAGCCGTAACGGGAATAATACCGGCCTGCAATTGTCCCATTATACCTAGGTCCTATGCTCATAACGTCTCGTCAGGCACAAGACTCGTCAAAGCGTCAGCTCAAATGAAAAGGGCGGCCGATAGACCGCCCTAGAAAATCAGTTGCGTCCTGTCCTGATCAGGATTTTGCCAGCGATGTTTTGATGGCGCCGACAATTGCCGTAAGGATAAGACCGCCAACACCGCCACCGGCAACATTGCTGATGATCGAGCCGAGATCAAGCCCCGACGACGCTACTGCGTCTGTTACAGCCGCGGCACCACCGGCGCCAAGGTATTGCGTCAAGTAGCCACCCACCAGTCCACCAACGCCGCCAGCGATTGTATTGCCAGTCGGGCCAAGTGTCAGGTTTTTGAGAATGCCGCCGACAATATTACCGCCGACCGCACCTGAGATAAGTTGGATGATAAGAGGAAGAAGCGCACCCATAATTGAC
This sequence comes from Phyllobacterium sp. TAF24, assembly GCF_052113785.1. Taxonomy (NCBI): domain Bacteria; kingdom Pseudomonadati; phylum Pseudomonadota; class Alphaproteobacteria; order Hyphomicrobiales; family Phyllobacteriaceae; genus Phyllobacterium; species Phyllobacterium sp. TAF24. The sequence goes on along the minus strand of NZ_JBFRDN010000008.1, from coordinate 91,852 downwards.
ACCCCGTCAACGTTTCGCGCCAGACTCATGCCTGACAACTGGCATGTTGACTAAGTTTTAGGCAATGTCAAACCAGTTGATACCTCAATAAAGAGGTATCAACCGATTGTTTTCGTTAGCAAGCTTGGAAGTATCGGACAGACCGCACCTTATTTGCGGCCGGATGCTCCGAGTTATTCAGCCGCTGCTTTCTTGGGAGTTACTTCGGCGGCATAATCGTTCATCAAGTTGATTGCGATTTCGCCCACCGTGAAGCGATAAGGCCCGATCTCCGAAACAGGCGTCACTTCCGCTGCAGTACCGGTCAGGAAACACTGTTCAAAACCTTCAAGCTCTTCCGGCATGATCACCCGCTCAACGACTTCATAACCACGACGCTTGGCCAGATCGATGACCGTGCGACGCGTGATCCCATCAAGGAAGCAATCGGGCTTTGGTGTATGAATAACGCCGTCCTTGACGAAGAATACGTTCGCGCCGGTGGCCTCAGCCACCTGACCGCGCCAGTCGAGCATCAGCGCATCCGCATAGCCCTTGGCTTCAGCCGCAAGCTTGGAGATCGTGCAGATCATGTAAAGACCAGCGGCCTTTGACTTGGAAGGTGCAGTCTTTGGGTCCGGGCGGCGATATTCGGCCATATCAAGGCGAATGCCCTTGAGCTTCTGTGCCGGATCGAAATAACTTGGCCACTGCCAGATGGCGATCGCCACATTGATCTTGTTGTTCTGCGCCGAAACACCCATCGACTCGCTGCCGCGCCAGGCGATCGGACGCACATAGGCATCCTGAAAACCCTGCATCGCAAGAAGCTTGCGGCAGGCATCATTCAACTCTTCGACCGTGTATGGAACCGTGAACCCAAGAATCTTTGCCGATTCGTGCAGACGCTCCGTGTGTTCATTAAGCTTGAAGATTTCGCCGCCATAGGCGCGCTCGCCTTCAAAGACCGAGCTTGCATAATGCAGGCCATGAGTCAGCACATGAACCTTAGCATCTGCCCAGCGAACGAATTCGCCATTCATCCAGATGTAACCTTCAAGCTGATCAAATGGTACGGATGCCATGTTTTCCTCCAGGCGTTTGATTCCTGATCATTAAACGGGTTTGAGATGACGCCAATTGTTCCCGTTTCACAATTGGTGAACCGTGGCTCCCTACAGCGCCGCATGTTCGCTGAACATGCAAAGGACACTGTCCATTTCGAATAGACGCCTAATCTCTCGCGAGATCAGGTGGCAGCAACAGGCGTTTCGATAAGGAAAATGTCCCAGAAACACTTATTGGCTTTTCGTTTCATTCAAAATGTCGCCAACAGCTTGCCAAAAATTATCAGCAGTCTAAAATTAAGTCAACAAGACTGACATATTATTCGGCGACACATGAACGAGAGCGGGAGCCCTGTATGAAACCTTATACACCAGATCGGCACATTGAGACAGCCCTGACCAAGGAGGACGCAAGCCAACTTGACCTCATCGAGCTGTTTTTCTTTGCCTATCGCGACTTCACCGCCGACCCGGATCTGATTCTGGAAAAGCTGGCTTTTGGCCGCGCCCATCACCGCGTTCTCTACTTCATCAACCGCAAGCCGGGTATGACCGTGGCGGAATTGCTTGATGTACTGCAAATTACCAAGCAAAGTCTGGCAAGGGTGCTCAAGCAATTGATCGATACGGACCACGTCGTGCAGATACCGGGGCCACGGGACCGGCGGCAGCGGGAACTGTACCCCACCATGAAAGGCAGGGAACTTGCACTTGAACTTGCAGCACCGCAATCACGCCGCATTGGCAGTGCATTGGAGCAAATCGGTCTGGCTGACCGGACGGTGATCGAGCATTTCCTCAAGGCGATGGTCAATCCCAGCCAATGGCAACAGATCGACAGCCTGCCACAGGCAGGATAGTTTAGGCCGGATCGGGACGTCCGGGGACCAGGGACGGGCGTAAATGCCCGGAGAGAGAAGGAACGACATTAGTGAGTGAAGAACTTCCGCTTTCAGACGATGCGCCGCACCTGCTCATCGTCGACGACGACACTCGAATTCGCAACCTGCTGTCACAATATCTGTCAGGCAGCGGCTTTCGTATTACGGTGGCTGCCAATGCGGATGAAGCCCGGCGCAAGCTGGCCGGCATTGATTATGATCTCCTGATCCTCGACGTGATGATGCCCGGCGAAAGCGGCGTCGCGCTCACCCAGTCGCTGCGGGAGGAAAAGAACGTTCCCATTTTGATGCTGACCGCGCTATCCGAAACGGACAGCCGGATTACAGGCCTTGAAGCGGGTGCGGATGATTATCTGCCAAAACCGTTTGACCCGCGCGAGCTGATCCTGCGCATCAACAATATTCTGCGGCGCGGTGCGCCAACATCGCAGGCAAAGATCGAGCAGATCGTTTTCGGCCCCTATACCTTCGTTATCGCCAAGCGCGAACTGAAGCGTTCCGGCGAATTGATCCGCCTGACCGACCGCGAACAGGACATCATGGCGATCTTCGCCGCCCGTGCTGGCGAAACCGTGCCTCGGCACGAGTTAACAGGTCAGGAAGGCGATGTTGGCGAGCGGACAATTGACGTGCAGATCAATCGCCTTCGCCGCAAGATTGAAAATGATCCGGCCAACCCAGTTTGGTTGCAGACGGTACGCGGCGTCGGCTATAAATTGAGCGTGGAATAGAGTCCGGATCAACAAATCCGGACGGAATAACCAATGCGCGAGCGGGCACTGATCATATGGCACAAACGGACAGTGCAAAACGCGCATTGGCAGTCAGGCAGCGGCATTGGCGGCGCAGGCGCAGCACGCTGCTCGGCCCCTGGCGGAAATTTTCCCGCTGGCTGGCACAATGGATGCCGAAAAGGCTCTATGCGCGTTCGCTGATCATTATCATTGCACCCATGGTGCTGTTGCAGTCAGTCATCGCCTTCGTGTTCATGGAGCGCTACTGGCAGACGGTGACGCAGCGTCTCTCCACGGCCGTGGTGCGCGACATTTCAGGCATTATTGATGTGATGGACACCTACCCGCAGGACCCGGGTTATGAAAATCTCATCCGCATTGCACGCGAGAAACTGTCGCTCAGCATTTCGATCCTGCCGCCTGATCCCCTGCCCGCACCCGGTCCAAAGCCGTTTTTCTCCATTCTGGACGAGCCGCTGAGCGCCGAGATTACCAAGCAGATCAACCGGCCCTTCTGGATCGACACGATTGGTGATTCCGACCTCGTTGAAATTCGTATTCAACTGGAAGGCAAGGTCCTGCGGGTTTTTGCCCGCCGCAGTCAGGCCTATGCCTCAAACACCCTGATCCTGCTCGTCTGGATGTCCGGTTCAGCGCTGGTGCTGCTTGCCATCGCCATTCTCTTCCTGCGCAACCAGATTAAACCCATTCAGCAGCTGGCTGCCGCCGCCGACAGTTTCGGCAAGGGACGCGCCACACCGCCCGATTTCAAGCCGCGTGGCGCCGAAGAAGTGCGCCGGGCCGGTGCTGCGTTCATTGTCATGCGCGAGCGCATCGAGCGCCAGATTGAGCAGCGCACCACGATGCTCAGCGGCGTCAGCCACGACCTGCGCACCATCCTCACCCGCTTCAAGCTGCAACTCGCTCTTGTCGGCCACAAGGTCGATACGGATGCCATGGAGCAGGATATCGAGGACATGCAGTCCATGCTGGAAGGTTATCTCGCCTTTGCCCGCAGCGAGGCGGAGGAAGAGACAGGCACATTCAATCTGGAGCGCCTTTTTGCCAAGTTGAAGGAAGAAGGCGCCCTTTTGGAACGCGGCTTCAAATCGAACATTCGCGGCGAACCGGAAATTCAGGTCCGCCCCAACGCTTTCTCGCGCTTGATCTCCAACCTCGTATCCAATTCGTTTCGCTACGCCAAAAATGTCGTCGTCAATGCCGACCACCGGGAGGGCTGGCTGAGCATAATCATTGACGATGATGGTTCGGGTATCCCAAAGGAAATGCGCGATGAGGTGTTCAAGCCATTCTTCCGGCTGGATGAGGCACGCAACCAGGATGCCAGCGGCACCGGATTGGGGCTTGCGATTGCACTCGACATCGCCCGCAGCCATGGCGGCGATATCACCCTCGACGAAAGTCCGATGGGCGGTCTGCGCGCTGTGGTGCGCATCCCGGCCTGATTATCGATAGATCAATCGATTCTTGATTATCGATAGATCAATCGATTCTTCTTGAATAAAATACGCCATTGGCGTATTTTACTACGATGAAAATCATCCGAACCAAGCGTTACCTCAAAGATTTGAAAAGGCTTGGTGCTTCGAACGCGGATGTAGTCCGACTTGAGCACGCAATTGCACTGGACCCTTTTTCAGGCGATGTAATGCAAGGCTTGGAAGGTCTGCGAAAGATACGCTTTTCACTTGGCAACAAGGGAAAGAGCGGCGGCGGTCGCGCCATCTATTATCTGATGATTTCTGACGATCTGGTGATCATGATCTTCGCCTATCGAAAATCTGAGCAAGCAGATTTGACAGCGGATCAACGCAAGGCAGCATTGTTAATTCTAAAGGAACTGAAAAATGGCTAGCAAAGAAAATGTTTTCGGCGAAGGCATTCTTGAGGGGCTGGAAGAAGCGCTTGCCTGGAAGCGCGGCAAGATTGGACTTGAGACCGTAAACATCGACTCCATGCCAGCCGAGCGTATCAAGAAAATTCGCAAGCTCTATTCAAAATCTACCAAAGACTTTGAACGCCGCTTCGGAATTCCCGCCGCGACCATGAACAATTGGGAACAGGGCCGCCGGAAACCGGATCCGGCAGGAAGAGTACTTTTAAAAATTATCGAAGAGTCGCCTGAAGTCGCTGAAAAGGCTGCACGCGCCGCTTAAAACAGCTTGCCTCCATTCGGGACCGGTTTGCTGATAGCGGCGAGAACAACGCCGCCTTCCTCATCCGGGAAGCCAAGCGTCAGCACTTCCGACATGAATGGGCCGATCTGGCGCGGCGGGAAATTGACTACCGCCATCACCTGACGGCCCTTCAGCTCGTCCAGCGCATGGTGCTTGGTGATCTGCGCCGAAGACTTCTTGATACCGATTTCAGGACCGAAATCGATCTTGAGCTTGAAGGCTGGTTTACGTGCTTCAGGGAAAGTCTCCGCCTCGACAATAGTGCCGACGCGGATATCCACTTTCTCAAAATCGTCAAAACTGATGGTCATCAGGCCAACTCAAATTGATAGGATCAGGCCGAACCGACCGTCTCGAACAGGATGCTATCGAGCGATTCCCGTGCTGTCGAGCCTGACCAGACAACAAACTGGAACGCCTGGAAATAGGTCTCACAGGCATCGAGCGCGCTGGACAGGAGAACCTCCACCTGCTTGCTCGTTGGTTCGGCACCGCCTGATAGAAGCAGGGACTGGCGATACATGACCGCACCTTCCTGCCGCCACAGATCGAAATGGCCCATCAGCAACTGCTCGTTAATCAGCGACAGCAGTCGCATCACTTCATTGACGCGCGGTTCGCTGACCGCGATATCAAAGGCGCAGGCCAGATGCAGCGCCTCAAAATCTTCCATCCACGAGAAGGAAATCTGGTAGTCCGTCCAGTTTCCCTCGACCGTAATCGCGATTTCATCGTCCCCGGTGCGCTCGAAAGCCCATTCATTGGCATGGGCAACATGTTCAATCACATCGACCGGATGCAAATCACGCGCAATCTCTATTTCCAGAAGGCTCATCGCCACTACCTGCTCAATCGAATCTCATCTGACGCTGTGGGACCACAGCGCACCCACCCAAAGGACACACAACGCTTGAAAACTCACCGGCAGGCAGAACACACCAGCCGGACCACGGATATGAACTTGTTACCCGCCGCATGACCATCGAAACGAATCATGCTGTAATTTCAGTGTATTGATGCTGAGTCCGAGCGCCAGCCCCCTTTGGCCCAAATGGCGCGAATGGGTGTGGACAGAAGTTCCGAAAATGATTCACGAGCAGCCTTTAACTGACTCTAAGAAAACGATTTTCGGCGATTTCCACCTGTTGATAATTTGTTAAGATTTATTTTGGGGACAGCGCATTGGAATGCCGAAATACAGCAAAAAGCCCGGTGGTAACGCCCCTGCCCACCACCGCTTTTGTCAAAGGTGATTCATCGGCGCAAAAAACAGCTCACCCGGATCAAGACGAACAGGCATTCATCGGAGCCGTCGACAGGTAATTTTTGCCTCTGTCAGATATTCGTCACATCGTCGATACGCAGGCCACCTAGACTATCAATCGGTTTCATCCAAAAGGAGACGGCAATGTCCACAGAACCGAATGCGACAGTAACCGCTACCCAGAAAAACGACGATGGTCAGTGGTATTATGTCATCACTATTGACGACGAAGCGGGCGACAAGGTCGGCCCTTTCGAGACCGAAGAAGAAGCAATCGCAGCCGGTGAAGAGGAACTGGCCGATAGCGCCGAGGCTTGATCAGTCGAAATGATAAAAAGCCCCGCAATTGCGGGGCTTTTTATTTGATCTCAGACGAAACGATTACGCGTCAGTCTTTTTTGGCGCGGGTGCCAGATGCCGCAGGCTTTGCCGGCTTGGCCGCATCACCAGCGGATTTGTCTTTGCTGCCAACCAGCGCTTCAAGCGCTTCGATGCGGGCGAGCAGCGCCGTATTTTCGGCACGGGCGCGGATAGCCATTTCACGCACGGCCTCGAAATCCTCGCGCTGCACCACATCCATGGTGTTGAGCAGCCGCTCGGCCTGCCCACGGAATGCAGTCTCGACTTCGCGGCGAACACCCTGCGCTGCACCGGCGGCGTCGGTCACGAGCTTGGCCAGTTCATCAAGAACGCGGTTTGATCCATTGGTCATGGCAGATACCTCTGTTGCTTTCCCAATCAAATAATCGCCGCAGCAGGCGATTGCAAGCGAAGGTCATAATTGCACAAATGTTACCGGATAGGCGTCTTGACGCTGTTCCTGCCCTCGCGCATGGTCCGCGCCGATAAACCATGCTGATTACGGAGTGCCTATTGTGAGCGAAATTCTTGTCCCGACGATGGCCGCGATCGCATTTCCCAACATCGATCCGGTGATCTTTTCCATCGGGCCATTCTCCGTACACTGGTATGGACTAGGCTATGTGGTCGGCATTCTCTTCGCATGGTGGTACGGTAAGAGGCTCATCAGCAAGCCGCGCCTCTGGGCCAATAATACACCGCCCATGAAGCCGAATGATCTCGATGACTTTGTTCTCTGGGCGGCGCTTGGCGTGGTTCTGGGCGGGCGCATCGGCTACATCCTGTTTTACGATCTTGCCCGCTACATCCATAGTCCGCTCGATATATTCAAAGTCTGGGAAGGCGGCATGTCCTTCCATGGCGGTCTCATCGGCACCACGCTTGCCATGATCTTTTTTGCCCGCTCGCGCAGGATCAACGTCTTCAGCATGATCGACACCATCGCCGCTGGTGTGCCTGTTGGCCTTGGTCTTGTCCGCGTTGCCAATTTCATCAACGGCGAGCTCTGGGGCCGTATGACCGATGTGCCCTGGGGGATGATTTTCCCGACGGGCGGCCCTTTTGTTCGCCATCCAAGCCAGCTTTATGAGGCAGCGCTTGAAGGTATTGTTCTCTTCACCACGCTCGCTTTGCTGATTTTCTATGGCCGCAAGCTGAAAAGCCCGCGCTTTATCGGCGGCGCCTTCATCACCGGTTATGGCCTGTCGCGCATTTTTGTCGAATTCTTTCGCGAGCCTGACGCACAGCTTGGCTATCTCTATGGCGGCTGGCTGACAATGGGTATGATCCTTTCAATCCCCATGGTGCTCGTTGGTGTCTGGGCGCTTCTCACAGCCCGCAATCCGGAAGTTTCCACCGGGCGATGAAGCTGAAACAGCGCATTACGAGACAGATCGAGTTGGGGGGGCCAATCAGCGTTGCCGACTATATGGCGATGTGTCTGTTCGACAAGGATGCGGGCTATTACACCACGCGCGAACCATTCGGTCGCGAGGGTGATTTCATCACGGCGCCAGAAGTAAGCCAGATGTTCGGCGAGCTTATCGGTATCTGGTGCGTTGGTGCCTGGCAGGCGCTGGAATCGCCAGCCGAATTCGTCCTATGTGAGATCGGCCCCGGACGCGGGACATTGATGAAGGATATTTTGCGGGCGGCTTCAAAGCTTGCACCGGATTTCATTAAGGCTGCGCAGATCCATATGGTCGAGATCAGCCCGCGCCTGACCCAGATCCAGAAGGAAACGCTCGATACATCCGCGTTTGGAATCCAATGGCATGAACAGTTCGGCGACTTCCCATCCGGCCCGCTTGTGCTTGTCGCCAATGAACTGTTCGACGCTATTCCTATCAGGCAATACGTGAAGTCTGGCGGGCGTTTCGTTGACCGTACGGTGGCAGTCGATGCAACAGGCGATCTTGCATTCGCAGCTGGCTCTGGATCAATCGACACAGCGCTTCTACCTGCCGATCATGCCACTGCTCCCGATGGAACTGTTTTCGAAATTGCCCCGGCCCGCAGCGCGCTGATGCAGGAGATTGCCGAACGTGTGAACCGCGAACGCGGCTCGGCACTCCTGATAGATTACGGCCATCTGCAACAGGGTTTTGGCGATACACTGCAGGCGCTCAGCCGCCATAAATCTGTTGATGTGTTTGAGGAGCCCGGTGAGGCCGACCTGACCACCCATGTGGATTTCGCCATGCTTGATAAGGCCGCCCGTTCCGAGGGCTGCAAGACCGACGCCATGACCCAGGGCGATTTCCTGATCGCCATGGGATTGCTTGATCGAGCCGGTGCCTTGGGCAACGGGAAATCCGCTGATTTTCAAGACCAGATTCGCGCCGATGTCGACCGTTTGGCAAGCCCCACTCAGATGGGTACGCTGTTCAAGGTGCTTTGCGTTACAGAGCCGGCCACACATTTGTTTCCATTTGAATCCATAGACGGAAGCAATTGACTTCGCGTCGCTGCTCCACCACCATTCGCAGCCTTGAGAAAGAGCAATCCGGCATGATCACGTCCGAAAAACCAGTAGCGTTGCAGTCTTCCCTGCTGGGGTCCCCCGAGAAAGATCGAATCGCTCACGGGTTTTTTACCCGTATAGGCGGTGTTTCTACCGGCATCTATGCCGGACTGAATGTCGGCAGCGGTTCCAATGACAATCAGGACCACGTAGCGGAAAACCGCCGCCGTGTGGCCCAGTCGCTTGGTACTGATCTGTCGCGGCTCGTGACTGTCCATCAGGTACATTCGCCTGATGTCATTACAGTAACTGGCCCCATCAGCGGCGAGCGGCCCAAGGCTGATGCCATGGTGACGGCCACCCCCGGTATCGTCATAGGTTCGCTGTCTGCCGATTGCGGCCCCATCCTGTTTGCCGACAGGGATGCGAGGGTCATCGGTGCGGCCCATGCGGGCTGGCGCGGCGCCATTGGCGGTGTGCTCGAAAACACAATCGATGCCATGATTGCCCTTGGTGCAAAGCGCGCCAACATTCAGGCTGTGCTCGGCCCGACAATCGGCCCTGATAATTATGAGGTCGGCGCGGAATTTTACGATCAGTTTACCGGAGCCAATCCATCCAATGACCGCTTCTTTCGCGACTCGCTGAAGGAGAACCACAAGATGTTTGATCTGTGGGCCTTTATCACGACGCGACTGCAAGACGCCGGCGTCAACGCCGCGGCGCTGCAAAAATGCACCTATGCTGAAGAAGATCAGTTCTTCTCCTATCGGCGCACCACCCATCGCAAGGAACCGGACTATGGTCGCCAGATCTCGGCGATCACAATTCTAGAGGAATAATTATGGCCCTTCATTTCGAGCCCGAGGAATTTGCCGCACGCCGCGACCGCCTGATGATGGTGATGGCAGAGCAGAAGCTCGACGCCATGCTGCTGTTTGCGCAGGAAAGCATGTACTGGCTGACAGGCTATGACACGTTCGGCTTCTGCTTCTTCCAGTGCCTCGTGGTCAAATCCGATGGCAGCCATGTGTTGATGACCCGTTCCGCCGATTTGCGTCAGGCACGTCAGACCTCGAATATCGAAAATATTGTGATCTGGGCGGATCGCGACAATGCCAATCCGGCTGCGGATTTGCGCGAACTTCTCAATGACCTCGATTTGCTCGGCAAACGGATCGGCGTTGAATACCAGAGCCATGGCCTGACCGCCGCCAATGGCCGCAAGCTTGACGAACAGTTGGCCGCTTTCGGGCAGATCGTCGACGCGTCAGGTCTTGTTGACAAGCTGCGCGTGCTGAAAAGCCCTGCTGAAATCGTCTATGCGCGCAAAGCCGCAGAACTTGGCGATGAGGCCCTCAATGCGGCCCTGAAGCTCATCAAGGCAGGCGCTGACGAAGGTGCTATTCTCGCCGCCATGCAGGGCGCTATTTTCGCCGGAGGCGGCGATTATCCAGCCAACGAGTTTATTATCGGTTCGGGCGAGGACGCGCTCCTTTGCCGTTACAAAGCAGGACGGCGCAAGCTGACGAAGAACGACCAGTTGACGCTGGAATGGGCCGGCGTCTATCGCCACTACCATGCGGCGGCAATGCGCACCGTCTTAACCGGCAAGGCTTCGAAGCGTCATCTGGAGCTTTATGATGCGGCCCGCGAGGCACTTGAGGCCGTCGAGGAGGCCATGACACCGGCTTCAACCTTCGGCGATGTGTTCGATGCTCATTCCCGCGTGATGGAGGCTCACGACCTGACACGCCACCGGCTCAACGCATGTGGATATTCGCAAGGCGCCCGGTTTACGCCCTCATGGATGGACATGCCGATGTTCTATTCCGGCAATCCGGAGCGCATACAGCCCGATATGACGCTCTTTGCCCATATGATCATCATGGATTCCGACAGCGGCACAGCCATGACACTGGGCCGGACTTACCTTACAACCAATGGAGCGGCCGAGCCACTTTCACGCCAACCTCTTGACTTGATCGTAAAGTAGACAGGATTTCGTATAAGATGCTGAAAATAAACAATAAAATTGGCATCTTACCCGCACCTGCAGCGATTTAACGACCCTTGATTTCATTGACAAATCCGGGCCGTTACCCGCACCTTTTTGGACCCAAGAAGTGCGATAGAAACGACGAGCAACAACATCCTGCCTGTCAGTCTTGCTCCATTTGGTATTGGTCGTAAGAAAACCGCAGCGCTCCATGACATGGGTATCACGCTGTTTTACAGATTGGTTGAGAATAGCAAATTCAGATTGCTGGCTCGGCGGCATATCTAGGATGTCAGGGAATCGGCCGAAGGCAGCAACCCTTGAGACTCGTGAGACGTAACCACACAAAGTTGCGCCCCATAGAGGATCTAGATTTTCATTGATAGGATGATTCCGATCTTTCCACTTTTGCCTCGTTGAATTGATGAGATTTTAGAAAAGCTTCCATAGTCTTTACAGGCGTGAGATTTTTAGGTCCAAGAGTTACATGTACGATCATCGATTTATCGCTGCTATCTAGATCGAACGTACGAAAAGGCTTCAACATCTTTTGGGTAGGATGCATGCTAAAAACCATGCTGAATCCAGGAAGGAATGGCACGAAAAGCCTCCATTCAAGCTCTTCTCGAAATGCTGGGTGTTTGTATTGGAATACCTCATCTAGAATTGAGCGGATAACCTCCGAGACAAAATCACGCAATTTGTCGCGAGTTTCAGCAGCATTTTTTTCAACCTGCTCATCAGTTAGACCAGCCCTAGCCAGTAATGACGGTGTTTGATTATTAAAGGCGCCTGCATGCGAATGTCGCTCAATAAGGTCCACTAATGGGCCAAGTCTCTCCTTTGCGAGTGCCTCGTTGTATTCTATTTGAAACATCTGGCAACGCGGTCTCCCCTTGGAATTGGCAGCCCACTTCGCTAACTTTTCAACGTCAAAACCGATGCTTACTCCATGACCGTCATCCGCATAACCGCGCCATTGGCTCAACATATCGCCATCACTTGACAAGCAGAATCCTAATCCGTCGGCTCCATTATAAATGCTCTCTACGTGTTGCATTGCTTCGTTCACGTCCCATAACGCAAATCTCTGATCTGCCTTACTTCGAGACCGCTCGACGCAAGCTGCTTTCAGGACTTTAAGCGCCCAAATGCCTTCCTGTGAATCATTTGATTGGGTGAGCGATGACAATCGTAAGGTCGAATTTGATATGATGGAATGGAACGTTGCATTGCTGCAATAATGATAAATCGCCATTTAATCTCACCAGTAGGTTTCTATTATAAATATTAGACGAACAATCGACAAATGTCTTCAGTAACCCCAAACAAGCAGCTGTTGAGATACTTCTGAGCACCGTTTACGATCCCTGAAGTACAACCGAGCAGCACAGCAATTGCGCTGGAATATTCCGCCTGGGATGGCAACTGGTAGGGTGCTATGTTGGGGAATTGTACGATGTAATAGTAGCAGACTAACTTGCGATTCTTAACGCAGAGCTATCATATCAGTGAGGGTAGGGAGCCGAATCCACGACCGTCGGCATTAAAAAACGATTCGATAGCACAATAAGTTACAATTGTTCGCTTAGTGCCAAAATCATACGCATTACGACAAGTTGGTGAGATTCACCTGCGTAGAATGAATTTACCTTATATCCAGTTGATAAATTTTCTTACCTATACGTCAGAATTTTAAAGGTACTTTGTTCACTTACGGGACAGAAATTATATATATTTCGATATCTCTATTGACGTAAACGTCAAATTTTTATAGAAAATAGAACATGATTTCACCAGCTTAGGCTTATGATAAGAGAAATACACTCAACTTAAACATGGGTAAGTTGCAAATTTGTCTCGTAATGAAAAATGCAACGGAAGCATCTTTCCAACCCATGAAAGTGAGACTAGTATCATTTCAACACAGGTACGTTAGTTTCCGGTTGACTTTTTTGTGTCTAGAAGTTAACGGCCCCGTCTTTATAGAGTCACAATGACTGCCTATATAGGACGTAGACCTGTCTGTAGCATATTTCGTTAAGCTTGAAACGGCACACTACGTTTCAAGTAAACCAAGGAGCAAGTAGATGAATGAGAGCATGACGATCGACCGGCTCGACTCCATTCTCTTCAATGAGGGGAGAGAGCTTATTAACATAAAGTTTTTCCCCGGAACCGACCGCGGATTAACAGTGTCTCAGCTGCGAGATTCTGCGGCTGAGGCCTTGGATTCTGTAATGAAGGGTGGCTGTAAACACGTGCCTCCGGTAACAGGAAAGCAAGCGGCAAGACTTGAGGATTTTTAATTCTTTAGTTAAAGCTTGATTTCGAGCATAGAATCATAACGGCTCAAGTTTCATACTTGGGCCTTTTTTTTGACTGATGTGATGCGTAAGAAGCTGATTGATACATTTGCTGGCCGAATTGAACTGCCGATCGAGGTGACAGAAGCCAGCGATGTGCTGGTCAATTTTGGTATTCAAGATGAGATAATTCTTTCGCCAGCCGATACAGATCCCGGCAAAGTGCGGGGAATATTCTATCAGTTCACCAAACATCCAGCTGTTTATGCTGCTCCTCACCTCGTTACACTTATCGTGTATAGCCAAAATGTCGATCTTGGCTGGCAGCGTCTTATTTGTTGCAAAGAACTAATACACCTTTGTGACGGTAAAGATGAACGCACTGATAAAGTGGAAGAAGTCTCAAGCCTCGTCGAAAAACTTCTTGGTCCACTGTCAACTGAGGATTACGGATTGGCCGACTTGATGGCCGCCGTAGATAAATTGGCTATTTACCAAGCTTTAGCTATCTTATTTCCTCTGGCAGCGAGAGATGTAGCGATCCTAGCGATGGACGCTGGAGAGCGAACTATTGACGAAATCGTGGAGTGGGTACAACTACCTCCTAAGCTCGTGGAGCTAGTTTTAAGTGAAGAATGGCCCGGCCTGATGGAAGCGATTGTTGATTGCTAAAACGGACAATTTTTACTATCCACGCACAAGATCGAGAGAGCCAGAACTGGTTCTCCTCCGATACGAGCCACCGTTAAAGGCTCATGGAACCCGCAGCCCCCATTAATCACAAACACTACAAACCCCAAGATCATCGCTGACACGAACAGCCACATGATCTTTGTCAGAACGCCGTTCACCTTCTCAATTTTCTTATCCCGACCATTGAATCTGTTGTCCACGTTCTTTCGCAGATAAAAAGGTGGTTAGTGTAACGCAGATGAAATTTTCTTTGTTTGACGGGGGAGTCACAATTTCAATGAAAGTCATTGCCTTGCTGGCGATCGCTGCTTTGTTAGTGGCAAGCCCCTCAGTTGCCGCCCGTATTGTCGACCCTGAGCAGAGCGCCAAGTGCGATAAAATGGCCGCGAAAATCGTGGACGCGCTAGGCGCAACTGTCACAGAAAGACGCCTTGGCTACTACGCGTTAAAGATCGAGAGTTTTGAAAAGCTTGGTTTTGTCTGTGACAGAACCAGCGAGTTAAGGCAATTTGATGGAATTGAAATCTCTTACGATGAAGGAAACGCGCCACCAAACGCATGGTGGAGTATCCTCGGTATAGCGGGTGAAGCATTCTCGGGGTTAAAAAAACGAGACGTCGTCGAACTTGCAAAATCCTGTCTCGCTGACGCGAAGAATGAACAGTCTTACGGAAACGTATCTCGCCCGAAGATTGCGATTGAATGCCAACTTAGTACAAAAACAGGCGAGCCGTTGTTTGTACGGATATTTCCAAAAGCAGAACAAGATTGAACAGACCTAATTAGAATTGCTGCCTTTTTCCCGGAGCTAACGCGGCCAATACTGCATCAAGGCGCCTATTGGTTTCTCGCGTCCCCTCCCGCATTTCATCGCGTAGTTCCTTGATCGCATCATCGGTCCGCGTCTGCTGCCCATCGTGATCTACACGGCGCACATACTCGTCGCGAACACGATTGATCCGGTCATGGAGCGCATTGTCTCCTGCCTCGCGCGAGGCTGTGAGTGAGCGAAAGGCAGCGATAATTGTCCCGCCCAGGAAGGTGAACAAGCCCGCAGAGATGCCGATAAGCCACTGTATATCTTTGTCCATCACCAGCACTTCCTTGTTCTGCCGAATGCATTGTGTGCGGCGATGCCCTGCCCCGCCGGAACGTCATTTCCCGCTAGGTAGACCGCTGTTGCCGGTTTGACTGTGATCCTTTGCCAGCCCGCGCAACTCGGTGGTGCATTCGTCTGGCATGCCGCCAAGCTCGATACACAGAGCAACAGCGTCGAGAGAATTGATAATCTCATTGGTTTTTGCCCTTTCCTGATAGGCTTGAGCTGCATCAATGGCAGCAGTGATTGCAGCCTGTTCAACGCCAGCGTTCTTTCCATAGAAATAGATGGGAGCAGATGCGATCAGAGCGCCGAGAATGGCGCCGACGATCACTTGCCAGTATTTGAGCGCCGCGAGGATCATCGGCTGATCCCTTCAAGGCACAGCTTCTTTTCGTCCATGCGGCGATTGATCAGCCCCTGCACTTTCCGCCCGCCTGCATTGACGTAGAGCATCAACGCGTTGCACGCCCCGCGCAGATCCCCGGCATTGGCAAGGCGCGCCATGCTGGATCGGCAGAAGGTCGGAACACCGATGTTGTACGAAGCGGACAGGAACGCGACGTAAGGCTTGGCAGGAATCGCGTCAGGCGCTTTGAGACAAGCTCGCATGCCCGTCTCATAGTCGACCAACGCCGCGCCGAACTGTTCTCTGCATTGCGCCGGCGTGTACTGATCACCCAGCTTCACGCCGCGCGTCTCGCCAAAGCACACCGTGGGTATGCCGACGATATCGAGATAGGCTTTCGTCTTCATACCTTCCTTGCCGCCGATGAAGCTCACTGCGAGCGCCCCGGCGACGGTCAGGCCGATACCAGCCTTTTTCAACCTACTTGTCATTGGAAAGTCCTTTCTGCGCCACGAGGCGCGCGATAAAGGCAGCTGCGACCGTGATCAGGGTCAGAACCGCAAAGATGCCGGGAGGGATTGGGAGAACGCCGTCAAGCAGCGGCAGTATCGCTTCAACGCCTGACAACAGGCCAGCAAGGATCATCAGACGGATGGACCACGCACAGCGCAGTACACCCCGCCAGTTGTGGACGGGTTTCATGGTCATTCTCTTGTTTTGAAAGAAACTCGGCTATCAGGAAGTCAGGAAGGCCCAAATGGAACCACTGCAGGCGAATACCGTTTATCCAATTCAAACATTGGAGGTAATTCAGATGCTTACAGCAGCAGTACTATGGTGGTTGGGTGTTCCGCTTATAGTTGTGATTCTGATATTCTTTTTCTTCTTGCGGAGGCGATGAGCCCCGGCCCCGACTGTGGAACCAATCTCAGATCAGGGGCGTTTGAAATCTAGCGAGTAGCATGGAAACCCCCGTTGACGGCCACTCGTAGAGACCCGGCGATGAACTGAAGACGCGTGGCCGGGTCTCGCTTTTCCCCGAATTAGAGCGTGCTCGCTGCGGCAAAGAACTCATCAATCTGGGCTGACGTGAACGATAATGCGTCAAAACCGGCTAGCAGCATTTCATCACTTCGAAGAAATGATCCACTGTCCGCATAAGCCGCGCGCGTGCGAACATCCTGTGCGGAAACCCAAACCTCAACCTGTTCAAGCAAGCCCGCATCGATGAGTTGCAAGCGGAATTGACGGCGTGAAAGCCTATCTGGAATGACAGGCGGTACGGGCGGCGGATCGTAAACCACCACTTTGCCATCAACCCATCTGCGCCGCCCGCTATTGCTGATCAATTCCTGCCATTGTTCATCGGTGATTTCAATTGCATCTACAGGTATCAAGCAATCTGGATTGGCCACATGCCCCACGACAGGCGGAATTTGCTCCGGATCATCTTCCGTACCAACGATGGGAGCGGATGGGTTGGCTTCGTCGTCGGTTGGTTCGGGTACAGGGCCATATCGATTGCGCTGCGGCCATGGGCCAAAGACCGGTGAAAGCCTGCATCCATGGACATCTTCAGAATAAAAAGCCGTTGGCAAACCGTCATCGGTGAAGATTGCAAATTTGAGCATAATCTAGAATCCTACAGCCATGAAAATGAATGGAAGGTTGCCCTGTGCTGTTACTGAACCCGCATTAATCACACGGCATCTGGCATCAAACGATGCAGAGATAACGTTTGAGGACGTAATTTGATAAGTGAACGCTGGCGTTCCGGGATTGTATGTGGTCATGCAAGAAACTGCTGCGCATATCGTTGGAAATGCAATCGGGAATGGTTGCGCAAAATCGGTGGCAGCGTTGTTCACCGATCCCCACTGAACGATCAAGCCCGACGGGAATCTGTAATAGCCATTCCCAAGAAGGCTTTTGGTAATGCCAAGCGCTGCTAAAGCGGTATTGCCGTCAGTTGCCGCAATTAGCGTCTTAATGAATGTAGAAATGCCAAGGGTGGTTTGCGCTGCACTCGCATTTGCATCGTCAAGCAATGTCCGCGCATATGACGTCAAATCAGTCAAAGTGGCAGAAGATGCCCCATTGAGATAAGGCAGCTTGTCGGCAGCGGCTGTGCCAGCGATATTGACAGATGCACGGCCCGCCGCCGTGAAGTCAGTCAGCGCCATGGTCGCCGTACCCGTACCATACGGCAACTTGTCAGATGCCATGGTCAGGCCGAGGAATGAACGTGCCCACGCCTTGAATGCAACTGTCGCCATCGTGGCCGAGCCAGTGAAGTACGCAATCGTATCTGTTGCGGCAGTTAAACCGGCAAAAGCTGTCAGCAAAGGCTGTGTCAATATCTTTCGCACAGCTGCAAGCATGACCGAGTAGCGGGAACTGTCTGGCTGCCAACGGATATAGTAGCTCGATCCGGCAGGAAGTGTGGCACCGCGCCAGTTATCCTTGAGCGTGATTGATGTATCGCTGTTGACCGTGTCAATACGCGCGCCGGGATAACCATCACTTGCGAATAGATCACCCGCGCGGATTTCGTCGGTGCTCCAGAACGTACCGACACCGGTAACGATCTTTGTACCCACTGTGACTGAGGCTGTACCAGCGGTGATATCAGGATTGTCAGCCATCAGTGCGCCTTTCCTGTTTTCTCGACAGGTGTTGCCCTGGAGAGTTCGGCGATTTCACCACGCACCTCTTCAAGGCCCTTGTTGGCAAGGTCGAGCTTGTCTGTGAGGTCTTTTGTCACTTGCTGCTCACGCCGCAGAGCGGCGCGGAGAATGACGACACGCGTTTTGTAAAATTCAATCAGCGCGTAGGCTTCTTCGGCTTCATCAACGAGGATGATCGCGGGCTCACTCGGCGCCACCATCTCCTCAATGCTTTCGACTGATGGTGCATTTTCGTCTTGTTTTGACATAGGCTCTCCTCCCCGCCGTGGCGGGTGACTGTCGAAGTTTGAATGTTGAGATGAGTGGTTAGCGCTTCCACCAAAGGGCGGTCAGCGTGACATTGAAGATGTTGGTGTTTGGATTACCAGGTAGCGGCCCGAGACCTTGGGTCATTTTCGCCTGAAACGTATTACTGCCAGCCGAGTTCTGACCGAAGAAGAAGTCAATGGCAGCCATTGGAGTGTTCGGGTTGTTGATCACAAAGGCCTTTGAATAGACTGTCACACCAGTCGTCGTGTTGATGACCGAAATCTCGTAGGTCGTTGCGCCGCCAGCAAATGGGCTGAATGAACCGGACCACTGAATTTGCATCAGTGATCGATTGGGAGCCAGCATGTCAGAAGCAGTCAGATTGACGACATGATTCCCGGTGCCACCAATTGTATCATTGTTGACCGTTCCGCTGGCCGTGGTGAAGCCCGTCACGCTGTTGATGCCAAGATTGCTTGTGCCGACAATCAGATTGCCGATCACTGCTTCGCTGATGTCGACCGCACCTAAAGAAGCCGACAACGACACCAGTTTGTTGACCCGCAACTCATCGGCAAAGAGAACGCCACCCTGAATAATAAATGGTCGACGCTTTGCACCAGCTTGCACCACATAGAACGTGTCGGCGGTTATGCCGACTTCACTGGTGCCACCAGCTATCGCGCTTAGAAACAAGGCCGCCTGCGATGCTGGACCAGTACCATTCGCCGCAACACTCAATCCAGCAGTTGATTGCGCTCCAGCCTGAGTTGCCACCTGTTCAAATCTGAGAATTCCATTGGCGTAGAAGTTACCAACACGAGCTTCGGTCACATTGACCCGATTGGTAACAGCGGCAAGGCCCGTACCCGGATCGTAAACAGTTGCCGACAGTGTGTCCGTTATCTGGGAAAGCGCATCGAGCCCCTTCGATGGATCATTCACGCGAGCCGTTAACTGGACAACCTGCAACACCGCAGCCGCAGTATCTGACGCAACGACTGTGATCTGATCTGAAAAGCTGGCACTGAATGCGCCAACTGTTGCCGTGATTTCCTTTCGGTCATCAAACGATTGAGCGCCAGCCTCTGCTACCAGATCATTTAACCGCTGACGCTCTTCATCCCCAAACCGGATAGATTTGCCAATCCAGTCAAGTTTGGCATTCAGGCGCTGCAGGACGCCGTCGACGACACCCGGCATATAGACAGTTTCACGGCTGGTCTTGATGGTTGTGGTGATCCAAGGAGTATAGGTCTTGAAACGATCCGGAACCGTCGTAATTGTAGCTTGTGCGTCATAGAACACACCGGACTGCACATCCTTTGAGGTGATGAAACCTGCTCGACCTGGCTCGTCGCTGCCTAATTCGGGCTCCGAGGACTTATCGTGAAACTCAACAGTTGTTCCGGTAATGCGATAGGAAAAACGAACTTCCGTTATTGTTGGATCGTCGGGCGCTTGCCAGTCAAACCGAAGTGCGGGTTTTTCAAAACCATCCTCACCATTGATCACCCCGACTTCCACTTTGAAATCTTGGATTGTCGAAAGGATTGACGGATTGATCGGCGGTGACGGCGGAATAATGATCGGACCCGGATCAATGTCGCCGTCTGAATAGATATCTGCGCCAGTCTCAGAAAGCACGAGAGTGAATAGGAAACTCTCATCGGATCGCCATTCCGTGATCAGCCAAGTCTTGCCGTCAAACGTAACCCACTCGCCCTCCTGTACCTTCAAGCCAACGCGGCGACTGACAGGAACTGTCGCCTGTCCGCCCTTGCGGTTCTGTCGATATCGAATGTTCAGCAGATACTGGCCGATATCCGGGTCGGAAACCTGCAGGAAGTCATTAGAAGTCTGCCTGCGCCTTCCGTCAGCGGCAATGTCTGCGTTCACAACAATAGGCTTCAAGCTTTCCGCACCCCACTGGCTTTCGGGCGAGGTAAACTGACCGGACATCATGTTGTACATTTCAAAGGCGGATTTGCGCTTGCTGACTTCCTGCGCACGGTCAATCGGGATATCCGCTGCGGCAATGTCCAAGACCGGGATTTGCGGTGCGCCGGGGATGACACCCGACAGACCACGACGGTTTAGACCGTAGCCCGCCATGGCGTCATCGAACTCTTTCAGGATTTCGGTATGATCATCGTCACCCTGAACATAGATGGCGCTTTGATAGGTCGGCTTGCCCTTCCTGATGGTGTCACTGACATTCATTGCGGCGAAATAGGACGATAGGTCGAGCTGTCCCATCGACTTACCTTCGCCGATCAACGTCCGGCCTGAAACCTGACCCTTGAGGCCAATCTGATAGTTCAATCGTTGCACAGCAGGGTTTTTGCTGAATTCCCAAGTTGCAGGGTTGTCGAGCCGGTGCGAACCCGAACCGCCTGCGACTGTGCTGTCTTTTCGCGGATCGTAGAGACGGAGGCCACGCAGGATAAAGCTGAACTCGGGCGGTCCCTTTTCGAACTTGTCCGCATTGTATTCGCGATCAATAGCGACGTAGCAAAGACCTGCGCAAACACTCGTGGCCTGCCACTTCCGACCGAGAAGGTTTGTGACTGATACAAGTTTGGTATCAACACCCTGCCCCGGACGGCCATCATAGAAACGGATCGTGATCTTGTCGTCAAAGCCATCGACGCCAAAGCATGCTGTTTCGTTGCCAGTGACAGGCTTGGGCACCAGCGTCTTTTTCTCACCATAGAAATAGATGCCGTCGAGCCCATCGCACCAGCCGTTCGACAGCACATAGATATCACTGTTGAACTTATTTCCTTTGCCATACTTGGCATAGAATATCCGGTGGCCTTTCGTCATACCGGTGCCGAACATTGCGCCAACTGGCACATCGGCGCCGTATTGGATTTCGCCTTGAACCGCTGAGTATTTGCGCTGCTTTGGCCGGTTGAGATAGCTGAACGCCAGCTTGGCGCCAAAGGCAAGCGCACCCGAAATGAGCGTGGTCGCTAATGCCGAGCCAGCAAAAAGCGCGGCGCTGATTGCACCGGCAATGGCAGTAAAAATTGGCATGAATGCTTATCCTGCGCGGAACGCTGCGATGCAGTCGCTCAGGTTGTGATAGGACTGGCCATGATCGGTCTTGGTGACGAACCGTGAGCCGAGACAAATCCCGACGTGCTCATGGGGACCAAGCTGAAGGATAACAATGTCGCCCATACGAGCAGCAGCGGGCGCACACGGCTCCACAATCGTTTCGAAGAACGTGACGAGTGACTTATGACCGCGCTTGCGCAGTGCTTTCTGTGCGCCAAGGATCGTTCTGTAATCCTTGGAATAAGTCTTCCGGTGATCGGTTTTCGCAAGTGCATCGATCATGGCAATACCGAGAAAGAAACAATCCGCTATGCCGTAGGTATACGGCTTCGCCATCTCCGCACGAAGCGTAGCTGCAACAATCTCAAATCTGGTCATGGAAGGTATCTTTCTTGCGAGAGCAGCCAAACAAACGATCAGAGTTCCGTCTGGACACTCCCCATGAGAATGCTAAACTTTGTTCATGGGTACATCAAAGACCGTAGACGGACGGATATTCTTCCCCGGCAATCCTTGGCCTCAGGGCCACCGGATTGTTTCATGTAAATGGGTTGGAGCGGTGGACATGGTGTTGCGCGACGGAACGGAAAATGAGTACGATCCGGTTTTGGCAATTGGTTTTGATCTCGTCACAGCGAAGTATTATGAAGCGGACGGTACACATATCGTTGCCGAAGAAGATGATGACGTCGACAGTGATTGGGAATCCAAAATTGCCTGGAACAACTATGGCTCTTGTTGGATGGGGATGAGCCAGTCGAGCTCAAGTCCCGGTATCATTGTTTCCGATGGGACAGTGCCGTTCGATTTCAGATTGCCGGAATACTCGTTCGAAGCGGACCCTCTACCTATCAATTGGGACAACTATTTTGATTGTCAGACATTCGGAACCTACCTTCTGGGACATGATGCAGTGGCAGACCATCGGATTCATTTGCACAATCGACAAGGCGACGATACCTACACGTTGGAATGGGGCGGTCGCATAGCCTTGGCATATGGAGGTGAGACGGAGTTTAAGTACAATTTCAATGCCATAGTGAGCGGTGTGGCGCTGGACGCCATCAGTCTGTGGGCTTTTGACAGGACCATCGCACGTGATTATTACGGCATAGATCTTGATGTGTCGCTGACACCTGAGGCTTACCTTGCCCCATTTGTAAAAGCTCCTGAACGCTTCAGCTTCGAAAAGCGAAACGGCACTCTATATGCGGTGCCGAAAACTAATATATAAGCCACTCAACCAGATTTTTGGCCCCATTCAACCGGCTGGCTACCGGTGACGGATGCGTATTCTAGACAAGTATCTGTCGAGAGGTTGTCGAACTGCTGCTCTTCCTGAGACCGTTTTACCTGTGTCGAGCCGCGCGCCGAACGCCCCGGCGGCTGCAAGTCAATGGAAAGCGTAAGATTGCGTTCGCCGCCTTCCGAAATCGCGCTTTTGTTGAACTTTACCTTGTCGATTTCATAAATACTCGATGCGAGTACGCCCAAGACCTGATCGGTAGCTGGATCGCCGCAAAGATGGGCAATGATCACAGGAGCATTGAGGTAGTTGAATTCCTCGATCTTCGCGATGGCATCATTCACATCAGCGGTCGGGATGTTGGAGAAGGTAATCGTCCGAGTGGTAACTGCCACGCCAAGCGCGCTGCTCATTGACCCCGCAGAAAGAAACCTGTTCGGAATGTAGGTCAGGCCGTTGTAAGTGAACGGACGTCCTCCCCGGTGATAACCCACGGTTCTTCCGGGGAGATCAAAGCGGATCAGATCGAGGCGGCGGATTTGCCCGCCATCGACGGCCGCCTGAACGGCAGGATCAAGCACTATACTCATCTATTTTCCAATAAAGGTTATGGTGTCTCAGGCAGGTCAAAAACGACTACGTCGTCCATCAATTCTCTTGCTCGAGCAACAATTTCTCCACACGGATTTGCGATCATCGTGCAACCAAAACTGAGCCATCCATCAGCGTTTGTACCCACGACATCAGAGGCAATGACCCACGTTCCTGTGTTACGCGCTGTCGTTTGAAACTGTTTAAGGGCTGGCTCACGCCATAAAGGGGCTTTGTGAGGACGGAGCATCATATTCATTGGACAACAAATGATTTGTGCACCTTGATGTACAAGCATTTTTGCAGCATCCGGATAATCAAGATCTTTGCAGATGTTCACACCAAATTTCCAGCAGCCTGATTTCCAAACAGGGAAAGCTGTTCCTGGCAGACACCCATTCTCTCTCGGATGGCTTTTCGCATAATTTCCTAATAGGCGTCCCTCCCCGAACACAAATGCACTATTGAAAACACCTTCCTGTCGCCGTTCGAAATAACCAAGTACCGCCTTTGTTTTCCCTGTAGAACGCTGAACAATATTCTCAATTATGGGATCATCAATCGACAAGGCACGATATTGAGTGAGTTCCTCGGAATATGAGTGTCCCTGTAAGAAGGACTCCGGAAAAACTGCAAGATCAATGCCCTCATTTTCTGCCCACCGCAGATCGGCAAGCACAATTTTACTCGTGGCCTCAGGGTCATCAAAGATGGCGGTTCGTTGAAATGCTGCAATTCTCAAGTTTCATCCTCGGTTTTGCGACTCAGGCTCAAGCGTAGAATACCTCAGTTGCCGAGAAACTTGGTTCACGCGCAGCCCATGATTTCGGCCCCTGCCAGCTACCGGGATCAATCTGCATAGTGCAGGATGGCTTTTCGAAATGAACAGTGCAAGGCAGTGTGAAGGTTTGTAGGTCGAGTGCATACTTGATCGGTAATGTGCAAGTGCCGGATGCGTTTGCTGTCGCAGCGGAAGTGATCGCATGAAGAGAGCGCACTGTGGGCGTCTTGCGAATCTCAACATAGTCACCAGGTGAAAGCCTGAAACCCGCCGGAAGACCGCTGACTGTGATCAGAAGCGTATTCAATATGGATTGAAGTACCGCATCTCCATTGAAAGCACCGCCGCCCTGTTTTGTGCCAGACAGCGGCTTTCCGGTGTCCATCAGAACAGGGCGTGGGCGCATTGCATCGTAGGCCGCGAAAACCTCGCCATCATCCCCGGCCTGCATCATGAATGCGCGCATCTGGCCTTGCTCGATATCGGTCAGAGCGCCAAGCCGGAAACTTGCCGTCCAATATGGCGTGCCGAACGTCTGAGATTCAGTCTTGCGGCTCTCCATACGGTTCGTATCGCGTGGACGAACCGGCTTGAAATCACATTCAACGAACTTTGAAGAAGGCAGCGTGATCAAGGTAGGCATTGGCACTCCCGTGAGATAGTTTGGCTGTTATTGACGGCGGAATCACCAAATGAGGATCAGATGACTATTTCCAAAGTTCGATTGAAGAAAATCGTACCCTTGAATGACCGGTACAACGCTGAGTTTGAACTCGCTTACAAAGATGCTTCGCTCGGGCAGGAATATTTTTCCAGTATCATCATCGGTATTCCGTTGAACCCGGAACTGACCTACGCAGAAATATCGACCTATGCATTTGATAAGCTGTGCGACGTTGTCCGTTCATGGTCTACCATCAGCGACGATGTCGTGTTTGACTTGATCGAAACAGCCTAATTATCGAGGATTGCCACCAGCATTATACAGGTCCTCACGTTGCCGTTCGCGTTCGGTCACAACCTGCACAGCAGCGTTTTGCCCTTCCGATTGAGCAACATTTTTAACGTATGCTTGAAGGTTTCCATCGTTGTCGACCGACACACCAACTGTCACACGCATGTTGCCTGACTGATTGCTGTTCGCAGCAGCGCCAGTGCCAGCGGAGACTCCGAGGCGACCAGAACTATCCCGCTTGAGCGGCATGATTGCTTCTGGACCTGCTTCGCCCATAAGGCCCGTTCCATTGGCAAACTTGAACAACGTCGGGCTGTTCACAATGGAATTGGAGAATGCACCGCCCTTAGCGAAAGCTTGCACGCCGCCCGAGAAGGCACCCCCATCAGCCATTCGCATTCCGGCCCAAGGATCGGATGAAGCAGAGGAACCGCTTCCACCGAATAGACTACCGAGGAAACCAAGAATTCCGCCGCCGCTACCAGAATCGGCAGTACCAACCTGAAACAAGGCATCAAGCACATCGTTGAGCAGTTTATCGGTGATCTTATCCAACACGCTGAGTGCTGCATCGCCGAGACTTTCGAAGACTGACTTTCCGCTCTCGATGCCTTGAATGAACGTCGACGCAAAGTCACCGGCAAGTGCACGGGCTTCCTTCAATTTCTCATTTGTACGGATCAGCCCAGCTTCATAGGAATCGAAATCTACCGGCAGCCCTGCGCCTTTGAGCGTAGATGCGATTGTCTGGTCAATTGGTGATCGGAACATCTGCTGCCGTTCGAACATGAGATCGGCCTGAAGTGTGGCTTTTGCAGCGGCAGTAGCATTCTTTTCGTATGCGTCTACCTGCTCAAGGAGCGCTTTCGTTTGATCTTCAGTGAGTGAGCGACCCTTTGCTTGGCTCTTCTGAAGCAAGTCAAGTTTGAACCTGAGCGTGTCTTGGGCAATTCCGGTAAGACCGGCCGTGTCGGCCTCAAGTTTGCTCTGTTCCACACGATCCTGTGCAGACTTCAATAGTCGGTCATAGGCTTGTTTGGCAGATTCGATTTCGCGGGCTGCTTTGGCCGCTCCCACGTCCTTTGGAATAGCGAAAGACTCTTGGTTTGGCTTGTCGGCCGGAATGGGAGTATTTTCCATTCGCACCTGTTCATCAATACGAGCAAGGGCATCCTGATATGCTTGATAGGCAGAATCCTTATCCTCGCGATTGGAAGCGCGATTGACCGCAACTTCGTACTGATATTTGGCGAGTTGCCTATCATCGAGTTTTGGCAGCGAGATGCCTGCCAGTTCGCGCATCGCTGCTGTGAATTGGCTGATCTGCTCAATTTGTGCCGCGGCGACACCGCCAAGGAGTCCTATCGTTGCACGCGCGGCAGCCGCCTTCTGTTCAGCACCTTCTAATGCTCCAGCCAATTTGATTGTTTCATCACCAATCTTCGTAAGACCAGCCGGATTAGTATCCACGATCTGATTGACCTGATTGTAGAATTCCTGAAAGTCTGGCCGACCCGCAGCAACTTCAGTGCGCAGGCGCTTGATAGCATCTTCAAACGGTTTGAATCTTGTCGCGACACCGTCGTAACTGGCGCCACCGGTAATTGCAGAGCTGAGAAGAACCTCGCTGGAGAAAGCTCGCGCGGCGTCTTTCGCAGCCTTTTCCAGTACTCCGGTTTGCTCACGAGCATTCGCAGCAAGCAAAGACGTGCTTTCCTCGGTGTAACGCTTAAGTCCCTCGGTCGCTCCAGGCCAACGATCTGCAATTTTCTGGATGAGTTCTTGATGCTTTTCCAAGGCCTCATCGACAGTCATGAGCGATTTGGGTGCCAATAGAGCATACGTTCCTGCAGCCACACCAGCGGCAGCTATTGCTGCTGTTACAAGCGGAAATCTGGTTGCCAAACCCACAATGCCCTCGCCAAGGGCTTTTAACGACCCGCGCAGGCCACCCGGCCCCTCTTCCAGAGCGCTGTAAATCTGACCAGCTTGAGAAGCGAATATCTGCATTGCCGGGGCGCCAAGTGCAAACATCGTAATGACGTCATTGCCTTGGCGAGAAAGGTTCAACAATTGGTTTGCTGTCAGTTTCGAAGAATTGCCGACACGCCCAAGGGATGAATTTGCATTGTCGAGTTGCTTGCTGAACGCGCCAAATTCCGATGCGTTGCCAATGCCTGATCGAAAGTTTAGCGCTTTCAATACCCGCGCGGAAAAGCTCTCGGCTTCGGATGCAGTTTCTCGCAGTTTCTGAGTTATTGGCCCGGTTCCGATAGCGACCTTAGACAAAGCAGCCGGAGCAGTTGTACCAAGTTTATTGACGGCCTGCTCAGCAACTGCAGAACTTGCAGCCAATTTATCCAGATCAACGGTGGCGCGCACGGCTGGCCCGCTGTCAACGGCCAAGCCAAGACTTGCTATGGTCATCTATTGATCCTTTAACTGTGTCAGATATCCTCCACCGAATTCGCTTCGGTGCGGCCCTGAACAAGATGATAAACTATCGGGGAATGGCAACGTTCAAGCGTTGATCAGCTCCATCCGTGAAGGGATACAAACATGAACCGAACTGAGTTTGAGGATCGTTTGTTATCGGCAATTGAGGTGCTGAAAACCCTTAGCCCTCAACAGTTCTACGATGAAAAATACGATGAGTATCATCCCGTGCGAAAGGAGATCGCGATCCTCATACAATCGCTCGAAATTGATCCCGCTGTCCTAGCTGCATTTCTGCAGAAGCATCCACAAAATGATGGATGGTTACCCGAAAACCCACATGAACTCAGCTCCATGTCGGTCATAGACGTTCACAGTCGACTGATCAGCAATGTATCCGGTGACCGCTGGGTTGATGGCGCACTGTTTAAGCCCTTTCAATCAGGTTCTCTGACCAAAGCCTTAGAGATACTATTCGAAAACCTATCTGAGCTTGCGTCGCACACTGTTCAGATCACGGATAAAGACAAAAGGGACTCGCCCGGATCAAGAAATGATGCGCTTTTAGATGATGCCAGAGAACTGGTGACTAATCGGCGATGGGCAGCCGAAATACTGATGCAAAATCCGAAAGGACACTTTCTTCCGCTTAATACGCTTGTAGCGTTCGACTCTGACCAACGAGGAATTATCCACGTCTGTTGGGCCACTCTAATGTTCAGAGATGACTACATCTATATCACTGTATATGACATCGAGACGCTTGATTTCAGGCATGCCTTGGTAAGGGTCAAGAAATAGATTTCAGCCTAATCCTACGAGCCGCTCAATCCACTCAAAGACAAGCCCCCGAAGACTGACGCGAATCCCCCACCCTGTTTTTGCAGGTTTCACGTTCCAACTATCGGCAAAGCTCAATTCTTATAGCTGATGCTGACAATGGCTGACTGCCCTGTCTGAGAATAGTAGCCTTCCATAGAACCCTGTTTCCAAGAAGCGGTGGCACCAAAATCCTTTTTATCAAGGGTGTTCGGAGTGCCTAAGCGCGCAGTTAGATCATCCAGTAAACCGGTTGGATCACCAACACTATACATACATGCCTTATGAGCATTTGGCCCCGTTGCGATCCAGAACGATAGACTTCCATCGCGTTCCCCTTCTCCGCGCCGCCATCCTATCGCGTCGACGGTACCGCCATTGTAGGCGAGGAAGCTGGTACGCCATTCATGGGTATCCGCTTCACTCATTCTTTGCCAACCTAAATGATCGCCTTTCCCGGACGCATCTGAAACTGTCGATGAGCTGCAAACATCGACCAGTTGTGCAGCGGTGAGAGTTTTAGGCAGTGCAGCGGCATCTGCAGCGAGAACTAGGATGCATATAGGAACAAATAGAATACTGCGCATTGTTGCTCTCTGGGTTCGCGTTTAATTCAAACCATCGCATCACTTATCTAGAACAGAGCATCAAACAATTCCACAGTCATTGGCCTTGATGACACAACGTCTTTGCTTTCGTCCTCAGATGCGTTGAGCAGGATCATCTTCTCCATGTCCATTGCGCTCAATGCGCGCAATTCCCATGGTGCAAGCGTTTCGCCAGACAATCTGGCCCATGCGTCGATTTCTACATGACCGATTGGCAGGTAGCTGTAGCCATTGTGGAAGCGCTTACGGTCGAGATAGACGAACCATTCCCAGACGTGTTGACCGGCGGCGGGAATGCGCGGCCGCCGATTAACGTGGTTATCGCGTATAGCCTTTCGAAGCGCTGCTATGAGCGCTTCAAAAAAACCGCACGCTTACCAGCCTTCTTCTCGACCTGCTCACGAATGAATGGGAAGCGGGTAAAGAGGCGGATCGCATTCTCTTCCGAGTAAGGAAGATCGGCGCCATCGAGAACGATTGGCGACCAGGAGATGACACTGGCCGCGATGATCTTGAGCGTTCTCTGCTCAAAATCCTCGGCTGTGGCCGCTGCAAGGTCTTCGTTGTTGATGCGCTCATTTGTGATTGCCTGAATGGCTTTCCGTTGGCGCTCGCTGTCTGGTCCGGCGATCTTGATCGAGATGCCGATTGGCTGACCGGCAGGATCCTTGATCTCAACGTCAATGCCCGATTCCTGCGCATCTTTCAGGCTATCGAAAGCGGAGAGATCGTTGATCTTCTGTGTTTTGGTATTCATGTACGATCTCCTTACGTGGCCGAGGCCGCGACTTTCACGATGTTGGTGTTGATTTCGACCGTGGAATTGAGGCTCTGCACGGTATTTGCCGCGCCGCCTGCTTCCTGAGCGGAGGTGACAAGGCCCATGAAATACCTCAGCGAGTTCTTCGGTGCTGCACCAACGGCCGGCTTATCGTTAAGTTCGATCTTGAACGGATAGTTCTGGTCGGTCTTCTCAGCAGCAATGAGCGCGATCTGACCGGGATCACTCGCCAAGACAGCGAAGACGTTCTGCATCTGGCCTGCGTTTCTTGTGCCTTTTTGTTTCACGTCCCGCTTGCGGTCAATGAGCTGCGTCGTGATGAGCGCGGCGGCATCGCCGAATGCGCCCATCTGGGTCCAGTCTTTAATTTCAGTCCAAGTGATGGCTGTGAAATCAGCCGCGACAACATCGACGTCGGGAAGGTCCACCGCAGGGCCGACATAAATTCGGCATCCGGCGACCGGGTACAGATTGGCCATGGTGGCCTCCTTTTGCTTTGATTATCCTTGCCGAAGGGATGGGAACGGCTTTGCCTCAGAGATAGGCAACCCAGTCGATCGAGACTGGTATCTGGATGCGGTTGGTGTCCTGGATTGGACGTTCGACACTTGGTCGCTTGTCGATGCGGACTGGACCGGCAGCGGTTTGCAACTGTGTGCCTTCCGCAAAGTGGCTCGCAATCTGGCCAGCCACATCATTGGGCCTTACCGCGCCCTGCCCTGCTGGGAAAACGACTGTCACCTGCAGGATGCCTTGATACCGGTTTGGAGAGCCCGGCGTGATGCAGATGCGCTCATTACCGTTCGGGATGTAATAGGCTTTGAGATAGCCCGATGATGGCGGTGTGAAAGGTACATCGGGGTAGGCAATCGGCAAGACAGGCGACAACACCAGCCTCGAAAGATGATCGAGCAGCGCTTCCGGGATAATTCCCTCAATTGTTGAAGCAGCCATCATGCATTCCTTGCTGCGACGCGCGCCTTGGCCATCTCTTCGGCCCTCTCGACGATAGCTGGCCAACGCTGTGCGGCTGTTCGAACGAAAGCGTAAGGCGGCTGATTGTAAGTCCGTCCAAGGCTGTCCGTGCCTTCAAATCCGTATTCAAGCCGGAGCGAATAGGCCATGCCATACGACGCCATGATTGTGTCGCCCAACTCCGCCCCGGCAATGGAAGCGTCAACCGCGCCCATTGCGAATGGCTGGGCAGGTGTATCGGGCGCCTTTCGGATTGCATCTTGCGGCGGCGTATTGATGCCTACCTGAAGCGATGCAACGTGATGACCGAGATCATGACGGTTCAAACCGCCCTGCTTGTTGGTCTTCTGCATTTCCTCAATCACCATGCTCGCCGATGTGCGAAACACAGCGATCAGGCGCTTGTTCGTTTCGAGCGTCCAATCGGAAACAATTGCTGAGAATGAACCCTGTTCGGCCATCAGTCCAAATCCGCAAGAAAGTCGATCTTAATGCTCATGCGACAGCGGCAATTAACGATTTCAGATGCTGGCGCACTTGGATCACCGGGATACTGAAGCAATGGACCATTGGAAGATTGAAACGGCGTTCTGAAACTAACTGTCTGCCCGTTCATCCCTTGATGAGTATCGCGGACCCGACTGTCGCCAGCAGTATGCCAAACACGCTGCACAACACTTTCAGCAACCGCTCCGCTATCGATCAACTGGCGATAAGCCTCCATTTGGCTTTCATTGAATGCGCCCATCGTCTCGGTACGGGCAATCGTTTCGCCACGGAGCAGCAAAAGCCGGTTGGCGTATTGCTGTGTCGTCATGCGGTCGACTGTTTCAACCGGGATTGGCTTGCCGGTAGAGATTGCTTTGCGCACCGTTGCATCGAAACGTTTGTCTCGGCGTCCCCGCGTCAGATAATGCTTCAATTGCTCGGGGTCGCCCGAGAGAAGCTCACCACGCGCTGTAGCAACGTATTTCGCCTGTGTGCTCGTCAGACCGACGATACCGCCTTCACGGCGTCCTGTTGCCCGGCTGAGGCGGCCAGCAATATCAAGCGCTACGGCGCGCGGTCCCCGTCCCGCTTCAAGCCCTTCTGTCAGGTAGGTACTTATACCTACTCGCTGATCGGCGATGATGTCTCTGATCAGGCTTGTGCTGTGGTCTCGAAGCCAAGCTTCTGCCCGATGGTTGCGAGTATCGAAACGCACAACCAGCTTTGCGCCGTCCGGTTCGCGAACCATTGGCATACTTGAGACAGTTGATACGCCGCCGCCCTCGAAAGCCTGAGCCATGGCTCGATCTAGCGGACGAAATGCTGCCGGGTCGAGATAAAGCGCGTCAATCGCCCCTGCGATATCGTTTCGCTCAAGCCTTTCCACAATCCGCTTGATCTGGATGTTCGACTTGATGTCGGCAATGCTCTCCATGAAGGCATTGCGCAGGAGAGGTTCGAAGTCGGCAATAAGCTGCTCGAACTTCTCGCGGGGGGAAAGGCGCTTGAGCATATTGAAACCCCTTTATCCCATGTTAGGCTGCGTAGCACCGCAGCGACCCAGTTTAGGGAGAACCACCAATGTCAAGAACGATCACGAAAGCCGCAATCTATGTGCTTGGGGCGATCCAGTTGCTTGTCGGTCTTTGGTGCATCGTGTTTGCGGAATCCATATTGCACCAACTCTTTGGCACTGCCGGCATAGGCTTTGGCAGCGTCACATTGGGAATAGGCGCAATTCTGACCCGAATGGATGAACACGCGGCGATGTCTAAACTAAGTGCGCCCCAATGAAGTACACAATGCTCAATCTGTTTGCCGCGCAGATTTATTGGGGCTTTCTGGCATTGGCAGCGGTGATGTGCGCAGCGGTTACGTGGAGCTATTTCACGGAAGGAAGCGACGTATACAACAATACCCCGATGCTCATCGGGTTGTATTTTGCTGCCAGCCTGATTTGTCTGCTTGGGTTTGCGCTACGGTGGGCAATTCGCTGGCTCGCCAAGTTTATCTGATTACGCCCTCGCCTGAATTTCAAAATACACCACAATCCCTGCCGGATTGAGCGGCATGACCCGTACAATTGTGTGCTGCGCTCCAACGATTGAAAGTCGGTCGGTTGTGGTCGGAACGATTGCCAGTCCCTTTGCAGCCACATAAACCTTTTTATCGGTCGCCTTGACGAGTGTTCCGTCGATATCCTTGTTGTCGAACTTGAGCACTGCAAGCGTGCATGGATATGACGTGATGACAGGCTCGCCGGGATCGTAAGCAGGACCGGTGCCCGGCGTCTCGCGCACGATCTGGCCGGTCATGCCGAACTTATCGAGCAGCCGCAGAGCTGTGTTCTGTGATTTGGCGTAATCAAACTTCAACATTAAGATACCTGCAGTCTGAATAGGAACTGCGGCGGAGGTTCGATCGTGTTCACATGGGATGAAATCACAATGGAGATCGAACGCATCATCGCTGCGCGTAAATCAGAATATTTGCCAGCCACAGTTCAAAGTGCTGCCGATTTTATTTCATTCGCGAGAGATCGGCTCCAACCGCCTGACGATATAGGTCCCGGCTACTATCCTACAATTTGTCTAAGTTGGTCATTCACAAAGCCATTGCCAATTGAACTTGAAATTAACGTGGATAAATTTGAGTTATATCAATTCGCTGATAGGAAGACTGACATACGGCATTTTGACCACATTCCGGGACAACCTGTTCCCAGCGAACTCGCTGCTTTGTTAAGCAGGACGGTTGACACGAAACTGCTTACAGATAATGACCGATTGACACACTAGGATTAAGCTCTGAATGCCTGTCCGACCAAGGCATTCCCAGCTCCAGCGCGAAGCAGCGTTCCGATCAGATCACGGACGATCAAAAGAACAGGGCGCGCACCGTCGGCCGATGTATTTGCATTGAGGTATTCAGTCTCAAGTTCACCGACTTTCTCACGCTTCACCTGTTCGGATGCAACAAAGTCTGGCGACATGGAGCCGGGCGAAACCAACTCACGCAAAGCAACCTCTGCCGTTGCGTATTTGATCTCGATTGGCACGTCATCCGGCGATACTGCCCAGCCTTCGCGATCAACAGCGCCATAGCGGGGCCATGCAAGAGCTTGGGGCCTGCCTTTCAGCTTGTATCCCTGCCATTGATAGGAAACCGTCAGGAACGCGCTGGCGCGGATAATGGCGGCTTCTTTGAGAGCATTATCGCCGGTCCAAGCGGCATTACCTCGTGTCGAGTGATAGGCATCGACGCTGGCAACATCCCAGAACGCATTTGCATTCGGCAATCCGACACCGGTTTCAACGATCATGGCCATATTCAATCTCGATCTGCGATGCGAAGCAGCTTCATCTTTACGCACTCCAAGTCCCAAAGACACGTTCCACCATCGGCGGCCGACGAAGCGAAGTATTCGTCACCATTCTTGTCGACGCCGATCACCATGACCCGCTCAAGTTGGCTCACGGCTTTCGTGAGCACTCGGTCAGGATCGATATCGAGTGTTGTTATGACCGGCAAATCGACAACGTTGCTCATGGGGGATTAGACCGGGTTCGTTGCAAGTTCTTCAAGCGCGGCAGTAATTTCGTCCTTCTTGGCCGGTATCTTATCGCCCAGAAGCTTGGATGCGGCAGACTTGAACGACATGAATGGCGTGCCGTCATCGAGCATTGCCAGCACTTCAAGTACCGTCTTCGCGCCACCGTCAGAAGGAGCAGCAGGCTTCTTGGCTTTGCCGTCGAGCAGTTCATGAAAATCCGGATCGAAATCCACTTCATTGATGATGACGAAATCGCCCTGATCATCAGACCATGGCTTTACCTGAATAGTTGCGTTCGACATTGCGAACTCCATTGTAGCGAGGGAGAGGAACCGGGGCCGAAGCCCCGGCGATCGTTCGGATCAGCCCAGCAGCGCAGCCATGTGCTCAGGCTTGACGGCTTTCACACCCCAAGCGAGAGACACTTCATACTGCATCTGGCGGTACTGCGGGTACATGGCCACTTCGAAGGTCAGGCCGGATTCAGGATCGGTGACCAAAGTACGGTCGCGAGCCAGATCACCCTGATCAGGAAGTGCTGGTGCACGGGTCGCCAACGCAATGGCAGAGCGTGCAAAACCAAGGCTGCGAGCCGAAGCAGCAGCGATGGTGATTGCGGTTGCAGCAGCCGGAATCGCCTTGCGAAGGCCCGGCGCGGCCAAAGTGATCGTACCACCGTTGGACACATCAGCGTCACCGACTGCAACGAGGTACTTGGTTGCATCACCGGCAAACGTGATCACATCGCCCTGAATGAAGGTGCCAGTGCCAGCAGATGCCAGAGTAATGACAGTTGCACCCACGGCAGAACCAACAGCATTGGTTGTGGCAGCAGCACCAGTACCGGCAGTAGCAGTTTTCACCTGTCCGGATTCGCGGATCGCAAAGCCATGTACATCGAGCAGCACACCACGGCGTAGAAGAGACGTGTCTGCCGCTTCATTGGCCTTGGATAGCTGGGTCAATGTCCGCATGTTCGCCCCGGCAGATGTATCAATGACCATCTGAAGGTCACTCAGCGGAGCGCCGTTATCCGAGAGAATCTTGCGGACCTGAGCAGTGTCAGCAAGGTTTGTGGCGAATGGCGTTGTGCCAGGTGTGCCGTAGGCGCGGGATGCATTGATATGCAGCGCGGCGAGATCGCTTTC
This sequence comes from Phyllobacterium sp. TAF24, assembly GCF_052113785.1. Lineage (NCBI taxonomy): Bacteria > Pseudomonadati > Pseudomonadota > Alphaproteobacteria > Hyphomicrobiales > Phyllobacteriaceae > Phyllobacterium > Phyllobacterium sp. TAF24. Next base: position 56,555 of record NZ_JBFRDN010000008.1, on the reverse strand, counting down.
AACTTCATTGACGAGGGTGCGCATGGCCTGTGCGAACTGATCGCGAAGGATGATGTTGTAGCTTGCGCCATTGTTGTCGAGGGCAAGCTTCTGCTCACCGTTCCAGCGAACCGGTACGCGGCGAGCTTTCGTGATGGTCATCTGCACGTTACCGATTGTCTGATCGCCATCATCCGGCGGGGTAACCCCGGGAGTGATGTCTGTAGCAACGGAGGCTGGAGCAACAGGAGACATAACAGTCTGGCCCACTGCGGCGCGTTCAAATGTCATATCCGACGACACGGCGGGAATGAAGCCGACCAGTTCGCGAGATACGACATCCAGTGCGTTGTATAGCGTCGGGAAAAGACCCGTAATAGTGTTCATGATAATTGCCCTTTCTAGGGATGATAAGACGATGTTTGGGGTTGGTTGGGCTATCCAGCCCGGAACACCGCCACCTATCCGGGTCGCGGCAAATCAGTAGATTTCACTCGGTCACGGTGAAACCTTCCTTCATCTTGGAGGCGCGGCTTGATGGGTCGAGACCCTCAAATTCCGTCCTGCTAATGGATTTTGTACCATTGCCGCCGCCATTGCCGGGTTTGGCACCGCCACCGGAATTTCCTGCGCCTTTAAGAATTGCATCGCGATGTGCATAACCATCGATGATGGTTTCAAGCGCCTCGTCGAACTCGGCAATTTCACCGGGTTTGCTGCGAGAGTAGATCTTGTTGCCCGCCGCATCATAAGCAACGGTCTTTCCATCCTCGACTTTGAAACGGCCACCGAACTGAGCCTGAAGTAAGTCCGCAGGGATAGCCACTTTGTCAGAGATGAATTTCGAGCGGGAGAACGCACCACCGATTTTCTCCCCATAGAGATCGTCGCGTAGTTTATCGCGTTCGGTCTCCAGCGTTTTGATTTGCTCGCCACTGGCTTTGGCTGCCTGTGCAACCTGCTCTTCCGCAGCCTTTTTTGCAGCAGCTTTGATTTCTTCGACCTTGCCGGCAGTGACCAGTTCGCCATCTTTCAGGTTCTTGACGGTTTCCAGCGCTTTGCGGGCGGCCTCTCCATCGTCAATACCTTCGAAGGCTTTGAGCTTGGCTTCGGCAGCTTCTTTTGCTTCCCGATGCGTCTTGGCTTCGCCGTTGAGGCGCGAGATCGTTGCGACGGTAGTTACCGCATCAAACGCGGCTTCCTTGCCGTCGTCATGGAGGTAGACAGGTTTACCGTCTTGAATCTCGGCAAACGTCTTGCCTTCAATCGTTACAGTTTTGAGTTTCATGATCGTGCTTTCTGGTCATCCGACCGGTGTATTGGGCAATCCAGCCCATGCGCCCGCTCGCATCCGCGAAGCGGGCAATTTGCGATACAAATTGGAATGGGATGGCGCCCCGAACACACAAACAATTAGCTTGGAGATCGAGCATAGACTGGCGGAAAACCCTACCGTATGCTTAGGACCAACAGCGGAGACTTTTCGTGCGAGTTCGGTCATGTATTGTAATTTTAGCGATTGGTATGACCACATCGGCAATTTCTCAAGAACGCGCCGATTACTCGCTTACAAGCGCATATAAACTTCTTGAATGTTCGGCTTACTACGGCGTGAGAAATGAGATTCACAAACCGGACGAACACAAACCCATATTCGACTATGGTGGGCATTCGCGCTTGTATAGAAAAGAAGGTGAACTCCACCTCGTTCAAGCTGGTAAATCCATAAACGATGCCGAGACGATCGTTCCAGTGTTCATCAGTATTTCAACCGCACTTCTGTTAAACGAGTCATACATCGTCTCGCTGATTTACGCGAAAAAATGCAGTGGCATGATATTGTGACTCATGCCGAAATCGAATTTCGCCTTAAGGAAATCGCTCCGGTCGCATCATCGTTATTGTCATCGCCGGGTATTTCGCCAAGGATGAGTTCCATGTCGTCTTCGGCCTCATACTCCGGAGAGAGGATATTCCGGCGCTTGGCCTCGCTGATCGTTGCATCGCGCGAAATCAGGCTATCCTTCTTCATTTCAAGAACGACCTTCATTGCGTCGACACTATCGGTTTCAACGTCAAAGTCAGTGTGAACAGTGACTTCGGCTTCATTTGTCTCGTTCAACCAAAGCGCTGTAAGCCGCATTGCATTTTCAAGCGCATCCTTGAGGTTGAATGCCCATGCCTGAATTGCGCTGTTGCCCTTCTGGGCAGCAAACGCCGTTGTTACGACCGTGAGATTGCCTGTCTGTGCAGTGAGAGGCTGGCGGCCAAGCTCGCGCAACTGCTGGCCGGTCTCTTTGACATCTCCGGCAAGGAACTTCAGCGATTCCGCAGAGGGCTCGATGAACTTCCATTCGCCGTGCTTCCCTTCACCGTTGGCCGGGGCATAGAGGACGGACTTTGGCCCGACCGGAACCGCCATTGGCTTGCCGTCTGGGCCTTCTGCCGGAGTAACGCCATTACCAGCCAGCATTGGGAAGCACGTCAGTTCCTTGGCATATTTCAGACCTGATTCCTGCTGATAATGCTCGATCTGGAGATCGGCCGCGTCTTGCAGTGGAGGAACAACCTGCCAAGAATGACCGAGACGGCGACCCGTCAGGAATGGAACAAGCGGAATGACCTTGATCGTGATCGGACCCGAACCGACAGGAACCCATGTTTCCTTTCCGGTGGCTTCCGTCTGTTTCTCAAGCACTTCCCATGTAGCGTCCGCCGCGCTGACGACCTCGCCCTTTTCATCTCGCGCCAACTCTCGATTGAGAACGCGGACACGCTCAACAGTCTTCTCGCCGTAACCTTCCCGCACCTTTGCATCTTCCTTGATGCGGACATGGACGAAGGTCTCAACACCGCCAATCATCTCGGAATAAGCAGCTAGGAGGTTCTGAGCTGGTACGCGTACCCAATATGGACGGGCACCTATCTCCTGCTCCAGGGCAATGGTTGCGTTTGCTGGCACGTTCTTTGTGTAGTCGACGAGGATCCAGTCGATTGCATATGAAATGCCGTGAAAGAAACAGTTGGCGGCAAAGACGTTCAGATGATCGCCCTGCCCCGTAATGTTTTCGGTCAGCGTCTTGATGCGATCCGATGCTTTGTCACTGAGTGCGACTTCCTTGGCAAATGGCTTTGCGGCAAGGTTTTCAACGATATCGCGAAAGATATTGGTGAACTTGCTGTTCTTCCGGCGAAACTCGTAATCATTTTCCGTCTCGTTCGGGAACTTCGGCAGATAGGCCTTCGCTGCGCGCATAGCGTTCGCACCGGCAAGGATAGTTGAGACCATTGTCCAATATGAAGACATGGCATCGTAATCACTGCTCGTGCTATTTGGCTGTTGTTCGGTCATTATTGATTTCCGTATGTACCAAACAGTGGGGCGCCTTTGTTGGTTGTGCGCTTGGCAAAAGCCATCACGAAAGCATCAGCAAGGTTTGGCGACGGGATGTCCCGCTTGTCCAAGTCCTTTTTGCTCTCGACCTTTGATTTCCCGCTGTTGTCGTAGTCTTTGCGTGGCGTCGAAAGCTCATCAATCAAACGATCGAGATGATCGCATTCGCTCGATATCGCGATAAGTTTGTCCGGAGCGAACTCTTGCCCCTGCTCAACAGCATTGAATGTATCTCGAAAGCGCTTGGCGATGCCCCACCATGACTGCGCTTTCAGATTGGCATAGAAATCCTTGTTCATGGGTGACTTCGGATCGTCTTTATCAATCCGGTCAGCCGGATCGAGAACGCCACCACCTGCATTGAATCTGAAATACTGGACCTTGACCTTATGCTCGACGTTGAGCTCTTGAAAGTGTGCGCCGGCGAAAGCACCAACACCTATGCTATCGTAATCAATAGAAGCTTCGAGTTGCCTTGCGGTGGCGTGCACCCTTCCGGCAGATTTCAGAAGTTCGTCTTCCCGCGCCTTCCATTCGTCCACGTGCGTTGCGAGGAACCCATGTGCAGCAACCATTGCGCATTTATCATTGCCACTATCTGCAACATCGAACCCGACACGCTTGACACCTGCAGGTTCGATGCCGAGCTTCTTATGAGCATCAACTGCGGCAAGTATCCAAGACCGCTTGATAATAACCGCATCATCATCGGTGCGCGGCTCGCCCAGGTAGATGTGCTGGTACTCTTCCTCGTCCTCTTCCTTCTTCCGATTGATAACCTTGATAATGGTATCGGAAAGGAACGGATTCTCGTCGAAGTTGATCTTGCGCTTGACCGTATCGGCCGGAGTGTTTGAAACGAACCGGCGATAGACAAAATCAGTGATCAGCCTCGGGTTGAAAATGATCCAGAACTGCGAGCCTTCCTTGCGCAGCGTCGGCTCAAGAATGTCCCATTGCTCTTCCGTGAGGTTATGGGCTTCCTCGATCCAGCAGATGTCTATGCCTTCGAGTGACTTGATCTCATCGATGTGTCGCCACAGGCCATAGAACATAAACTCCGAACCGGTACGCTTATGCTTGATGGAGTTCTCAGTGATGACGAACTCATTGCTAAGACCGAACCGCGCTATCTGGATTTTGAGCAGCGTGTAGACGGATTCAGCAATCTTGTTCTGGAACTGGCGGGCACAAAGAACACGGATCCGGCATTGGGTGGCAAGGAACACTGCGAAGCCTGCAGCATCCCATGATTTGGAACTTGATCGCCCGCCATACAGAACCCGGTTGCGCGCCGGGGTCATCCAGAAATCACGAAGCGCCGGGTTTAAGGTTGCCGTAGAAGTCTGCAAGAGATCGTACCTCGATTGGCGCGCCGCCCTTGCCGGTGTGTTCATTCTTCTCGATCAGCAGGCCGTGCAGCTTTGCCTTGCCCATCACAGCAGCAACAGCAGCACTTGCGCCCTTCTCATCGGCCATCGCCAACTTGCGTGCTTCTTCAAGCTCATCCGTGAGGCTTTCGACTGTAACGAGAGTGAGCAGTTTCGCCTCGTCCTGCAATTCTTTCACCCTTGCGGAAACCTTGGGGTTGGCGAGCAGTCGGGATGACTCCTGCCAAATGGTTTCTGGCTTGGTGTTAGGCTTCACGACATATGCCGTTCTGTATGCCTCCGAAGCATTGCCACTCTCGACATAAGTGCGGGCAAAGACCTCTTGCTTTCCTGTGAGTGACACGATTGATTGTCCTAAAACACGGGGGAATTAAATTGATACCGACTGGCAAGCACGGGAGAACTGTGGCGGCGCTGTTTATTGTTGTGGTTGTTAGCCTATTTGCCATGACCATCTGGGACATATCCCGTGAAACCGCTCAACTTTACACTGAAACTGACATTCGAATGAAGAATGCTGCCGTTCTTCAACAAGAGCGCGAAGAGCTCGATTTGTTTGCGCAACGCTCCATGGCTAGATGGTCATTCTGGACTGTTCTGGTTTCGGCTTTGAGTGTTGTTGTAAGTACAGTTGCGCTCTTTGGGCTATTTCGCTCATTGTCTCACACACGACTAGCCATAACAGACGCTCGACAGATCGGGGAGTATGAGATTCAGGCCTACGTTCACGCGAGCAAACTCGAACTAGGTAGTGGAGCTAAAAGCATCATTCTCACCTGCAAGAACACTGGGTCAACTCCGGCGTCTCATTTTGCAGTGGGGGCAATGGCCCAAAAAGTTAAGCTTGGGCAAGTCGAGAGATCAATACGATTCGATGATCTGAATTTAAAGGTTTGGTCTACCCTCGCTGCTAACGATGAGCTTACAGTCAACCTCGATGTAAAGAATTTTAATATCGTTGAAGAGTACGTTCAGGGTGGCTCGTTCTTAGAGGATGAAGTACTTTTGATCAGCGGGCATATACATTACGTCACCGTCTTCAATCATGATCATGAAACTCAGTTCGCTTTCTTTGCGCACCCTCGCCACAAGCTGCAATTCCGACGTCCGACGTCCAACTTAAGATCATTTAATCGAATAGGTTGAATCATCAAATGCTGGTTCTGGCTTCCAACGCATAAATGCATCCTACTCGGTTAAATCATTGAAGCTCTTGCAGCGCGGCTCCCGATCATGCGCACCAGTCGCGAAGACCACGATGTCATTGTCGGCAATCTCACGCTGTGCCCTCAAATCCCATTCGCGATGGATGAAATGAGGCTTGCCAAACACTTTGACGGCTGAGTGATATTCCTCTCCCTTGAAGCCCACGAAGTGAACGTAGCGCATATTGTGTTCCAAATGAAAAATGCGCGGTTTACTGTCTCGTGCCAGAAAGGGCGGGCAAACTGATGAGAGAGCACACGAAAGACGATAGCCAGACTGAGAAGATCAGCCTTAGGCATGAAGCTTACAACACGGTCTATGCCGAGGCTTACGGCCTTATATTCAAGCTGGCCTATCATCTTGAAAAAAGAGAAAATCCGCGTCTCGAGATTTTTCTAAATGACGATGAAGCCAAGGCAAATGAATGGAAGGTCTATGGAACATTGCTGGACGATTCAGATGAGAGATTCGCGGAAGTTAGATTTTTTGCCCTTGGCGAAGAAAGAGAGTTTAAAATCTGCTCATTAAGATTCCGAATAACGTTCGTTAAATTCCATAGTGAATCCTACATTTATCCAAACGGCTCAAAAGAGCTTTTGCCCGTCTACGAGTTCCTCGTAAAATCGGCGTCTTGAAGGTACTTCTGCTTTCAGCACCGCCGTCCTGATCTGGTTGCGGCAGATCGGATTCGAACCGATGATCTTCTGGTTATGAGCCAGACGAGATAGACCGCTTCTCCACTCCGCATAAATTGTCTGGGGCTGGTATTTGTCAGGCGCAAAGGCTTGGCTACTGACCGGTTTCGCATCCCCAAGGCATCTAAGGGATTCTCTCCCTACTCTGCCGCTACGATAGCGAGAATCCTAAGAGGGCCTCGGTCGCTACACTGTACCCGTTCACGGTTTAGGTCCGTTACTCCATCTGAAATTTGGTGAATAGCTTTCCATGGCGGGAAGCCGTGAAGCTCTTCCCATGCACTCGCCCATTTGCCCGGTGCATCAAAAAAGTGGAACAAACTGCCTCTTGATTTGTTAGCCACATAACTGTTTATTGCGCATCTTCAAACGTGAAAGGCGACAAAAATGGGTAAGAAAAAGACCGGAAAGCCTCTTATCCATATCACGACTAGTCTTGGCTTATTCTACGTGGCCATTGAACGAGAGGGCAGTGAGACAGAGCTTGTCGGACCATTCAAAAGCTTGGATGACGCAGAGATCGAAAAGATCAATCAGAAGAAGCTAAACAAGAAGAAATATCAGGATGCACCTTAATCGGCCTCAGTGGTTGGATGTATACCGGGCTCTCGCCGATAAATCTCCATCTGCCGCAAGCTGATGCTCGGGCTGGGTTTGACCGGCGAGTGTTCCCTGTCCATAGGTCCGCACTGAACATCAAATCATCCGAGCAGGAGCATATCAGACTTTGATCCTATTTAAAGGATTAAATTCTTTTATACAAAACATTGAGGCGGCGTTTTCCAACGCCGCCTCAAAAAGGCTATGCCGTACCAACTGAGGGGCGATAGGTCAGAGTAGCATCGCCAACAAGCCGAGTTGTTCCGTCAGTCATTACGTATGAACTAGTTCCTGTGATAGCTGATCCGTCGGCGAATAGCGTTGCTCCTTGGACGGACGGCAATAGATTGATCAACTTGATCCCGGCCTCTGACATGGTTTTCAACTCACCCGGATCAGAGATGCCATTCTGATTTATATCCTGCCATACCCGAAATTCGTTCCAGCGCTGATCATTGCTATCGAGCACATTGTCCTTGTTGGTGTCAAAGGCGTAACGCAGACCTTCCAGATCAGTCACCGCATGCCCATTTTCGGCCGCGATTTGATCATCTGTCTTCCATAAGGCAAACGCCAATTCGCGTGCCTGATCAATCTTGCCATCGCCGCCAAGATCGATTACTAGGAAACCGTCTTTTGGTCCAACCCAAGCAGTACCGTCCCGCTTTCCGTCTTCATTCCAGTCAAAATGAGGACCACTAATCTGGTCGGGTGCGGTTAGATCAATAGGGCGCAGATCAATCAGCCCATCTCCATCGAGATCAAGGAGGACTGGTGGGCTATTGGGGCTACCAATATTGGTCGGTCCCCCGTCAAGCTCACCCAGTACGTTTGAATCTTTATCGTAAACGGTCACATGGCCATTGTCGTAATATCTGACGTATGAACCATTGTTATAATGGTCATCACGGAAACGGCCGGAAGTGCTCTGACTGCCTACTGTTATATCCAACCGATGCCAGCTCGAACTGACGAATTGCGGATTGCTGCTCCCACCACCGCCCGTGCCGCCTCCGGTTGACCCAACAAATCGAGGTAAAGGGAATGGCTGCGGAGTAAAAGCGATGTGCACGAGGGGTGGTGACGCTGGGGGTGGGCCAACCGGAGGCAATACTGTCGGTCTGTTCGGGCTAGTGGGCTGACTAAGGAATGCCTGTTGCTGGGCCAAATAGTCCAATGATTGTTGCCGGAAGCGTGCTAAATCCGCTTCGTACTGAGCCTGTTGTGCTGCCGCCTTCTTCAGACGTCTCTCTTCTGCCGCTTTTAAAGCAGCAATAGCCGCCTGTGCAGCCCGCAACTCTTCCGCCTTTGCTTGCTCGCTGTCGTAAGTGAGTTTCCCGTTTGAGTCATATTGGCGCTGAAGTGTTTCTTTGCCCGTTGTCGGATTAAATGTCTGTTCAGTGCGAGATTGGTCATCCATATCGACTACTCTGGTCAACATCTGTCCAGCGGCGTTAAATCGATAGGTTCCTTTGCTCCAAGGCGCTGTGTTGCCCGGATCGTAGTCTTCGACTTGTGTTTGACCGTCATCCATCGTGACAGTGCGTTTCCAGAGTTTGCCGTCAGTACCGTACTCGTAGACCCCTTCCTTCCATGAAGCGGCATTCGAAGGATCGAGATCGGTGTGAACCCTGCTCCCATTATCCATAGTGACGTCGCGGCCGATCAACTGACCGCTTGGATTATAAGTGTATTCCCCGCGCGCCCAAGAAGCAGCATTTGTCGGATCTAAATCAATATCTACGCGCGACCCGTCGGCATTAAACAATGAGCGGTTGGTTACTTGGTTGCCCGCGTTCAATCGGTCAACCTGTGTAATTCGTCCAGTTGCCGGATCAATGGCTGAATCCGTTCGCGAGCCATCTGAGTTGATGTCGCTATGATAGGTATGTTGTCCCTGACTGTTGAAGTTATCCGCAACCGTCGCTTGACCGGTCTGGGGATTAAACGTCCTCTCTGTACGCGAGTTATCGTCGGAAACTTCCGATGAGTTCGTCAGCTGGTTTTGCGGATTGTACTGATACGTTCCTTGCTTCCAGCCATATTGATTGTGGGGATCGAAATTCTTTTCCCACCGGGTACCGTCATCGCTCCTTTCGGTGGAGTGGACTAGACCATTCTGGGTGTCATACTGGTAGATGCCTTCCGACCATGCAGCCTTATTATCAGGATCAAGATTACGATCCACGCGCGAGCCATCAGCAGCAACTTTGCGCTCCCACGTTGCCTGACCACTCTGTGGGCTGTAAGCCCACTCGATACGCGATCCGTCGCGGTTAGTGTTTTGCTGGTAAGAAAGCTTGCCATCGGTGCCAAATCTCTGCTCAGCCTGCTTCCAAGGCTGTGTATTGCTCGTGTCAAAATGGTTCTCTACACGTGAGCCGTCCGGATTGTATTTGATATCCTGAAATTTGACGCCACGGACATCATACTTCGTAGTCGACGTTGGCGTGCCAGAAGTTGGGTTAAATGTTGACGTCGACCTAACAACACCATTCGGATCAAACTGTGTTTCCGCACTTTTCCTGCCGGAAATAGGATCATAGATCTGCTTCACGGTGCTACCGTCTTGATGCCAGATCTTGCTGTCGATGATCTTGTTGTCGGGGCTGAATTGATTGCTGACGCCCGATAGCGTGTCAGGATTGAGCAAAACCTCGCGGATGGCCCGACCTGTTGACCCTATTTCTGTGTGTTTGATGGAACCGTCGGATGCAAGCGAGGTCATGGACAACAGCCGCTTGTGATCGTCCAAGAGGGTTAGTGAAGTGGATTTTGTCTGCGGATCGACCTCATATTTGATGAGGCTTTCCATGGCAGACTGGCCATATGTCTCGAGGAAGGACTTTGCATTGTCTCCAAAAGCACGTGCAGCCTGCCAGAGCCTGTCCACAATCGCCCGCCTCTGCGACGCGCCAAGATTGTCTACATCCGCGCCGGTTGAATCGAGATTGCTGCCCGTCCAAGATTTCGGGCTGTAATAGTCCCAGCGGGTTTGTGCCTGTTGTTCTATTTTCACATCGCTGAGCGAGGGCACATTGGTGCCGGGCGTATTCTGAGCAGAGCTAATCTGAAGGCCGGCCGATCTGGCTGCGCCATAGAGAAAATCGATGCAATTGTTGTTGAGCAGGTCATAGGCAGCCTTACCGTCATTGATCGTTGCCGCCTTATCCGTAATGAAGGACATCATCGCATTATAACTATTGGGTTCCATCTTGAATTGACCGATGGATACCCGGCCGATATCGCCGAACCGCGAAAAAGGCCCGCTCGCAATGACTTCATTCATCGCCGATTTCAGCGATTCAGCCGTCACGTTGCCTGCCTGATCGAAGGTCATCGGCGTCAGAATATCAAATTTGCGGATATTGCCTTCGTCTGCTGTGCGTGTCGTGAAAATGGAATTGCTGATCGTCGCGTCATATTTGCCGTAATCGTAATAGGCAGCCTTGCCGTCTTCATTCACGGCAATGAATCCTCCATGGCCAAGAGTGGGGATACCACCCGTACCATCGGTTCCGCCGATATTGAGATTGGGAAAGACGACAGACAAAAGAACTGGTTGTGACATTATTTACTTGCTCTGGACTGGAACGGTTTTGGTTGTGCGGGCGGGAATAAGTGGCGGGCGGCAGATTTCCTGAATAATGCCTTCGACCCCATAGACGGGCGGCATTGAACTGCCGCAATAGGCGTTGTAATATTTATCCGTGGCGATCAGCCCGCCATTGGCGGTGATGAAAAAGCTGTCAAAGGCAGGCGCTGCAATGATTGGACCGTCATGGCCAGTCTCGAAATACTGTTTGTATTCATAGGTATTGCAGGCATTACTGGAGCTTGAGACACAGTATGTGAGCCTCTTTTTCTCACTGTCGTCAAACGTAACGACAGGGTTGTTTTCTGTGATCCGACTGCCATCAATGCTGCCCTTTTCACAGTTACTTACAGCGTTAAAACGCGCTGGTATCAGGTCGGTAATGAATTGATGAATGGCAATCAGGACCTGTTTGCGGCCTGCGACGTCTAGCCCGACATTTGCCTGATAATCCACTGCACCGATCTGATCGCTCTTGAAAATCGGCAGCTGATCCGTTGAAGTCTTGTAGTACATTCCGACATACCGGAGCTGATTTTGCCAGTCTACCATGCATCCCATGATGAAATGCGAATTAGGATAGGCGTCACTGAACAGAACCCGGAATTCTTCACTGCCCGTCTTATTATGCACGCGCGAGAATGGGACTGCTTCCGTCAGACACTTTCGGGCAAAATTGTCAGCCAATGGCAGAAGCCTCTGACACTGCCTATCAAATTCTGTGGCGGCATAGACTGCTGTTGTGAAGACCAAGAAACCGACCATTGCGACGATCAGCAGACGAAAAATCGCAAGAATGTCTCTCATAACTTTGGCCATATTGGTTGCCCTACCCCAAATCGAACTTTGGTCATAGATAGTACAATTGACCAATCATGGCCCCTTAGACATCATGAGCTTGAGCGTCAATGTTTATCTACGCCACAATCGCAGTATGCTGGGCTGATTTATCTTTGCGGGGTCGACGGGCTCAAACTTGGCTAGCTCCAGTCCGAACGAAGCGATCAATCACGTCAGGGCCATTCGCTTCCCATGAAGCCAGTAGATCACTCAGGAACTGCTCGCCAAGCTTATTGCGTGAGCCTTCGGGACGGCCCGGATTTCCCGGTTTGAATTGATGCTCTACAGGTGGATTTCCCCTTCCCGTAGGCTTCACGTTGTTTCGGCGATCATCAGCCATCAGTTTTCCCACCTGACAAACCCAATCGGATCGGGCTCATGTATTGCGTTCGCAGTTGAATCACTCTCCAATCTGGAAACTGTCACTGGGGGGTGAATATGAGATCGTCGGTCGCGTTTCTGTGCGTATTCTTTTCAATAGCCATCACAGGCTGTTCCACAAGCAACACATATAATCAGTCGATGACCAAAACCGGCTATGAACTTGGCCTCCAACGAATGCGACAGGATTCATCTTTCTATTCGAAGCAGTTCAACGCTTGCCTCGTGAAGGGCAAGAGTTCGCCCGCAATGCCAATATGGGCATCCTTGCTAAAGGTATCTGTGCGGGACGCACCGAGTGTCTACTGCAAGAAGCTCTTTAAGGCCTATCTGGATGGTCGCGTGCCCTACAAGGATTTCAAGGAAGCCAGTGCTGATAGAGTGACGCAGAAGTGGATGCTATTAATTGTCGGGAATTGAAGCATCGCCACGATTTCGCCTCCCCAATCTTTCCGGGTCTTGTTGATGAGCAGCAATTTCGATACAGGCGGACGCTACCTGTTCTGGTTTATGCCGGGCGTATTTCTCGTTCTTGTTGTTATCGTTTTATACATTCGAGGACAGATAAACGAGAAACGAATTGCACGAGATCCCCATGTTCAGGCAGAGATACTGGAAGCATGGGTAGTGACAGATGCGAAGAGCGGCTTCCCAGTGGGCATAAGTGGCCGCATCAAGTACGCACGTACTGCAAAGAACAAGACTTTCGACTGTGATGTGACTTCACATCTGGGCTCGTTGGAAGCCAATTATGAAGTCGGAGAGATACTCGAGATCGTGCCGCGGCTGGATAGCTGTTACGAGCCAATCATCTTGGGCAGGTTACACCGATAGTTCATCCACAACCCGGTCTTGCCATCGTGTGAGTCAGGATGGGCCTGAGAATGGTTATTCACAGTGGCCTTTAGTTCGCAGATGGCGCGCAATCTGGCGTTGCCTTAGCTTCTTTGAACGCCTCTGCTTTCGACAGTTGAGCAAGCGCGTTCTTCGCTACGAAGCTACCTTTCAGGACGGCTTTGCAATACCATTTAGCTGCCTCCACCACATCAGGCTTCACACCTTCACCGTGGGCATAAATGTTGCCGAGGTTGATCTGTGCACGGACATCGCCCTGACTGGAAGCCTTTCGGAGAAAGTCTATCGCAACAGGAATGTTCATAGGCACTCCTTCGCCATCTCTGTACATCACCCCGAGAGTGGTCAGCGAAAATGCATTACCCTGTTCTGCCGACAATCTGAAAAGATTCAATGCCCTGGCACTATCGATCGGTACGCCATCGCCCTCTCTGTACATCGAGCCAAGTGCTGCTTGAGCGATGGCGTCGCCAGCTTGAGCTGCACGATTAAACCAGTCAGCCGCGAGCTTCTTATCAGGCGCTCCCACTTCACCATCACGGTACATGTATGCGAGATTAACCTGTGCAAATACGACCTGTTTCTCTGCTGCGAGTGTCAAAAGCTCCATAGCCATTCGCAAATCCTTGGGCACAGTCTCACCCTGATGATACATCCAGCCCAACAAAGCCTGAGCTCCCGGTTCACCTTGGTCAGCCGCTCGCTTGTACCAGTAAAAGGCTTTGCTCTTGTCTTGAGGAACGACACTGTTACCGTCATAGTACATCTGCCCAAGTTCTCTCTGGACAGACAGCTCACCGTTCTCTGCTGCCACCCTGTACCATTTCACAGCCTGCGCCAGATCGGGTGCCACTCCGTTTCCTGTCTGGTATGCCCGACCAACGGCTGCCTGGGCAAACCTGCTTCCCGTTTCAGCGGCTCTCACATACCAACGGAATGCTGCACTCTTGTCTGCAATGGTTCCGAACCCGTGATAGTACATGGCGCCCAATTGAATTTGGGCTTCGGCATCACCGTCTTCTGCAAGATGAGACAGTAAATTGAATGCTCTCACATATTCGTGGCGACCAAATGCATCTTTGGCGTCGGACATGTCATCTGCGCTGACTATTAGCGTCGATGACAGCAAAAGCCCAACAATGAATAGCACTCGTCCGACGCTACCAAACGCCCACAGTTTAGACTGGGATAGAACGTCGAGATTTGCGGCCATATCGATCACGCCAGAATTAGCACCCATTGGAAGTCTTTCCTTTGAAAGTACTCGATTTATCACCAATGCAGAAAAGCGAAGCAAACGGTATTTTTGGCGCACTATATTTTGGCCATAAACCTCCCTAGATGGGAAGCCGTGATGCTCTTCCCATGCGCTCGGCGAGTATTCCCTATAACGAAGGTTGGCCAGTCCGCCGCAAATCACTTGTTGCGGCTCAATGATAATTTTTAATCCTAGCTGAAGGAATATTCTGCCCTGTGAATTGCAAATGAAATCCGACTGATGGAGCACGCAGAATTCAACCTGAGCAAAGTCTTAAACAATAATGGAACGACAGATAAGCATAAACAAAAAACATATTCAAACGCGCGACTCGACAGTTAGAATAAATAGTGTAGTGTTCAATACACCCCTTATTACATTGTCATAATTCTTTTAGTCAGACTTATAGCTGTTGATCCCATCGTTGTAACCTCAATTCAAGGTGTGCGGTATGTTGGATTATCATGCGCATGTCACGGTACTGAATGGCCTGTTGGCCGCCCTTCCACCAATGGCAGTGGGTGACCCCACTCTAGCGGCAAAAATCGCTGAGCTTTGCTCGACTGCAAAGACCGAACCAGACGCTGCTGTTCTTGGCTCCCTTACAGGCCTGGTTGTTGACCATGCTGCATCTGATGGAACAGAGCTGAATTTACTTGAAAATGCGGCCGATCTCTGGGCGCGCGGGATGGCTCTATATGATGAGTTGGGTCTTGCACGTCAAGAGTTGGAGAAGGCCCTCCTGAAGCCCACTGAACCGAACTCATTGCAGCTTGCGCAATCTGCTATGGATCGAGTAAAGGGGCTAAGTTCGAGTGCACTGGAGATTAGTGCCGAGGTGGATGATCTTCACGCGGCAATCTCGCCTTTGCCACATCTTACGCCCCATCCGAGGCAAGCTGACGTTCCCGCCAAGGATTGGACGTGGCGTGATGTTTTTCTAGGCCGCAGAACTGATGCTTTTGTACGGAATGTTTTCGAGAATGCGAAGACACCCCGCGCCAAGAGTTTCGCTTTGGGAACATTAAGCAGTTATAGCGGAAACATTGCGGGTTCTGCGTATCTTGGATCAGTGGTGGGAGGGCCTCGCCGYACGCATCGCTATCGTGACAGATTGGCCCGCAATACTGTCGGATCCTGGCTTCACAACTTGTTAAAAACGCCGTCTACCGCGGAGCTTGCAAAACAGATCAGTTTTGTAAATGCGAATGGCGACTACGCGTATCCCGCCGATTTGGCTGACTGCCTGCAGAAGGCCGCCTCCGCATCATGGCCTAATCGGGATGCTCCAGACTGGAATCTGGGCTTACGGCGGACTGTTCAGCATCTCACTTTGTTAGATAAATTTCAGCGACTTCCGCTTCCCGAACCGCCGCCGCTTGAATTGTCCAAAAGCGGTGACGAAGGCGGACTATTGTCAATAATGTCAGGGATAGGCGATGCTGGTGATCCACTTGTAGAAGGAGGGATCGATCTCGACCCGGACATGACCCCAAGCGATCCCTCGCAGTCTGATTCAAAAAAGAAGAGCGGCAATGCGTGCCTCGCAATTCTCGCATTTATATTACTAATCGTTGTCGTCCTAATTGCCCTTTTGATCTATTGCATTGGTCAATGGACGACTGGGCACAAATGCGTAGTCTCAGATTTCTTCGATGCCCTCCAAGGATCAGAGGAGCCAGACCCTCGCGCTCCAAACAGCGTCAGTCAACAGCAACTGACGGCAATGGCCGATCCAGAGGCGGCCGGGCATATAACGCTGGAACTTTTCTCCATTCAAATGATGCTGTGGCAAGGCTTCGATGCAGCCGCCGCATTTCTCTCCGTGACCGGACTAATTTATCCCGACGAACTACTGATGCCCTCTCCCTTATATCAACAGTTCCTCACGACACCTGCTGCCACAGGTTGGCCGCATAAAGCCGAGAACTCTCCTGAAAACACTTATCATCTCTATCCCGTAAGTACGACCGAACAACCTACGGCTGCCAATGCTCAATATCCGCCTAACCAGTCACCTGTTTCCTTCGCCGTCTACTGGTCATATGATCAACAGCGAAGTGCGGCCCTGATAGGGCACGACTTACTCGGACAGATCATGCGAGGGGATTTTCATTCTCAGAACGAAGACCTCGACGCCGATCGCGGATATCGCCATCCCTGCTGGGAAGTTGCTGCAGGCACATCAATCAACGACACCGTACTTTCAGTCGTAAACCTTCCTTATGAAGCGGAGTAGACAGGTGCAAGCTAAGTCATTGAACCAACGCCCGCGCACTTTGCCCCGTCCCTCCGAAGGGAACGAGGGAAATCGACCGGATCAAAATGTCAGCGCTTTTCTGGTGATTCCGTATTTTAATAACGATATGGGTAGACAAGGAATTGAGCGACCACTCAATGCCAGTATCGTATCTTGGTTATGCCCGTCGGTTATTGTTAACGGAGAGCCTGGTAAGAACAACTTTATTCGGGGCGCGGACACGACAGTGACCGTAGATGTCGCAAACTGGGGTTCAGGCACTTTATCCACACCAGTCTATGTGAGAGTTTGGTGGTCCGACCCGTCGACCGGATTTACCACTTTAAACCTTTTCGGCCAATCTACCGTCGCCGCACCGACAGGTGGCGGAGTGAGGAGAACGCAACCTATAGTTGGTATAATTCCGGCCTCAGCTCCGGCCCACGTGTGTTTGCTCGTCAATATCTGGAGCCCACTGGAAGCGACCTCCAGTTCGACAATCGTAAATCCGACGAATGATCGGCATTGGGCACAGTTAAACATCAATGACGTGTCCGCCACAATTGGGCGGCCATTCAAGTTCATATTTTGGGCCGGCAATCCACTCAAACGCGCTGCTACCTTTGAGATTGCTGTACGTTCAGTCGCCCGAGAAGCAATTCCCATGCTTGAACGTGTACAAAGGGCGGAAACCATGCGAGTTGAGCGATTGTCTGTTCAGTTAAGAGAACTACGCTACTTTAATGATGCGGCCGCTGTGTTTGGTGGAGTCCGCAGGGAGACGTCCCTCACCACACGATTAAAAATGCCACAACTTGAAACGGGCGGACTAAATGAGAGGGTACGACAAGAGCTTGCTAGAAGATCGCAATGCCGCATCACTCTCCAACCGGGTGAACGGCTACCAATCCAGTTGATCGGTGAATTGCCATCTGACACCCCTCCTGGCACACGCACTGTTATTGAAATCGTGTCCATTGGGCTAGGTGATCACGAGCAAGAGGTGTTCGGATCACTTGGCTTAATTGTGACAGCGTTGGAACGACGCTGACGGTAATCCGTTGGTGATCTATCTGTGAGAATGTCCTTCCTTTTCCGCAAGTACGTGTTGATCCTTTTCAGTTGTGACGCGCAAACCAGAGCAAATTTCGTCAAACTGGAGTTTCCTCATCCTCTCGGGAACATCAAATGTCCTGACAGAATGATCGGTGGCGCTCGCAACTGGAACTGGCCCGCTGTAGTGATCATCTATTTCGACTGCAGCTAGGATAGCTCCGCTCTTGTCATACACAGCTGTTATTCTCATGATCCTACCACCGCAATTGCACTGAAACGAAACAGGTTACCTGTATTGGTTCTGACAATCAGATTCTCAAACCAAGCATTTCCATTATCGGATGTTGTAAACTGCTGAACTATCTCGGCGTCACTGTTGAATTGTCGCGGCCTGACACAGAACCCCCAGTAGTGTTCATCTTCACCAACTTTCCATGTCCAGTGAACTGTGGTCCCACCAGCTTGAAAGACATTATTATTCGTCCACACATGCTTCAATTCGGCCATGATGTCCCTCCCCAGCCAATGCACTTCGGAACTTCGCCAAGCCGACCAGCCCGCGATCATAATGAGGTATACACTTTCAAAACTACACCCTCTACTGTCCTAACGCCAGAAGATGCACAATGATGAGATATTCATTTTGCTTCTTCTTATTTCAGCGTCAGTAGAGGCCGGAAGCGTCCACAAGACATTTAATCATCCATCGTCAAAAGGATGGGCATGAATAATGCGGTCATATTTATCCGAGAGCGCTTGTCCCCAGTCGTGATTCAGCGATGACATCAATTCGATATGCTTTGCGAACAACTGACGCCTGAAATCTTCGTCCGGGCGGCGGTGCTCCAGTTCAAAATCACATGCCATGTTGAAGGTGGCCGATTTAAGAGACCAATATAGAAGCTCATCCAACGAGATTGTTGAACGCCGCTCCCGCTCCGTTCCACGTTCGACCACAACCCAATGATAGATACTGGAGATTTCTATGTGGGGCCTGCCAAAATCGGCCGTGGCCCCAAATGTAGGCAGATACTTCGAAGGCACACCTATCGTCGCAGCTAAATCATGAACGACTTGCGTGATCTCAACGAGGCTCAGAATGGGTTGATCCATCTGCAATGTTGCTTATCCAATCAACTTTCATATTACACCGGATGACCGGGTGCCCTTCTTCGCGGCCTTACGTTCCCGATTGTGCCTTGCCAGTGTATCTGCAGCTTCTGCATCTGTTGGAAGTGGACGCTCTGTCACGGGAACATGGAACGCGCCACAGTTTTCGTCCGGGCAACCACATGAAGTAACCCGGACATGATACCGCGTAGGCCCGGTTCGTTTTTGCTGAGAGTTGATGCGCTCTTCGCTTTTGATCGTATCAATGATCGCGCCGCGCTTCAGAAATTTCCCGACCATGAATCTCATCCTGATAATTGAGGGGCACCAGCTAATGCGCACCCAAACAGGCAGGCAGTATCCGGTTCATTATCCGCATCCCCAGCAGCGCAGCTTGGAATAAATCACTCATACAGTAATTCGAGTGAAAAATGCAATGAAGGGAGGGAGGAGCAATGGGACATTGGATCGCGTTACATTCGGGTCGTAGGATGATCTCGGATTGAAACGTGACGCTCCATATATGAGTATGCGCTCTGGAACAGATAGGACAGAACATGACAGTTGAAGAGCTTATCAGCATCATTAATGGAAACGGCAACCCTCCAGCGACGGCCGAACAGATAGCTGCATTCGAGCAATCCCTTGGCGCAAAGCTGCCGGATGACTATTGCGACTTTCTAAAGCTGAGCGGAGGCGGAACGATACTTGGTCTGGCTGCCACCTATAGCGACGAAGACGGCCGAAATGAAGTTGTAAGAAGGATGGGCGGTCTTGCAGATGTTGAACATGAACTGAAAGAGCCGGGCTGGTATCCCCTGCCCAACGATCTGCTGTGCTTTGGAAGTGACGCTGGCGGAAACCCGTTGATGATCTGCCTGCGCGAAGATCGGTACGGTGAGATATTCCTGATCGACCACGAGATGGTATCGTTTGAGGGTGAACCCGAGCCAATCGAAGAAGCCGAAGAATACGGTTTGGCGTTTAGATTGGCGCTGAGTTTCGGCAAGTTCATGACGCAACTTCATTCAGAGTAACTGCACTTTGCCAATCAATTTCCTTCACCACCCAACAATCGTTGGAAGGTTGGTTAGAATTACCAAGTTGGAAATCAAAACCCAGTACGCATTTCGACCGCAGCCCGGTTATTAACGGCGAATTGATCGCTGGGATTGTTCAAATTAGCTTCTTATTTTTTCCTGGAGCACCAATCATCACAATCGATGACTTCGAACAATGCCGCAGAAAGGAACTTTGCACGTCGCTTTCACCGCCAAGGAAGAATTCGCCACCCAGACTGAGAAAGCTCTGGTCAAAGGAGGCTTTCAGATTGGTTTCTGAATCATGGGCTGTCTGTCCATCGGGATATAGATGGGTATTCAGAAGCTCCCACTTCACTAAAGAAGGCACAGGAAATCCACCGTTAATTTCTGATAATCTTCTTTTAGGGTCATTGCTTCTCCCCACCTTAAAAATAGTTTTTCCTGAATAGGCGGGCCTAGATCCGAGTAATACCTCAGCTGCACCAGAAAATCGCATCAAATAAATACTGTTTCCCCCGTCTTCCGCGTCAATTAATCTTAACCCAAATGACGGCGGAATTCCCTTTGACGGCCTGAAGATACTTTGTGCTTGCCCACTTTCCAGGTCCGTGTTGTTGATTAGCGGCTCACCGTAGACATTCACCTGAACTATTGGATAGCTCAATGCACGCGTTGTTTCAGATGCGTTTAAGAGAACTCCGCAACTTGTCCGTTCGTATCGAAATTTGTTCGCGTACGCTTCAGGAGCTATATGTTGAATGCGTACATTGTGCTCGAACCGCCATGCCTTCCTAACCTCCAGACCAAAATTCCAGCGATGGGCAAATTTCCCATCGCGTCGTCGGTTGACTGCAGTATCGGACATTCGATCGACGTCCATGCAAGGTTTATTTGTAAGTTCCAAGAAGCCCAATGCCTGACGTAGTTCATCTGTGGCTGTGTGTTCATTCACAGCGCCGTATATGAGAACCCAGTCACCATCCTTAGCCTTGCTGAGGAAGCGTTTCCGAACGGCGTCAAAAGTAAAGCCATAGTATCCTTCATGTTCCGGACTGAACCCCCAAAACGCGCGAAGCCACACTTGCTTCGTTGCTTCCATTGCTTTGCCTCTTAGATCTGTATTTCCACCGGACACTTTGCCCATGGAGATGCCGGCGCTATTCAACGCAAACAAACACCGGCTAGGCGGTAACATCCCGACCGCGAACTTAAGGTAAGTTGCTTATCGGGCGGAAGCATTGAAATGAGCTGTCAATGCCATCAAATTGGGATGGTGCACTGGCTTTTCAGGTAGCACGATGCTCTTCCCGTCAAAATCCCAATAAATTGTTCCATGCAAACGTGGAGATACCTGCACGCGCATTGTTTCGGGATTGATGGTGATCAGTTTCAGATCGAAGAGGTTGTGAATGTCGGCTCTCAAGAGCAGGCCATTGGTAACATGGTTCGTCTTCGGGCCGTTGTAAGGTAGAATGTGCGCGGCCTGCAGAACGTCGCTGACGTCCGTTCCTGATATGGCACAGGCACCTTCATAAGCTTCCAGCAAATCTCTTCTGAAGACCGCCTGCCCCTGTCTGCGGGCAAGTTCCGTCCAGACCTTCTGACGACCGTCTGTTCTGTCGGCGGGATCGAATTCCACTTCGTCGGCCAACTTGCCCACGACATTCTGCGCTGACCGTATTTCGGTGTCCCAAGAAGTTGGTGCACATCTGGCTAGAAGCGGTATAAAATTCTCGAGCGATAGACGGAATTCCTCAGCGAAGTTGACGTCTGCTATCTCGTGCAGATCAAAAATTCTGCAGATTGTTCCAGACCCCGTGTCTTCTCCATCACTCTTCAGGTATCCCAACATCTGGGCCATTGAACCAAAGGCATTGAATCCCTGGTCACCGACCGTCAAACGAGTCTTCAGATTGAAGTGCCACCCGCCCTGCTGCTTTAGAATGTCATCCAGATTCCGAACCATCTGGTCATCCGGCTGAGGCAGTTTCGAATTGATAAAGGGCACGATCGAACGATTGCGTTCCTTTGTCTTCGGATCAAAATAATCATCTTCGGCGATCGATGCAGCAAATCCGACTTCCAGACCACGTGCAGATGCGATGACATAAATCTGGGGCATAAAACCCAGAACTTCCGCACCTTTGAAGCAGAGAGAGACCCACAGATCTACCGGTCGATGCCCTCTTGATCCGCGTTCCCGGGAGTATTGTTTCGGCCGCAGAAAAAGTTGCCCGCTATGTTCTGAATTATCGAGGACACTGGAAACGGAGTCATACAGCTCACGATACACGCGCCAATAGGCATCCTTATCTTCAGTTGGAACTACACCCGTCTCGTTTTTTCTGCCGAAGGCATAAATCGGGGCTTGCGCCCACTTTTCAAAGACATAGTAGTCAGTTGCAGAGTTCATCGGTTTTTTGTTACATCCTCTGGCTTGGCAACGCCGTGTGAACTGACCACTGGAAACCGCTGCTCGTTCTGCCTGATCTTCTCTTTCGCAGCAGTAAGAAGATCAATGCCAACCGCGTCGCAGAGCAGAAGAAGATAGAGAAATACGTCAGCCGCTTCGTTTTGGATGCCTGCAGTCAGTTCTGCATCTACAGGTTTCGTTTCGGCTCGCCATTGGAAAAGCTCCAGCAGTTCGGCCGCCTCGACGCTGACTGAAATACTCAGGTCTTTGGGCGTATGGAACTGGGCCCAGTTTCTCTCATCCCTAAACTTCCTCAGTTCTTTTATCAGCTGTTCCAAAAATGGTCCCCATACTGGCTGTACTTCCAGATTCTCCGAATTCCGAAGTTAAGTTCAAGCTAAGTGATGAAACTGACAAAGAAAATGGGTTGAAGATGAAATTTTGAGATCGTGGGCCAGCTTCCCCTGATCTTATCTTGCTTTCCCATATGGAACATCATTCACTACACGGGAAAAAGGGGGGAACATGCATACATTTGTGCTACCAAAAGAAATTGCCGACCTAGTTAACGCGCGAAACACGTTACGCGCCTATTACCGTCAGACGCTTACTAAAATTGGGTGTGATGTTGAATTGAAATTCACGCTGGATGGAAACTTGGTTGGCGATTTGGGAGAGGCTTTGGCTGTCCAGTTGTTTGGTATCAAATTAGTGGAGACAAGCTCGACAGAAGGGATCGACGGTTACACCAAGGATGGTAAAAACACCGTACAAGTCAAAGCTACCGGTACCGGCCGAGGCCCCGCCTTTCGGCAAACTGAAACCAGAGCAGACTACCTGATTTTCTTCGATCTGGACTTTGAAAATGCGAAAGGCACGATCGTTTTCAATGGCCCGGAACATTACGCGGTACAAAAATTGCCAAAGATTTTCTCTGGCCAGCGAATGCTGAGCAAAAA
This sequence comes from Phyllobacterium sp. TAF24, assembly GCF_052113785.1. Lineage (NCBI taxonomy): Bacteria > Pseudomonadati > Pseudomonadota > Alphaproteobacteria > Hyphomicrobiales > Phyllobacteriaceae > Phyllobacterium > Phyllobacterium sp. TAF24. The sequence goes on along the minus strand of NZ_JBFRDN010000008.1, from coordinate 33,541 downwards.
TCAGATACGCGACGCGGATAAACTCGTTCCAGACCGCGAACGGTTGCCTCGAAGCGGGTAAGTTGCTTTGGTTCGCAATGAACGGCCACCCTGACGGTCAGGGTCCGCAATTGTGTCCAGCAGTCCAACTATCCGTGCCACACTCCGAGAATGTCCCCAATTCTTTCACGTAACATTGCGATATCCCGTATCTCACATTCCCATATAATGAGAACACGATAGCCAAGTTTTTCCAGATCTTCCACATTTCGGAGATCCCGTTCCACATTCCGGTTTAGCTTGGCCCGCCAGAAATCAGGCCGCGTTTTGGGGATGACAGCGTTTCTGCATGATGGATCGGCATGCTGATGCCAGAAGCAGCCATGTACCAGAATCACGGCTTTTCTTGATTCAAAGACCAGATCAGGTTTGCCGGGAAGATCTTTTCGGTGGAGCCGGTAACGATAACCCATGGAATGAACAAGGCGCCGCACAACCATTTCCGGTTTCGTATCCTTGTTCCGGATACGAGCCATATTGGCGCTGCGGCGTTCCGGACTTATTTTATCCATTGCCCCTTAGCTCTATCATGCCATTACACTGACCTCTTCAATCTTGTGGTACAGTATTTGAAGATCGCTATGGCGGACTCTGAACTGGCTCCTCCTCTTTGAGCGAGGCTTCGCCGAGTGAATATCTTCAAGTTTCAGTCCGGGATCATAATAAACCACCCCCGATGCAAGGGCTCTCAGGAACATGTCGAAGTCCGTTCCCATGCAGAGCTGCAGCATATTACCAAACGCGTATTCTATGGGTGGCCCCCGTTTCACTGACGGTACGTAAACGGTCTTAGCGTGTTTGCGGTTCCAGTGTTCGAGTATGCCCGTAAAGTGCCACAGCGCGGCGGGTGTGTCATCGTCGGTGAGAAGCGCAATGCCCTGCGACATATCACAGATCACCTGCTTTTCCGCATCGAAGCCCAGAAGGCCAAGCCGGACACCTGTGTTTGAATTGGCAGCCCCTCCGATCCGATAGATTCCACCGAAGTTAAGTCGATCAGCTCTCCCGCGCTGATCTTCGTAACCGAAGCGGCGGATAAACGTTTCCACCCCTTGATCTTTATAAATTCCGCCAGTCGGTTCCGGTGTGAGCAGGGTAACCGGGTTTTGTGCTGCATTCCCGATAAAATCCTTTACCGCATACTGCTTCACTTCCCAACCGAGATAGTCCGGCTCAGAGTAGCCGTTCGGAGATATTCCGAGTTCAGCTTCGAGTGTATAGCCCCCACCATTCACCGCCGTGTAGGGAAGCTTAATACGTGCTGCTCCCAGACGCTGCGATTGTATCCATGACCTTTCGTGGATTGCGCGCAGTGCGGCAAGAAGCTGCCCCCTTGTGTCGCCAACAGCATGAGCATCAATTGTCAGTTCAATGAAGACACCTTCCTGGACAGGCGCACCGATGGCATCCAATTGCCTGCGCAGGGGGCTTTCACAATCCACCGCATGCGCCAGAATCCGGCCATCGGGTGTGGTACCCAGAAAAAGGACGCGGCCCTCGTTTCGGCTTGCCATGATCACGGACGGCGCGCCTCGGCTTCTTTTAAGGAAACCTGACAACCTCACCTCGGGGTATTTCGGGTACAGGATCAGCTTGGCATCGGGCGCTTCATGCATACCGTGCTCATCAATCCAGAAGAATGTTAGCCACGCTTTCGCCCGGTCGCGCTTGGCTCCCGCGTTCTCCCCCGCATCGGTCTCCACTTTTCCGAACGGCAGAATGTTGAGGGCTGAGTAGTTTCCCCCGAGATAAACCTGGTTTTTGGAATTATCGTTTGGTGAGAGTTTTTTGGCGTAAAATTTTGTGGCCCCGTTCGCCGCCATCAGTTGGAGAAGCGTCTGTAGCGAATCGATCATTTCTGCCCCGAATCCAGTTGTCGGGGAAGTCTATTGAATTCAACCTGCCAGATCTACGGGGACTTGCTTTCTGACGAGGCTGAGAATATGCGGTTTCATTATCCTTGCCACCTCAGAAAACACAGGAACTGCCACTGAATTTCCGAACTGCTTGTAGGCTTGCGTGTCCGATACGGGTATTTTGAAGTCATCGCCGTACCCCATAAGTCTCGCACATTCCCGCGGCGTCAGACGACGCGGGTTTTTGCCCGGGCCCCTGTTGATCAGGATCTCCGATCCGTCCTTGTAATACCGGGCGGAAAGCGTTCTGCAGGTGTCCAGAGGCCCAACAAGTCCAAATCCGAACCCGTTCCCCTGAGCCCGATGCTTGGCTGCATAGTTCTGCAGATACGCCCACAGCTTGTCGGTGAGCGTATACTTTTGACTGACTGCTGCTGTGCGTCCTTCTGTGAAATGGCTCTCAGGGCGCTCCGTCCCGTCCTCGGGATGAAGTATATCCCGCATGAGTTTAATTCCCTTTTGGGGAAGCTTCAGGTCGCTCCAGTTGAAAGGAACCGGATCACGGAAACCGACAATCACTATTCGTTGCCGGTGCTGAGGCAGGAAGTGCCGGGCATCAATGACCATTTCATGAACGTGATAGCCCAGTTCGTTTTCGAGCACATTCTTTATGACCGCAAATGTCCGGCCCTTATCGTGGCTCTTCAGGTTCTTCACATTTTCCAACAGGAACGCTTCCGGACGGTGATGTTTCAAAATACGGGCAACATCAAAGAACAGGGTTCCCTGTGCCTCATCCGCAAAACCGTGGGCACGCCCGAGCGCATTTTTTTTAGACACGCCTGCGATCGAAAACGGCTGACATGGAAAGCCCGCGATCAGAACATTGTGCTCTGGTATGTCGTCCGCGGCGATGGCTGTAATGTCGCCTTCGATCTGACGATTATCCCGGTTGTTGGCCAGATAGGTCTGCTGGGCATATTTATCCCATTCAGACGTGAAGACACATCGTCCGCCAACGGAGTCAAATGCTTTGCGCAGACCACCAATGCCGGCGAAAAGGTCTATGAATGTGAATTCCCCTTCAGATGATCCAGTCTCCATAACTGGAACAAGCCGCTGCATGGCAAGTATTACGGATGCTCGAGGCTTTTTAACACCCGATTCCCAACGCTGTATATGCCTCGGATGATAACCAAGCCGATTGGACAACTCTTCTTCCGATAAACCGGATTGCAGTTTCAGCACGGCGAATTCATTATGCATTTGGAACCTTTCGACTCGGGGAGTCTTTCTGCCAAAATGTCCTGATTTGTCCCTCCGGACAAGGGCGGAATGGCAGGAGAAAACATCAGGCCACAGATCATTTCCAATTCCTCCGACACCAACCCCGATGCCAATTCAGCTGGGTTTGAGGGGCAGATGAACCGACTGGCTTCATGCGGCCGTGCACGATGAGTGTGCAAGCTGCGATGCTTCAATTTCCACCGGCGTCATTCGTCCAAACAGCTCGATCAATGCAATTTATGTTATCCGAGCCGATAATGTCCCAACGGTCTCAATCTGAATGACGCGATCAATCACGTCAGGGCCATTCGCTTCCCATAAGGCGAGATGATTACACAGGAATTGCTCGCCAAGCTTATTGCGTGAGCCCTTGGGGCGGCCCGGATTGCCTGCCTTAAGTTGATGTTCAACTGGCGGCTTTCCATTTCCCGTTGATCTCCCGTACTTTCGGGGTGTCTTTTCTGTCATTAACGCCCCGTCTTATCCAGAATCTCAATTTGTTGGAGTTGCATTGTTTGACTGCTTGCGGTTGCTTCAATTTGGGTGACGATCAAAAAACGAGGCAACAATGATTGATGTGCCAAAAGCTGCAAGTGACGACATTTGGGGTGACGATCTTATTGGACGCAAAGGCGATGCAGATTTCCTATATTCATTCCTCGTTGGCAAGATGAGCCAACGGAATGAGCAAGGTATTAAAGGCTCATACGTTCTAAACATCGACGCCAAATGGGGGGCAGGAAAATCGTTCTTCCTAGATAGATTTGCCAAGCAACTCGCGCTCAACAATCATATTGTTGCGCGAGTTAATGCATGGAAAGATGATCACGCCGACGATCCTTTTGTGTCTGTTCTCTCTGCTATCGACAGCGCCCTCAAACCTTTCACAAAGACAAAGAGGAAAGGTGGCGCTGGCGATTTGTGGGAGAAAACTAAGAAAAATGCTGTACCAATTCTCACACGCACTTTTGTTGGCGTGGGAAAAACGGTCGTCAAGCGATACGTTGGCGCTGAATTCGAAGAGCTATTTAAAGATGGTGATGACGAAACCGAAAGCACCTTGGAAGAGTTATCAAAGTCCGCGGTGGAAGGAGTATCTGTTGAAATCTCGAAGGTGGTGGACGCGTCAGCAGAGCAGCTGATTGAAAAATTCACAGAGCAAAACGAGGCGATTGAAGACTTTCGATCTAAGCTTGAAAAAGCCATTGAAGCATTAGATGGACACAAAAAATTACCACTCTTTATATTAATAGATGAACTCGATCGTTGTCGGCCATCTTATGCAATATCTCTGCTCGAAAGGATAAAGCACCTCTTTGATGCGTCAAATGTTGTGTTTGTTTTTGCTACTCACAATGAACAATTACAACATAGTATCGCGGGTGCTTATGGTCCTGAGTTTGACGGTTTCAAATATCTAAAACGATTTTTCAACAAAACATACACTCTACGGCAACCAACTGCGAAACTTTTTGTCCAAGACAGGGCAAAGAAACTTCCAATTGAAAAACTGAGATGTCCGAGTGATGAGCCTATCGATTTTCTGGTAAGGGCTGTAGACGCATATTCAATGGACTTGCGAGAGGCCGAACACATACTTGAGATTATTGAAGCAGTGGCATTCGTTTGGCGCCATACGATTCGAATTGAAATGGTGATCCTAGTACCACTGGCGGCGCACTACTATCGCAGCGGGAAATGGTCTTGGCATGAATGTTACGTTGAATTATCGAAGATTCAGCCACCATTTAACGTTCCGTTTATACCGGCTAACGGACGCTATGGAAACGATCAGCCTATAGAGCTAAATATGCCGCAAGTTTTCAACCTTTTTAGCGAGGTAGTTGGCTCTCTCGGCAATATCTCGAGGCGATTTCGAGACGGTGGACCTGATCCCGTCAACGACTACGTTCAGGATTGTTTCACAAAAGAGTTAAATTCTGGATATCAATCGAATGCACAGAGTATCCAAGCCTCAATCCCACTATTGATCACGAGCGCGGGCAACTTCCTCGAAAAAGAAGAGACCTAATTTCGCCCCTAAACCTCCACCTGCCGCAAGCTATTTGCTCGGGCTGGGTTTGACCGGCGAGTGTTCCCTGTCCAAAGGTCCGCACTGAACATCAAATCATCCAGCGCGGAATATAAACTGATTTTAGTCCTATTGAAAGGATTAATTACCTATCGAGCAAATACGCTTATATGTGTCGAGAGGCTTACAAGCGCGATTTGTTTCTCTTCTCCGCAACGGATTTCATCATATCTTCCCACCACGGCAACCACTCGCTAGGGTTGAACGCGAAATCTTTTGCTTTTTCCAATACCGGCACCGCTTGTTCACGAACATTGACGACGCTCCATCCATGGTACTTAACTTCAATCGCAGCGTGGAATGCGGCAAGTAACTGCTCTTCGTTCGAAACAACGAGCAACTCGTCCAATTCTTTGATCGGACAGAACACCGGCTGACGCTTGTCCTCGTCAATAATTTCCGGATCCTTGTCGGCTGCTATTGCCGCTGCTTCAGTAATTAAAGCATTTCTTAGTTCGCCCGACATTTGCGTCCACGCATCCATTGTGAGGACTATGGCAGGCGCATTCGGTGCGACATCAAGATCGATGATTCCACGCCGAACGTGAGAGAAAAAACGCCAAAGTTGAAAGATCGCTTTGGCTATTTGCGAATATCCCCTTTCCGCGCTTTCGACTGGAGAATCGGAATACTGCGCTTCGAAAGTCAGCTTCGTGGCCTTGCATTCAAAGACCGCCACGATTTTTTCTCGCTGTTTGAGGAGTATATCCGGCGTTTCGACGGAATTCTTTCTGTAATAATACTTTTGGGCAGGAGCCGGCTCAAAGTCAGGGCAATGTGCTTTGATCGACCGGCGCGCATATTCATCAAACCGCTTGTTCGCATCGTTCGTGACGCTAGTGCCCCCACTCTGAAGGTCATAATACAGTCCCACAGTCGCCCGAAAGATGATGAGCTCAGGGAGTGGCGCGATGTATTGATCCTCTGTGGCTAATGCACGGCGAATGATCGGCTTCAATCGCAAATAACTAGGCTGATAATTTGCGGGTAACTTTGTGTTCAAGTTCTTTTCAAACTTGGCGAGCAACTCGGTTGATTGACGTCTAACCGCCCAAATGTCGTCTGAAAGAAGCCTAAGACTTTTCTCGATCGCAACTTGGGACACTTTAAGGACGTTCATATCACGAACACGCAACTGCCATGGTGCGTGGCAGTGGTATGCACAAAGACCGAAGGCAACCGTGAAAAACTCCAGGACTGAGACACCATAAGTCTTTTCGAAGTACGAAGCGCATTCTCCTTGGCCATATATATATAAGTAACGATAGATATCCTCTGTGCGCTTAAATCCACGCTGCCAAGCAAACTGTCGATGGCTAATGCGATGCATCTCCAATAGAATATTAGTGACGTCAATACGTCCTTGGCTTTCATGTTCGTCAATTGCGCGTACTAGATTTATCGTTTCTGCGACGGCAGTGAATTGGGTCACGTTTAATGGTTGCCCGGCCCAAATTGGCTCCCTCGTTTTTGGCGTATTAAGGTCAAGCGTGATCAACGTTTCCAATTCCCACTTATACGCTGCGTACTTGGATTGAATGTCTGTAGTGACAGCTTGCTTGGGGTAGGACAAAAATTTAGCGGCCTTCATTGCTCGATTGTCTTGAATCGCATGGGCTGACCAGATCATTCTGAGAAACTCGGCATCTGGCGTATCGGAAAGTTTTTTCTGCAGCGTCAACAATGCCTTTGAAGAATCGATGCTTGCGTCAAGTCTATTTCGAGTCAATCACTGCTCTCACTTTCATTAAAATATATATGCGAGTTAGACTACTATTGGCTTGTACCAGACTCAATAGATTTTCATGTGTGTCGAATTATTCTGAACATAATAAGTATCTGTGTTTGAGTAATATTCACCAATAGATATCCTGCGCCGTTACTTGCGCAAATGAGGTAGGGAAATTTCTGCAATGAGTGAATCGGAACGCCAACTACCCGAGTCCGGAACGGTTACTTCCAATTTGGGTGATCCAATAAAACTTTCTGACTTACAATTGAACGGTATTTCAGCAGAAGCAGCACGTGGCGGAGACATCGTGAAGGTCTGGACGCGGCTCAGCCTGACCTCCGACGATCGAATTTTTCATCAGATCGTGGAAAACCTAAGCCAGCATATTGAGTTCCGCGCTACGGAATCTGGGAAAAATGTAAATTTAAGACGGGCGGCATTGGTGTTGCTAGTCATTCATCCAGACAACACAGGTGAATTATGGGTAGATACAATCGCCTCTGCAATCCAAGTAATGCCAAAACGAGACCTTGCTGCAGGATCATTGGTTTTTGAACACGACATCGCAGATGTGATGGGGATGTCTTTTCCCCTTGTCGAAATTGGCAAAAAAGATCGCGTGATATGCCTCTTTCAAGAAGGATGGCGTTATGCACTCTTCTGTGATTTTAACCCAAAAGGAGATTTGTCGACTTCTGCCATGGAACGCGACCTCGGCAAGCTATATCGAGAATTGAAATATCGATACCTCTACGATGCAATCACAAATCAGAGCATCTTTGATCGCCTCATAGTGTCGGGGTGGTTTCCATTTGTGGAAATTCTCGGCTTAGAATTTCGAATGCTTTTAGATTCATGCGAGGCAGGATTCGAACTTAGCGAGGTTGAAACAGAAATCCTAGCGAAGTTTGACACGCAAAGACTGGAACGAATGTTCTCGCGATGGATGACAAAATCTCATTTTGCGGGAAAGGAGAGATTTTTTCGTTCAGCATTAAAATCATATGGTGATGCGGATGCAATTCCTGTCATTAAAATCGCGCTTACCGAAATTGAAGGCATCTTGGGAGACGCCTACCGCCAAATCCATGGTAAGGGTGCAAAAATCAAGAAGCTTTTAGAATTTGCCATTGAATCTGCGGAGAAAAAGACTGGCCAACCCAACACGCTTCTATTCTCATCGTCATTTGCGAGATATCTAGAATCTCACACATTTGCAAATTATGACCCTGCCGCACGAACAGGTAACTCAAGCTCACGACATGCCGTTGGTCATGGTGCTGCAGATGCAGAATCTTACACCATGACTAGGGCGCTACAGGCGTTACTCACGTTGGATCAATTGGCCTTTTATACATAAAATTCGAACCGCCAATGAGCCTAACTTTCATAGCTATTCAATAGTGTTAACTGAAATACATCGCAAAATATGTTTGAGATATAATTCACACGATAATATCGTGAGCAAAACCCAACTAGAAAGAACACAACATGTCTTGCAGCCGTGGAAAAGCAGCACCCAATCCCGACACAAAACTAAATCTGTTTTCCGCTTCTGGTGGTTTCTGTCAGAATCCAAAATGCAATGAGGCGCTATTTCCAATCGAAGGCAACGGCAAATATCATATTGCAGAAATGGCACATGTGTTTGCCGCCAATGACGCTGGGCCGCGGGCGAACGCAGAATTAACCGCTGAAGAACGTGGACATTTTGACAATTTGATTCTTCTGTGCCCCACCTGTCATACAAAAATAGATAAAGATCCTGATGCACACCCCGACAAACTTATTATAGCGTGGAAGAAAGACCACATTAGAAAAATAGCTGAAGCATTTGGCGCAATAAAATACGAAAATAGGGGCGATGCTAGGCGTATTGTTGAGCCAATTATTATTTCCAACGGCAAAATTCATCAAGACACCGGGCCGGACAACGAGTATAGGCAGAATCCAGAGGCGGAGGAAGCTGCTGTGTGGCAACACAAAGTTCTTTCACAAATTATACCCAACAATAGAAAACTTGTTCTTATATTAATGGCCAACGTTCACTTGATGAATGAAGATGAAAGAAAACTTTGCGAAGAATTTAAGCAGCATGTAGACGAGCTTGAAGCAAAACATTTGGGAAACACCAATAACCCGGCCCGTCGTTTCCCCGCAGCTATCTCTAGTATCTTTTTGGGATAATCCTATGCCTTTGAACGACGGGATGAAAAAATTTGTGACTTCAAAACTTTCCACAATGGGAGGTGTTCAGCATCTGGAATGGATTACTCCAAACATCCTCCGCATCACTAGATCCGAATTCCCCGAATTTGATACTGCGATTATCGCTGAGAAAACGGTCACTGGGGCCCATGTGCTGGAGTCGGCGGACGAAGCAGAACCCAGCTTTTTCGCAAATATTCCCAGTGATGCTGTCTGGACCGGTGAGGCTATTCGAGTGGTGGAAGCAATGGGGGCAGGTTGGGGTCGATTTGGCAATCTGATGAGCGTGATTGGGCGACAAGACGTAAAAGGTTTTGTCGACCAGGAGGTCAGATTTGCCACCAGAATGATCAAGCAACATACGAATGTTATGCAATTGACCCCAATTTTTGACAAGCTTTATGACGTGACGTTTAGGTCTGGCAGTGTCAAAAGAGTAATTTTCATTAATGACTATGACCTGACTGCAGATGCTGTGCGGTCAGCTCGGGAAAGATACGGTTCATTCGACCATGTGCTAAAGACCAATCCAAATGGTAGAATTACCGAATCTGCAGTTTCAGCCGCGGAATCTTTGGGCGCTAAAGTATTAGATGCTAGCGATTATATGAGGGAACTAAAACATTTATGATGTTTGAGTTTCTGCGCGTTCTTCTACTTCAGGCAATGGAAAGTTCACCCGAGTCACGATGGTATATTTTTGGGTCATTCTCTCGGGGTGATCCAGAATACAAAGACATCGATGTATGTGTCATATGTGCCAATGATCGAGATGCGCAGTTAATTCGCAGCTCTTGTGACAATCTTTGCAGCAGTCTCCCGATTGATCTTATCATTCTTACTGAAATTGAAGAGTGCGCACTCCATTTTATTGAGTCTGAAAATTGTAAACTTATCGAATTTCAGTAGCCTAACAAGGATCGTGTCGCCTCCGTCTAACCAACAACCGATAAAACTTTTAAGTCAAATTCCACCGGCGTCATTCTCCCAAATAGCTCCATCAGCGCGACAATCCTACCCGTCTTGGTCACTTGCTCGACCACTCCGCCGAATGCTGCAAACGGATTGCTCTTGTCCGTGACAATCACGCCCTGCCCAGCTGGAAACCGTCGTGCAATGTTTTCCCTGATTGATACCGCCTCCTCCCGCCGATGAATGCGGGCAACCTTGGTATCGTCGAAATCCATTTCTATCTCTGCAATGTAGATCGCTTCCACATCATCGCCTGATACACGCAGCGGCCTGCCCTCCGCGCCAAGGATACACTCAACACCGTCGCAGTTGCGCAGCCGATAGAAGTCCGGATTTGTCCTGGGCTGACCAACAAACAGGTATCGAGGCATTAACGGCTGTTCCTTCACGACAAGCGTCCGCGTTCGCCTATGCTGCACCTCGACTTTACGGCGCGGGTAATAAACGTCGTATCCTGCCTTCCCAATGTTCTCAAAAGCCTTGTCCTCGGCCTTCACATTGGTTCTGACGACATACCAGTGCTTGTCCTTGTCGATGAAAGCTAACATCTGTACCGGCCCCTGTCTGATCTAAGCTGCTTTTGACTGGCGCTCAGGCCAGCGTGTTTTAACGATGATCCGCTGTCGCTGAATGATGTCTTCCACGATCTTTTCGCCGTGACGTAGGCGCATCTCTCCAAGCCAGTCAGACCATTCCGCCCTGTCGGGAGTAATGATGAAATCGCCGTCACTGTCGCTTGCTGGTGCTCCGTCCAGACCACGGAACAAGTGATCCTTGAGATACGGGATCATCAGGGCCTTTTCTTTTCGAGCTGATTGCAGTGCCCGGAACTCCAAGGCGAATTTGATCGCTCCCGCTTGGTCTGGTTTTGACAAGCGTTGAAACGTTGCCTTCGCTGCGCTCTTGCTCCGAGGCCTCAATTCTGTGGGCCATTCGTCCCACAAGATATTGAAATCCCCATCCCGGCGCGCTGGCGCGTCCAAGGTGGACTGGTTATTGGAAGTATTATTGGACTGGTAGTAGGAACGTGCTTCCGCACCTTTCGGAACGACGTTCCGCACCTTACCGGAAGGAGGTTCCGCACCTTCAACAAAAGGACCGGAAGCAGGTTCCGCACCTTTTTCTACATCTGGTGTGTCGGGCCAAGAGGCGACATATTGATGATTGCGCCACTTTTGGCCTCGGAAGCCATGTTCCGAAACTTTGATCCACCCAGCTTTTTCAGCCAATTCGAGATGCGTTCTGACTGACCTATCAGACAGTCCGGTCGCTTCTGAGATTTGCTCTTGGGTAGGATAGCAGCCATCACCCATATCATTCATAAAACAGGATATCGTCAGCAGGACATGACGGGTCGTTGCCTGTAGATCAGACTTGATGATGGCGTGACGCCAAGACCATGCACGACCATCACTCATGCCGCACCTCTATCCCGTTCTGATGCGCGTCTGTAATCGGCAGAAGCTTGCTTGAGCACTGCCAGTTCACGCCATTTGGTTTCGATCTCATGAACCGGCCGCTTGCGTTTGCCCGCTGAGAAATCCTGCAGCCAACTTGCCTTGCTGATCACTTGCCTGTTGAGCTCGTCAGCCATTTCGTCATTGGGAATACGCTCCGTCATCTCACGCAGCCTTGTAAGTTTGGCTGTCCACACCGGGGAATAAACCATCACCAGTCGGCGTCAGCAGGCCCAACTTTATTGCCTTCTCAGCACTCTTGGATGGCGCCGGTCTTCCTGATGGTTCCAGCCAGTATCGACGCTCTGCACCGACGTCCGAGCGATGTATGGTAAGGCAAAGCGTTTGCCCTTCCCTGCAGGCTTCAACGATGCGCCGAACGCGGGTTGGGATTTTCAGAATTGCGCTCATTTCTCACCTTCCCTCCTGACGATCGATTGAAGCCTTATTTGTTTCCTTCGCTTGACGAACCTTCGCCAGAAGCTGCGAAGCCTCGCGCTCCAAATCCTCCATATGAGCATCCGGCATCACCGCCCTTTCAACTTCGAGTTCGTGTTTGAGGTTTGCTATCTGCCGTTCGCAGAAATCGAGATATGCGGCTCTCAGGCGATGAAACGTGCGATCATCGATGCTCTTCGCGCGCCGCTTTCTCAAATGGTTGAGCGTCCATTTGGAAAGCTTGTATCGGCTCCCCAGACGCTCCATGGCCGGGAAAACATCTCCCCAGCCATTGCTTTCGGTATCAACCATGCGGTTGACGTAACAACTTGCGATTTCGGTCCTACTCACGACTTCTGGCTCCGATTTCAATTTGTGAACGAGATGCTCTGTTTCTGTGCACGTCATGCTCAAAATCCTTGGCTAGGTTCCCTGCATGACGCAGCGAACAAGCAAAGGATTGAGCCAGACGAACGAGACTGAAAATGATGGGAAGGCCGGTCACGAAGATGGGGATCTGGGTGCCGGTACATTCGAAGCGATTGGATTTCTTGCCGGAACAATCCTGTCCCGTGTGAAGGCAAGAAAAGAGACCACCGGAGCGGGAGAAATTCGCTCCGGTGGTCAACATGCTCAAGCGACGAGAGGAGTTATCGCGAGCAATGGCAAAGAGAACGGCGGCGCTGTCGATGTCGTTAGGGTTCTGGCAGACCTGCCTACCCTGCTCCAGCAACCGCCTGTTACGCAGACGAAAAGCAAGGTCATCAAAGATCGCGCTGTGACACGCTCTGCGAATGGATAAATTCACGCGGCCATCCTCCTGCCCGACAGAAGGCGGCGAAGCTCTGCCAGCGCCTCGGCATAAGTCGTGCCGCTGGCGGTTGTTCTTGTCAGGAGACAGACGGCAATCCATGTGCCGTCCTGAGTGGCATTGCAGATTGTCGCGCTCATGCGGCCTCGCTTTCAGCAGGGATCAGCTTTGAACAGGTGTAACAATGCTTGAGCCCCGACGCGCCGCATGCCTCCGGCTTCTGACAATGCGGGCGGTAATCGCGCGCTGTCTTCAATGGTTGCGGTTGCAGGAATGCTGGGGGCTCGAAATTTGGTGCGGACGAACGCTGTTCCACCGTGGCTTCAACATGCCGTTCGTCCGCTGCGGCGTCCTTTTCAGGTGCCGCACACTCGGTCGCCGTTTCCGGGGGAAATTCTTCAATGTTTTCTCGTGTACGCGCAGGCGCTGGCGTGTGCGAGCTTTCCTGATATGCCGTGAGGTACAAATCAAAGATCGCCTCACGTTCATGCAGGGCATCGCGACCAAGCTTTTCAACTTTGCGCAGATGAGCAACGACATTGCCCATGGCAGTCTTATCGTAGCCCCGGCCCTTGGCTTCTGCATACACGTCGCGAATATCCTCGCTAAGCGCGTCCTGCTCCTCCTTGAGGCGAAGAATGCGGTCTATAAATTGTATGATTTCGCCATTCGCGCTCATGCTGCGTTCCCGTGCTCTGATAAAAAGAAATCATTCGGCATGACTTCGCCGTTGGTCGCAAATGCCAAACGGCGCATCTGGTCGGGACGCGGTATCCGCTCGCCATACATCCATTTGCGAACACCAGATGGCGAAATATCCTTTACCCGCACCGCCATTTCTGCCGGTGAGATATTGTGAGATGTCATGTATTCAGAAAGCTTCATTCCTTTATATTACCCAATATGGGTAACATTGCAACCCCACATTGGGGAACGACAGCAACGAAATTTTCGGTAAATGTCCCCCACATGGGTAATAAATTGAGAGAGCTGCGCCTCGCGCGCAAAATGACACACGACGAAGCGGCCACAGCTATGGGCGTGTCGCGAAGCCAATTTATAAAGCTTGAACGCGGTGAACGCCGATTGACCGTTGAATATCTAAATCAAGCCGCGAAGGCGTTCGGTGTTACCCCAGCTGAACTACTTGAGGATGTTGTCATACCAGAGACAACGCCAATCGTTGGCCGAGCAGGCGCGGGTCCCGATGGATCAGTTTTGTTCGCAACTGGCGATGGCAATTTCGGCGAAATTCCTGCCCCCGTAAACTCAACGACAACTACTGAAGCGCTAGAAGTCCAAGGGGATTCTATGACTGGCATAGCCAATGATGGCTGGGTCATCACTTATGATGAGAAACAACCACCGAATGAAGACCATATGGGCGAGCCATGCGTGTGTTGGCTAGAAGATCATCGGGTATTGGTGAAAATACCATTTCCGGGTCGGGGGGCTGGTTTATATGACTTAGAGAGTGCTTCTGCGAAAACAATGCGTGATGTTCCAGTGCGGTATTTTGCCCTCGTCACGAATATTATTCCAAGAAAAGCGGCGAAAAAGTTTATAAAGAGAAACCCGGATCATCAAATTGAAGATGTCAGCATAAAACCGGGTGAATAAACAGCGATATTGCTAGTGTGCATGGGGGATGAAATTGCGTGTAGTACTATTATGTGCAGTACTTTTAACGTGGTGCTGTACAAGTGCTTTCGCGCAGAACCCGCAAGCCTTCGGGCCTTTCATTTATCTCCCGGACAAACCAAAAATATTAACTTTGCTGTCCCAAATAGGGGACGACGGGCGCGACGCACTCCAGTTCAAGAAGGCGCTACGCGAGCATCCAGAAATCGAAATAATCCAATTGATCAGTCCAGGCGGCAACGTACGAACTGCTCTACTTATTGCCGAGGATATTTTTGATAAAGGCCTGAGCACGTATATTCCGCCGGAAGGTAGCTGCGCCTCGGCATGTGCGTTTCTTTTCTTCGCGGGCAGTACCCGACTTGCTGATGGAAAACTCGGTGTCCATCAACTGGATGCAAGTGATGGGAAGTTAACTGGCGCAGACGCACAACTTGGTCTGTCTGATGTAATTTCCACCATTGTTAAATTCGGGGTCTCGGGTGAAGTCATGTCGATCATGCTGAAGACACCTCCGGCAGACATGTATTTCTTTACACACGAAGAAATCGAAAAGTATGGGCTAAATCGCACTGCGAGCACCTCACTTCCCAACGTATCGCCTGTATCCCCCGGGAAAGGAGCGATTATTCCCCAAGATAAACTCGTGGAAACTTCCCAGATCGCAGCCAAGCTTATTGTGAGCAGCGGTGAATTATCCGCTCCGGCAGCACTTCAAGCTGTAAAGGAAATCTATGATGACAACATTGATTATTACGGGAGAAAGACATCCAAATCCGAACTCTTAGACGACAAACGAAAGTATATGGAGCGATGGCCACACCGCACCTACATAGTCGATGACAATAGTTTGGTTTCCCGGTGCGCCGAAACGATATGCATTGTTGCAGGCTTCTACCAATACACTCTCAACAGCCCTGTACGACAGAAAGAGACCAAGGGTCTTGCGGCGTTTGTTTATGGGATGGAAATCCGCAATCAGAAACAATCGATCTTTATCGAAAATGGAACAATCGTCCGCGCGAAGACCTACGCAAAATTGAGCGCAAATCAAACCGTTGAACAGTGGCTCGCATCGTTGAAATAACACTACGAAGCTCGGGTAGACGCGAACAAAGTAAAATATTACCCAAAATGGGGTTGTATATTTTCCCATTTTGGGTAACATCCATCCATCGAACAACGGATGGACGCGATGAACGCAATCGACCGCAAATTCTTCAAGGAAGCTACCAAGACCCGCATTGAAGCGCTGGCCGACGTTTGCCGGAACAACCGGGATAGCTACAAGCTGGATTGCGCTGTTGATGCTGCCGTACAGGGTCGCCCTGCCTACTGGCACAGTGACAGTTGGAGCAATTCAGCCGCCAATATCATCATCGGTCGGGCCAATCTTACAGGCAGCCTTGATGAGGCATTCGCCAGCTACGTGAAAGACTTTGGCGAGCGTGATTACTGGAAAATCATCCATCAGCTTGACGCAACCATTCCGTTGAACCGGCCTGCCGCCGCCGAAATGGTCGCCATCTATTCCCGCCTCGGTCACATGCGCGACGTGCGCGAGCTTCTGGACCGTGAAGCGGAAGTCATCACCAACAAACTTTCGAGGACAGCATGAGCCGCATCTTCCTTCAAGAGCCTGACCGTATCCTGATCATTCGGGAGAACCGGGCAAAGCGCGCCGCATGGGTGTTTTACCTCGCCGTCGCGGTCATGTTCGCTCTGCTCGTAGTCGGTTTCCTTGTGAGGTTGCCATGAGCGCTCAAAGGCAAACGGAGCAGCCGGAAAAGGTGACGGCGTATGCCGAAGGCTGGGCACTCTACCGCGCCCGTTGCGCCTTCCGGGGTCTGCTCAAGATTTACGGCATAGGCGGTGCCCGTGCCCTCATGGATCAAATCATTTCAGACGAAGAAGGAAAGAAGCAATGAACGTGGACGCAACACACGTAATCCGCCGTCAGACAGAAGCTGCAAAAACTCTACTGGCAAGCCTCCGCGAAAACGGTGACGCGGATGACCAAGAGATTGTTGAAACCGCTATCGAAGGCGAAACGGGCCTGTACGAGGCCATTGCCGTAGCGCTTTCACAGATAGATGAATGCGAAGTTCTGGAAATCGGTTTGAAGGCCAAAGAGGGTGAGTTTGCCGACCGGCGCAAGGCTGTTGTCAACCGGGCGGATCGACTGCGCGCCGCCATTGAGCAGGCGATGGTAATGACCGAGCAGGAGAAAATCCCGCTGCCCACCGCGACAATCTTCATTTCAAAGCGGGCTCCCGGTCTTGTGGTCGAAAACGAGGCGGATATCCCTTCGCAATATTGGGTCATGCCCAAGGTAGAACCCAAGCTGGACAAGAAGGCGCTCAAGACTGCGTTGGACGATGGCGAAACAATTGCCGGGGCTTCGCTCGATAACGGCTCAATTTCCCTCAACATTCGGAGAAAATAATCATGGGCGCGATTATAAACGCTGACCTGACGGGCCGCCAAATGGCGCTCGTACGCCAGACGGTTGCTAAGGATTGCAACGACGGCGAATTCAACTTGTTCATGGAAGCCGCCAAGGCATACGGGCTGGACCCCTTCCGTAAGCAGATCATGCCGCTAGTGTTCAACAAGGGCGACGACAAGAAGCGCCGTATGTCCATCGTCGTTTCGCGTGATGGCCTTCGCGTCATTGCCAGCCGCTGCAAGAACTATCGCCCAGCATCCGATCCGGCAGAAATTGAATATGACCCAGAGCTTAAAGGACCGCTCAACCCCAAGGGCATTGCCATAGCGCGGGTTTTCCTTTGGCAGCAAGACAACCGGGGCGATTGGTTCAAGGTTGTTGGCGAGGCAAATTGGGATGAATTTGCCCCCATCGGTGAAAAATGGGCCGAGAACGATAAAGGCAAATGGAAGCCAACAGGGGAGAAGGTTCTGGATAGCTCTGGAAACTGGGCACGAATGCCGGTGGTGATGATTACCAAGTGCGCGGAAGCTCAAGCCCTTCGTGCCGGGTGGCCCGATCAGTTCTCAAACGTCTATGTCCAAGAAGAAATGGATCGCGCGCAGCAGATCGATTTGGACGCTTCGCAACTGGTAGCCCATGAGGAAGAGGAAGTCCGCATGCGTGTAATTGCAGGGGCGAACGCTATCACCGTCACATGGGGCGATGGCTGGGCGCTTGAGAATGTCCCAGTAGGCCAGTTTTATGACCGCGCAATGGCGTTCATGCGCGAGACAGCGCCGGCGGATGTTATCAGGTGGCAGGACGCCAACCGGGAACCGTTGCGGATGTATTGGGCCAAGGCTCCGGGTGACGCTCTGGCACTGAAAAGGCAGCTTGAGGCCGTTCGCGAGAAGGCAAAGCAACAGGCCTTTGCCGCCCAGAAACAGGCCCAACACCCAACCCAGCAAGCCGCAAACTGATTGCCACCAGAAAGCCCGGCGCGAATGCCGGGCGGAAAGGGACAGGACAATGCAACCCGCTCCAATATCTCTACAATATGAAGGCGAAGGTGTGTTTCAACCATCAAGCCCCTTTCATGCCCGTATGGCCGACAAGCATTATGTCATTGGCCAGCATTATCGTATGGGCGAACATCACGACCGCTCTAAAATTAGCCACAACCATGAGTTCGCCTTCATTGGCGAAGCTTGGCAAAATCTGCCCGAGCTCTTCAAGGACGAACCTTGGGCGCAGTCGCCGGAACATTTGCGCAAATATGCGCTGATCCGTTGCCGGTATTGTGACACACAGGCTTTTCCGTGCGGCACCCGCGCCGAAGCATTGCGATGGGCCGCAAACCTTCGCCCAATGGATGAGTATTCCCTCGTCACCGTGGACGGAACCATTGTCTATCGTTTCATCGCTAAATCGCAATCGATGCGAGCAATGGGAAAACAGCTATTTCAGGAAAGCAAGCAAGCCATCATGGATTTCATTGATGATCTGCTTGGCGTTGAACGTGGCGATACCGTCAGAAGCGAGGCAGCATGATCAAGCTCATTGCACGATTGCTCCGCCGCCGTCCGGTGCTGGTTTCCACCTACAAGGTGAAGAAATCCGACTGGTATCAGCGTCGTTCCGAAAAATGTCGCCAGCTAGCAAGAGAGCTTGGCCTTGATTGGGAGGCGAAGTAATGGCCGCTCGTATCGCAAATTTCATCCGGCCTGACCCGATACCAGTTCGCAAGCCAGCCAAGAAGGCGGATTACTTGTCTTTCATCCGGTCCCTGCCCTGCGTGGTGACAGGCAAATATGGCGTTGAGGCCGCGCATGTATCCTTTGCCGCCCCGTTTTACTTGCACTATGGCCGGGGCAAAGGTCACAAGGCAGACGACCGCTGGGCCCTGCCGCTGTCGCCAGAGGCGCACCGTGACCAGCACAACCACAATGAAAAGGAATGGTGGCAGCAACAGGGGATCAATCCGCACGAGCTGGCTCTAACCATTTACGGCGCTTGGTCAGCAATGGGCGACAATGCCGAACCGTTTTGCGCAGCCAGGATCAATCAAAGCTTGGTCTCGACCGGGCGTTTCGACAGGTATCGCAAATGAACCACTTCCAGCTGACAGACGCGCAGGCTGCTACTCTTATATTGATTGAGGCTGGAAAAGTTCACCAATGCCTCTTTGGATATGGCGCATGGCGCATCATCGGTGGATCGCCAACCGTTGTCGGGCGTCTCATGACGATGAAACTCACAATATGGATCAAAGCCGATCCTAAAACTTACACGGCACAACTGACCGATGCCGGTCGTGCAGCATTCAGGCAGCACCAGCCATGACCATCCAGACAATCAAACGAATGATAATCCAGCCAAAGTACGAGACAAGAGAGCATTGATGACGAAGCCAATCCCTCTCCCATCTCGACAGGTAACAGCATTATGCAAAGGCGCAGCGAAAGCTGGTTTCGTCGCTGAGGTGAAAATTGGCGATGTGATCGTAAGACTTGTCCCCGAAGATCACAGCGAGTTGAAAGAAACGGTTGACGCGAAGAAGCGCGGATATCTTTAATGCAATCCATGCCTCGTCCCCGCCGCCCCTATCTCCAGAAGGAAACCACCAGACACGGTAAAACGGTCTGGTATTTTCGTCGCGGTAAGGAAACGCGCGTGCGTTTAGCAGGTGAGTTCGGTACGGCAGAATTCAACGCTTCATATGATGCGGCCATTGCTGGCCTTCCCGGTCAGACCAAAGCTATTACTCCCAAATCTTCGTTAAGGTGGCTGGCTGACCGCTTTTTTGAAAGTGGCAAGTTTGCCCGATTTAAGCCAAATACGCAGCGCACATACCGCTATATGTTGGCAAGTGTCGTTGAAACCGGCGGAAATCTGGAATTCCGCTCGATCACAAATGCAGACGTCAAAGCGGGCAAGATGCGCCGGGACCATAGCCCCACGCAATCGGTGGCTTATGTTCATGTCATGCGCACGCTGTTTCGATTTGCGATCGACAATGATTGGCTCTCCAGCAATCCCGCTGATGGTATTTCCACCGAACTACCAAAAAGCGATGGACACCACACTTGGACAATTGACGAGGTGGAGCGTTTCCAAGCCAAACATGCGATTGGCACGCAAGCGCGCCTCGCAATGGATCTGATGCTCTATACCGGGTTCCGGCGTTCCGATGCAATTCTGCTTGGCCCACAACACGTCAAGAACGGTGTCATTCGTCTGACGACGACAAAGACCGGGACTGAAATCATCATCCCCCTATTGCCGCCCTTGGCAAAATCAATCGAAGCCACGAAGCACAACAACCTGCTCTTCCTTGAAAATAAGTGGGGCAAACCGTGGCAGAATATCAGCTTTGGAAGGTGGTTCGCAGACCGGTGTATTGAGGCCGGTGTGCCGGGTCGCTCGCACGGCCTGCGTAAGGCAGGGGCGACAATTGCAGCGGACAACGGAGCAACATCTTTCGAGCTGACAGCCATGTATGGCTGGTCATCAACGAAGATGGCAGAAGTCTACACAAAGAAGGCCGACAAGATTCGTCTTGCGGAACGCGCCGCGAACAAGCTATACCCGCACCTTGATAAAAGTGCGGGTAACGTTGAAAATAACAAAGTCAAAACAAGTGGTTAGAAACCCGGCTTGACTTGATCGTAAAATAAAACTTTTGTCAGCTTTCGTTTTTTCGAGATGGCACGCACATGGCTCATGATGGGGTTCTACCAAAGATGATGTCTCGCAAATCATTGACCTATATCTGCGTGGCGCTGGCGGCTCTTGGCCTCAGCGCCTGCAACAGCGCCGAAACACCGATTGCCGTAACGAAGAGCGATCTTCCGGCAGCCCAAGGCACGGCAACGCCCGGGACGGTTACCCCGGGCACGAATCCGGCGACGACAACCACGACAACCCCAACAGCCACGGCAACAGGAACACCGGCAGCAGTTCAGCCCGGAACAACGGTACCGGCAGCGGGCGCCGCCGTAGCATCAGGAGCAGCACAACCGGGCGTTTCGCGCACGGCAAAGCTGCGTTTCGCCCCCATTGTCGGCGCGCCGATCACCGCGGCAACTCCACTCTCGCAGCGCCTGTCGGCACTCGCCAAAGCCAAGGGCATTGTTCTAGGCACCGCTGCCGATACGGATAATACGCACATCATGAAGGGTTATTTCTCCGCCCTGCCCGATGGCAACCAGACAACAATCATCTATGTCTGGGACGTGCTCGATCCGGCTGGAACACGGTTGCATCGCATCCAGGGACAGGAAGTTGTTCCTGGTAATGGGACCGATCCGTGGAGCACCGTGCCACCAAAGGTTATGGAATCAATCGCCGATAAGGCCATCGATGGTTATCTGAAGTGGGTAAACGGCACCAAGACGTGACATATTTACGCGTTTGACCCGATATTAGCGAGGAACTGTGCATGAATCTGCCCTGCCCGCTTGCAATGTGCGTCAGGCACAGTACAAGGCCCGCCATATCCTTCACTTGGCTGGCACCGGGGAAAATACGGGCATGAAACTATTCGCGGGCAATTCCAATCGTGTTCTCGCTGAATCTGTCGCCAAATATCTCAACATTCCGCTAGGAAAGGCCAGCGTCCGACGCTTCGCCGATCAGGAGATATTCGTAGAGATTCAGGAAAATGTCCGTGGCGAAGATGTCTTCGTCATGCAGTCAACATCCTTCCCGGCAAATGATCACCTGATGGAACTGCTCATCATGATTGATGCGTTCCGCCGTTCCTCGGCAAAGCGCATCACCGCGGTGCTTCCCTATTTCGGCTATGCCCGTCAGGATCGCAAGGCCGGTCCCCGCACCCCGATTTCCGCCAAGCTGGTTGCCAATCTGATCACCGAAGCCGGTGCAAACCGTGTGCTGACGCTTGATCTGCACGCCGGTCAGATTCAGGGCTTCTTCGATATCCCCACCGACAATCTCTATGCCGTTCCCGTTATCGCCAGTGATGTACGCGCCCATTACGGCACATCAAATGTCATGGTCGTATCACCTGATGTCGGCGGTGTGGTCCGTGCCCGCTCGCTGGCCAAGCGCATCGATGCACAGCTCGCCATTGTCGATAAGCGCCGCGATCGTCCGGGCGAGTCCGAAGTCATGAATGTTATCGGTGACGTCGCTGGCAAGGATTGCCTGCTGTTCGACGATATCGTTGATTCTGGTGGCACGCTCTGCAATGCAGCCGAAGCGCTGCTTGCCAAAGGCGCAACCAGCGTCACTGCCTATATTACCCACGGCGTGCTGTCAGGCGGCGCTGTTGCCCGTATCGCCGGCTCGAAGCTGAAGGAACTGGTGATCACCGATTCCATCCAGCCAACGCCTGCCATCGAATCCGCACACAATATCCGCGTCCTGTCGATTTCCGATTTGATCGGCGAAGCGGTTTCGCGCACGGCGGCGGAAGAGTCGGTATCCAGCCTGTTCGACTAAGCGAGCCGGATCAGGATTCCGGCGAGCGCTGCAAGTCCGAGTACCACAAGCAGATTGAGTCGCAAGGCGATCAGCGCGATTGCTGCACCCAGTGCTATGGCTGATGCTGCCCAATCGAATGCGGACAAATCCAAGACTGGCAGATGCAGCGGGCCGAACATCATCTCCTGAAACGTGCCAAACAGCACATGCAGCCCAAACCAGACGGCAAGATTGGCGATCACACCAACGACGGCGGCGGTTATCGCGGCGAGTGACGCCTTGAGCCAACCCACATGCCGCAAACGTTCAACAAATGGCGCACCGGCAAAAATCCACAGAAAACACGGCGCGAAGGTGAACCACAGCGCAATTAGCCCGCCGAGCAGTCCGCCGGTGAGCGGGTCAAACCCTGATAGCCGCGACCCACCGACAAAGCCGACAAAGGCCAGCACCAGAATAAGCGGGCCGGGCGTGGTCTCCGCCAATCCGAGGCCGGTGAGCATTTCATCCGGTTTAAGCCAGCCATAATAATCAACCGCCTGCTGCGCCACATAGGCGAGAACCGCATAGGCACCGCCAAAGGTCACGACGGCCATCTTGGAGAAAAACGCCGCCTGCGCCGCAAAGACATTGGCTTGACCGAGCGCCAGCAGCAGGATGGCAAGCGGCCCCAGCCAGAGCACAGTCCAGACCATGGCAGATTGGAGGGCACCCCGCGCTGCGGGGTCTGGAATGGTGTCGTCCGGCAAGGACGGGGACGATTTATTAGTCAAGCGATAGCGCAGAAATCCGAAGAGACCGGCAATCAGGATAACCAGAGGAAATGGCAGCTTGATCAGGGCAATGGCGATGAACGCGCAGGCGGCAATGCCATAGGCGGTATAATCGGTGAGAGCCCGTTTGCCGACCTTGATCACCGCTTCAAGCACGATAGCCAGAACGGCGGCTTTGAGACCGAAGAGTAGCCCTTCCACCAAGGGGACATGACCAAAACTGACATAAAGCGCCGACAGCGCCAGCATCACACATGCACCCGGCAGGATGAACAGCAGCCCGGCGATGACACCACCCTTCACGCCGTGGAACAGCCAGCCGAGATAGGTTGCAAGCTGCATGGCTTCGGGGCCGGGCAACAGCATGCAGAAATTCAACGCATGCAGGAATCGCTCCTCGCTGATCCATTTCTTTTCATCGACCAGCACGCGGTGCATCATGGCAATCTGTCCGGCCGGACCGCCAAAGGACAAAAGACCAATTTTCCCAAATGTGTAAAACGCTTCCCGCGCCTCGATTTTTTGCGGTTCCAGCGCTATTGTCCCAGCCATTGCCTGCCCTTGTTCTGCCAAGCTGCGGTAAACAGCGCCCATGACAATGGGATGACAGACTTTCACGGCGCCTTGGTCAAGCAACAAACTTGCACATGGCGTCTCTTTCCGTTATAGAGCCGCCATCCGCGTAGACACCCTTGGAGGCAACGCGGAATGGGGCGGTCATTTCATCCGGTTCCGGATGACCATGCGACCGCTTCATGTTTTTTGGGCCATCCTTACGGATAAACGGAAAACACTCCAGATTTGAACCTCGAAAGGAAATGCCATGAGCGAAGCATACGAGCTCAAGGCCGAGGCGCGCGAACGGGTTGGTAAGGGGTCCTCCCGGGAAATTCGCCGCAACGGTAAAGTGCCAGCAGTCATCTATGGTGACAAGCAGGCACCAATCTCGATTACCCTCGACTACAAGACACTGTACTACAAGATTCACGGCGGCGGCTTCAAGACCACGATCGCGAACATCCAGCTGGATGGCAAGACCATTCAGGTCCTTCCAAAGGACTACCAGCTTGATCCGATCAGCGACAAGCCTGTGCATGTGGACTTCCTGCGCGTGTCGGCAAAGTCGGTTGTGAACGTGAACGTCCCTGTTCACTTCCTCAACGAAGAACTGTCCCCAGGCATCAAGCGCGGCGGCGTTCTCAACATCGTTCGTCACGACGTTGAACTGCATGCTCCGGCAAATGCAATTCCCGATGCGATCAATATTGATCTCACCGGTCTGCAGATTGGTGACTCGATCCACATTTCCGCTGTTACCCTGCCAAAGGGCGTAACATCGGTTATTCACGATCGTGACTTCACCATTGCCACGATTGCTGCTCCTGCTGTTCTCGCTGCTGAAGACGAGACCGTTGAAGCTGCGGTTGAAACGACTGAAACGGCAGAAAAAGAAGGCGAGTAATCGTCTCTATTGGGAGCTTTGGTACCATGCTGCTCATCGCAGGTCTTGGCAATCCTGGCTCCCAATATGCTGCAAACCGGCACAATATCGGTTTCATGGCGGCGGATGAAATACACCGTCGCCATCGTTTTTCTCCCTGGACCAAAAAATTCCAGGCACTGATCGCCGATGGTGTTATCGACGGCGAAAAGATCATCCTGATCAAGCCCCAGACCTTCATGAATCTATCAGGCCAGTCCGTCGGTGAAGCCATGCGCTTCTACAAGCTGGAACTCGGCGATCTCGTCGTCATCTATGATGAACTGGATCTGCCACCGGGTAAGCTGCGCGTGAAAACGGGCGGCGGTTCAGGCGGCCACAATGGCATCAAGTCCATCGACGCGCATTGCGGCAAGGACTACAGGCGCATTCGCCTTGGTATCGGCCATCCCGGCGTCAAGGAGATGGTGACAAACCACGTGCTTGGCAATTTCGCCAAGGCGGATGGCGAATGGATCGAGCCGCTGCTTGGCGCTATCGCTGACAATGTGGCTCTCCTTGCCAAGAAGGACGATGCAGGCTTCATGAACCGTGTGGCGGTGGCCACCGGCAGCGGAAACAAACCGGAGCGGGACAAAGAACCAAATCCGGTTGCAAAACCATCCGGTCAAAGCCATATCCGGCAGGCGCGTCAGGCAAAGCCAAATATCAACATTCCAAAAACCGGCCCGATGGCCGACATGCTGAACAAGCTCTTCGGCAAGAAAGAATAAGGATCGCAGATTATGGGTTTCAAATGCGGCATCGTTGGCCTGCCCAATGTCGGTAAGTCGACGCTCTTCAACGCCCTGACCAAGACAGCGGCCGCACAGGCTGCGAACTATCCGTTCTGCACAATCGAGCCGAACACCGGCGAAGTCGCTGTGCCTGATCCGCGTTTGCAGGCCATCGCCAAAATAGGCAAATCGGCCAATATCGTCCCAACCCGTATCAGCTTCGTTGATATTGCCGGTCTGGTGCGCGGTGCGTCGAAGGGCGAAGGCCTTGGCAACCAGTTTCTGGCCAACATCCGCGAAGTCGATGCTGTCGTGCATGTGCTGCGTTGCTTTGAAGATGACGACATCACCCACGTTGAAGGCCGTATCGATCCTGTGTCTGACGCTGAGACAGTCGAAACCGAATTGATGCTTTCCGATCTGGATAGCCTTGAGCGCCGCATTGTGCAGTTCCGTAAACGCGCTGGCGTCAAGGATAAGGAAGCCCTGACCGTTCTGCCTGTTATGGAGCAGGCGCTTGAACTGTTGCAGGGTGGCAAACCAGTACGCTTCATGCTGTACGGTATTGCGCCAGACGATCTCCTCATCCTGCAGGGCCTCAATCTCCTGACCTCGAAGCCTGTGCTTTATGTTTGCAACGTCGCTGAAGGCGATGCGGCAACCGGTAACGAGCACACGGAAGCCGTTGAGGAAATGGCGACTGCACAGGGTGCCGAGACGGTGACGATTTCCGCCGCCATCGAGGCAGAAGTCGCTCAGTTGCCTGACGATGAAGCCAAGGAATATCTCGATGCAATGAATCTGGATGAGCCGGGCCTCGACCGTCTGATCCGCGCCGGATACAAGCTGTTGCACCTCATCACCTATTTCACCGTGGGACCAAAAGAAGCACGCGCCTGGACTGTCGAGCGCGGCTCCAAGGCACCGCAGGCGGCTGGCGTGATCCACACGGACTTCGAGCGCGGCTTTATCCGCGCGCAGACCATCGCCTATAACGACTATGTCACGCTGGGGGGTGAAGTCCCTGCCAAGGAAGCGGGCAAGGCGCGTGACGAAGGCAAGGAATATGTGGTGCAGGACGGCGATATCATGCTGTTCCGGTTTAACACATAGGCTCAGGGTTTTCTGGTCTGAGGTGGCATCCTCGTGTTGCATGCCTTGTGGTTCGTGGTTCGTGGTTCGACAAGCTCACCATGAGGGAGAGGGGAGATGCAACGCTAATCGCAGAGATTGCAGCTCAAGGGTACAGAACTTGACTCCCTTTCATCCCCCCTCTCCCTCATGGTGAGCTTGTCGAACCACGAACCACGAACCGCTCCACCACATCACACGCCACTCTAAGTTTAGCGCATAACCATCTTCCACTCTTGAACCAAACTCCCCCATGCCTATTATAGTTGGCATGAGCGAATACAATCCCCGATATGCCTATGAGGATTTCACGGTCGGTAGCGAATGGCCGCTGCCCGCGAAATTGGTCGAAGCCAGTGAGATCATCGATTTTGCCAGTCAATTTGACCCACAGCCGTTCCATCTGGATGAGGCCGCGGGGAAAGCCAGCATTCTTGGCGGCCTCGCCGCATCAGGCTGGCATACGGTTTCCATGTTCATGCGTATGATGTGCGATGCTTACCTCATCGATTCCACGTCACAGGGCGCTCCGGGCATAGACTTTGCCAAATGGAAAAAACCTGTCCTTGCCGGTGATACGTTAACGGGCAAAAGTACAGTGCTGGAGCGGCGTGTATCGAAATCCAAACCCTCTCTTGGCTTCGTTGTGCTTCACCACGCAATCTTCAATCAACACGGCGATATCGTTTGCGAATTGCAGAATACCGGCATGTTCACATTGCGGGAGCCTGCCGCATCATGAGTACAGCTCTTAAAGCATTGATCGGGATCGAACGCGATCTCGGCACCCACACATTCACCGCCGATGAGATCGTCACCTTTGCCAAGAAGTACGATCCGCAGCGCTTTCATGTTGATCCGGAAGCGGCGAAGAAAAGCAATTTTGGTGCGCTCTGCGCCTCCGGCTGGCACACGACAGCCATGTGGATGCGCCTGAATGTGGAAGACATGAAAGGTCAGATCAAGGCGGCCATGCAGCGCGGCGAAAAGCCACCGCAATTCGGCCCCTCGCCCGGCTTCGAAGACCTGAAATGGTTGAAGCCTGTTTATGCGGGTGACACGATCCGTTTCACCCGGACGCTGACAGGTTTCCGTGAACTGCAATCACGGCCCGGCTGGGCCATGATGCAGATGTCATCGGCAGCCTACAATCAGAACGAGCAGAAGGTTCTGGAGTTCAACAGCGCCGCGCTGATCCTGTTGCCGGCATAGACAGCCACAGCGGCCCGCTAGTGGCCTTCATAGGCGATAAGCGTGCGAACGTTGACGCCGAGCGCTTCAAGCTTCCTGCGGCCGCCGAGGTCAGGCAGATCAATGATGAAGCAGGCGCTGACAATATCGGCGCCCATCTGCTGCAACAATTTCACCGCTGCTTCTGCCGTGCCACCCGTCGCGATCAGATCATCGACGAGAATAACCTTCTCACCCGGCACGATGGCATCCCGGTGCATCTCCATTTCGTCCACGCCATATTCAAGACTATAGGCAATGCGCACCGTATCGTGCGGCAGCTTGCCCTTCTTGCGGATCGGCACGAAGCCGGACGACAGCTGATGCGCCATGGCGCCGCCGATGATGAATCCCCGCGCTTCGACACCCGCAACCTTGTCGACCTTGCCGCCCGCATAGGGATGAACCAGCTCATCGATTGCCCGGCGGAAAGCCCGTGCGTTGCCAAGCAGGGTCGTGATGTCACGAAACATCACGCCGGGTTTGGGGTAATCGGGAATATTACGAATGGCATCCATCAGCGTCTGTTTCAGCGTAGAATCCATGTCGTTGCTCCTTCGTGCCTTTCGGGCATCAAGGTCCAGTCTAATGGACCCCGCCCACAAAAGAAAAGGGCGCATAGCGCCCTTTCCGGATCAGATATATCGGATCGATCAATGTTCGATATCGGCCCAGATACGGCGCTTGGCCACATAGAGCAGACCAGCGAACAGAACGAGGAAGATCATGACGCGGAAGCCGGTCTTCTTGCGTTCTTCCAGATGTGGTTCAGCGGCCCACATAAGGAATGCCGAAACGTCCTGTGAATACTGCACCAGCGTCTGCGGTGAACCGTCATCATAGGTCACCTGACCATCCTGAAGCGGTGCAGCCATGGCCAATGACTTGGCAGCAATGAAGTAAGGGTTGTAGTGCGTACCCTCGGGGATCTTCATGCCTTCTGGTGGCGTCTGGTTAAACCCGGTCAGCAGCGCGTGGATATAATCCGGTCCGCCTTCCTGATACTGGCCCCAAACGATGTCGATCAGGAACTGCGGAAAGCCGCGCTCGACGGAACGGGCCTTGGCAATCAGCGAGAAGTCGGGCGGAGCAGCACCATTATTGGCAGCGGCCGCAGCCTGCACATTGGCAAAAGGCGACGGGAAATAATCAGCCGGGATTGCCTTGCGGGTGAACATCTCACCTTCGCCATTGGGGCCATCCTGCACTTCATATTCCGCGGCAAATGCCTTGACCTGTGCTTCCGTGTAACCAAGCTCGGTGAGGGAACGGAACGGCACCAGCTTCATTGAGTGGCAAGCGGAGCAGACTTCCTTGTAGATCTTCAGACCGCGCTGCAACTGCTGCTTGTCGTAATGACCAAACGGACCGGCAAAAGTCCATTTCATCTGTTCCGGCTCTTTGATCGGAAAGTGCGTTGGCTCAGCGGCATTATGGGCTGCTTCTTCGGCGGATGCGACACCGCCGAAAGCCAGCATGGTACCAAGACCGGCAGCTGCGAGACCGAGGAGGATTTTTTTCATCGGAGAGTCCTTCACGTTTCTCAGCCTTTGGTTTCCGGAGCCGCCGCAACACCAGCCGGCTGACCGCCGCTCTTGGTTTTTGCAAGCACTGCTTCCGTGATCGAGTTCGGTATGCGGCGCGGTGTTTCGATCAGACCCAGCAACGGCATGATGATGATGAAGAAGCCGAAGTAGTATGCCGTACCGAGCTGCGAGAACAGCGTGTAGAGGCCTTCTGCAGGACGCGAACCGAGCCAGCCGAGCATGATGGCATTGGCAACAAAAATCCAGAAGAACAGCTTGTACCATGGACGGTAAACAGCCGAACGAACCTTGGATGTATCGAGCCATGGCACGATGAACAGGATCGCAATCGAACCGAACATCGTCAGAACGCCGCCGAGTTTCGAATTGATCGGTCCAATGTTGAAGGTGATGGCGCGCAGCATCGCGTAGAACGGCAGGAAGTACCATTCCGGAACGATATGGGCAGGTGTCTTCAGCGAGTCAGCCGGAATGTAGTTATCCGGATGGCCCATGTAATTAGGCATGTAGAAGACGAAATAGGCAAAGAGGATCAGGAAGATCGACATCGCAAACGCGTCCTTGATGGTCGCGTAAGGTGTGAATGCAACCGTATCCGTCTTCGACTTGACTTCGATACCGGTCGGATTGGTCTGGCCGGTCACATGCAACGCCCAGACGTGCAGGACAACGACACCGGCAATCATGAACGGCAGCAGGTAATGCAGCGAGAAGAAGCGGTTAAGGGTCGGATTATCGACGGCAAAACCACCCAGCAACAGCTGCTGGATCGGATCACCGATAACCGGGAACGCTGTAAAGAAGCCGGTGATAACGGTCGCGCCCCAGAAGGACATCTGGCCCCAAGGCAGAACGTAACCCATGAAGGCGGTTGCCATCATCAGGAGCAGGATGATCACACCGAGAATCCACAGAAGCTCGCGCGGCGCCTTGTAGGAACCGTAATAAAGCCCGCGGAAAATGTGAACCCAGACGGCGAGGAAGAACATGGATGCACCGTTGGAATGCAGGTAGCGCAGGAGCCAACCTGAATTCACGTCGCGCATGATCTTTTCAACAGAATTGAAAGCCAGACCCGTATCAGCCGCATAATGCATGGCCAATACGACACCGGTGATGATCTGCGAAACCAGCATGATCGCCAGAATGCCACCGAAGGCATAGGCGTAATTGAGGTTGCGCGGAACAGGATAGGCAACGAATGAATCATAGATCAGACGCGGCAACGGAAGTCGCGCATCGACCCATTTTTCGATACCTGTGTTCGGCGTATAGGATGAATGTCCACCGCTCATGTCGTGTCTCCCCCTGGAACCTTAGCCGATCTTGATGACGGTGTCGGAAATGAATGAAAGTGGCGGGACAGGCAGATTTTCCGGTGCGGGACCGGAACGAATGCGTCCAGCGGTATCATATTGCGAGCCGTGGCACGGGCAGAACCAGCCACCGAAATCGCCCTGCTGTCCGAGCGGGATGCAGCCGAGATGGGTGCAAACACCGATCATCACCAGCCAGTTTTCCTTGCCCTTGCCAGCGCCGCGATCCGCGTCGGTGGCCTGAGCATCACTCGGCAGATTGGCGTTACGTGCAATCGGGTCCTTGAGCTGGCTCAACTGAACATTGGCCGCATCCTCAATTTCCTTCGGCGTACGAT
This sequence comes from Phyllobacterium sp. TAF24, assembly GCF_052113785.1. NCBI lineage: Bacteria > Pseudomonadati > Pseudomonadota > Alphaproteobacteria > Hyphomicrobiales > Phyllobacteriaceae > Phyllobacterium > Phyllobacterium sp. TAF24. The sequence continues at coordinate 2,577 of NZ_JBFRDN010000008.1, read as the reverse complement.
TGCGAATGAAAACGGGCTTGCCGCGCCATTTGACCGTCAGGGACATGCCCGGTGTCAGCGCTGAAACATCAACTTCAATGGACGAGACTGCCAGCGTGGATGCATCCGGTCTCATCTGGTCGATAAAGGGCCACGCAAAGGCGCCCACACCGACCACACCGGCCATACCTGTCGCAATATAGAGGAAGTCACGCCGTGTCGGCTCGGTCGTATCGTGTGCGCTCACGGGGCCTGTTCCTTTCCGAATAACAACGCCGCAGGAGAGTCCACTTTGTCACTAGAATAGACGACTGGCCCACAAAATGAGCCGCGCGGATTCCCCAGCATATTGCGTGGTTTCTAAGCATGTCGCAGGAGCTTGTCCAGCCTGACAGAGGCACAAGGGCAGGATGTCGCAGGGATAAGTCGCCACACCTTTTCCACTCTTTGGCCATGAATCTGTTCGGCTTTTGCAGACGATGTCATGCCCGGCCGATAAAGCCGCCTGATTGGCGCGCCCAAAGTCCCGCATAGAGGCCGTTGGCGGCTATGAGTTCCTCATGGGTGCCGCTCTCGACAATGCGCCCCTCATCCATGACCACCAATCGGTCCAGCGCGGCTATGGTGGAGAGGCGATGTGCGATGGCAATGACTGTTTTGCCGCGCATCAGCCGGTAGAGATTGTCTTGGATCGCTGCTTCCACTTCCGAATCGAGTGCCGACGTGGCCTCATCCAGAATGAGAATCGGCGCGTCTTTCAGCATGACGCGGGCAATGGCGATACGCTGGCGCTGACCACCCGATAGTTTGACACCGCGCTCACCCACATGGGCATCAAAACCCTGCCTGCCTTTGGGATCTGTCAGGGCGGCGATGAAGGTATCCGCCTGCGCATTCTCCACCGCGTGCCGCATCATTTCGTCAGAGGCGTCGGGCCGCCCGTAAAGGATGTTATCACGCACCGAGCGATGCAGCAGCGAAGTATCCTGCGTCACCATGCCAATATGCGAGCGCAATGAGTCTTGTGTCACTGCCGCAATATCCTGACCATCAATGAGGATTCGCCCGCCCTGCACGTCGTAGAAGCGCAGCAGCAGATTGACCAGTGTCGATTTGCCCGCACCGGAACGGCCAACGAGGCCGACCTTTTCACCCGGAAGAACGTCGAGCTTGAGATTGTCGAAAACCGGCTTCGAACTATCATAGTGAAACTCGATATTTTCAAACTTGATGGCGCCTGCCGGAACCATCAGCTTGGTCGCATTGGGTTTATCAACGACGGTTACCGGCCGAGCCAGAAGCTCCATCGAGTTCTGGATTGTACCGTAATTGCGCAGGAGACCATTGAGGTTGGCCATGGTCCGTCCCAGAAGCATACTCAGGCGCAAGACCAGACCGAGTGTGAAGGCAATGGCGCCGGGCGAAATCTCAGACTTCAACCACAAATCGATAGAAACAATGGCTACCGCGCAGATCATCACGCCGCTGGTTGCACCCAGCGCAATGCGGATACCACTGAGGCCACGGGTGAGCGGAATGATCGCGTCGAGCCAGCGCTGCATGCCCTGCCGCATATAGGCATCATCACGTTCCGCACTGCCGAAGAGTTTCAGGGTCTGGATATTGCTGTAGCCATCGACCAGCCGCCCTGTGACGACGGAACTGGCTTCTGCCGTCTCCGCTGCCGCCCGGCGCACGCGCGGCAGGAAATAGCGGGCGATCAGACTGAACGCCAAAAGCCAGACAATGACGATTGTCGCCAGCCGCCAGTCGAGATCACCGATCAGTGCAATGGTGGTGATGCTGTAGACGATGCAAATCCAGATTGCCTGCAGCAGCGTCATCATGAAATCACCGACCGCCTGCCCCGTCGCCCATACCTTGGCGACGATGCGGCCTGAAAAGTCATTCTGGAAAAAGGCAAGGCTCTGGCGATAGGTATGCAGATGCGCCTGCCAGCGCACCAGATTGAAAAAACCCGGAACAACGGTCTGTTCCTCAACCAATGCGGAGAGCGTCAGGATAATCGTGCGGGCGACCAGCACACCGGCCAGCATCAACAGAAGCGACGTGCCATGATCCTGCATCAGCCCCTGCCAACCCTTAGCCGGGTTGACCGATGCCAGAATATCGACGAGCCCGCCAAGAAACCAGAACAATCCCGCTTCCGTCAGCGCCACCAATCCACCAAGCACAAGCACCGCGAAGAATGCGGCCTTGGCTTGCCGGACATAAAACCAGATGAAGGGAAAAGGCCGCGAGGGAACATGATCTGCCGGGGGAACGGCATAGGGATCAATCCATGTTTCGAACAGGCGGAAAACATTTCTCATGCGGTGCAGCCTCTCCAAGTCAGACGTGCAGCGCGCGACTGAAAGAATAGTTTTGAGTGAGTCCCCTCATCCGTCAAATTAAAGTTCGTTTAGGCAAAGCGCGGGATGTTTATCATACCGAGTGGGGTGGTGGTTCGTGGTTCGACAAGCTCACCATGAGGGAGAGAGGTGATGAAAGGGAGTCAAGTTCTGCAACCTTTGTGATCTGCAAAGCTGACGATTATCGTTGCATCCCCACTCTCCCTCATGGTGAGCCTGTCGAACC